>CAYPGE010000237.1:0-14120 GCA_964409865.1 uncultured Pirellulaceae bacterium
ACGAAACCCAAACGCCCCAGCGACCACTATTCGAGGTCAGGAGTCCTGAAGTTGCACGGATTCTAAGGGCGTTTGAAACGCCTTCAACTTTCAGTGCGACACATGTGCGACACAACCCACACACATGCGATACACATGTACACGCAATGGCGTTTGCCGACTGGAAGTTCCGTTGCGGAAAGATTTCTCGGACTTTTTTTGAAAATGAACGCACGCGACCAGAATCGTGTCGAGTTCGGAACATAAGTGTTTTCCTTTATAAAAGTGTAACTGCGTATACATATATCGCACTGCTAGCACGACCGCGTGACACGTTAGGTCAACACCCCGTTTCGCCTCCGCTTTTTTTGCGGCGCAGAACTGCGCTTGTTCAAGAAAGCTCTTCAGCCGGCCCCCGGCCCGCTTTGCCCGGAGCCGGCTCGGCTTGTTGCGATGGGCTGTGGCGGGAGTACGTTTCCACCCCGCGTTCGCTGTCCGTTCCGCTGCACCCGGATCAGATCCCGTAAGCCGCCAGCTCGGCCTCGGCCCTGGCGATGTCCCGCGCCCGCTGTTTGGCCGTGCGGACGGGGATCTCCCGGCCGTCGGCCGCCGCGGTCACCCGTTCGATGAACCGCTGAATGGCTTCGTGGGAAGTGAATCGCTTGCCGCCGACCTTGATGGTCTCCAGGCGCAGGCCGCGCACGCCCGTGTGAACGTACCGCCAGATCGTGGCGACGTGCGGCCGGCCGGGGAACAGTTTGGCCGCTTCCGTGATGGTGCAAAGGGTTTCGTTCTGGAAATCAATTGCCATAGCGCACTCCGACAAAAAAAGGCCAACGAGGATGAACGACCTCGCTGGCCTTTTCTCTTCCGAAATGCGCCGGCAAGGTCTCACATTGACCCTTGCCGGAATTCGTTTGTCCGTGGGCGCTGGCCGCCGTGCCTTCGCCCAGACAAACGCCGCACCGGTCCGGTGACCGCGCGTCCTCAGCCCACCCCACCGTCGAGACGGCCTTCGCTGGAAAGCTACTGGATCCCGGTTCGACCCCGGAAATGGATATGGCCGGTTCACCGCACGCGGGCGGGTAACCCGCGTGTGGATACGTACACTATAGCGATTCTCCGCCCTGCGCTGCAAGGGTGGGCAAAAATTTCACCCCACCTGGCGCGCGACCTCGATCGCCAGCCGCTGGTCCCGCTCCGCGTACACCTGCGTCACCTCGGCCTTCGAGTGCCCCAGCACCACCTGGGCGGCCTCCAAGCCGAACCGTTGGCGAACTTCCGTGCCCAGGCTGTGACGCAGTTGGTTCGGATGCCACCAGTTCGCCTTTCTCCAGGCTTTCAAGTCCTCACCGTCAAGACCGTCAGGTTCGGGGAATGCCCGTCCACATGCACGCCGAACCGCCCAAAGATAGGATGTTCGAGTGTAGTGGTCACCAGGCTTGCGTTTCGCTTTCTGTTTCGAGCGATCCGCCTGGCTGGGCTGCACCTTCGTCTTGCGTTTCGCTCGCAGTTCATCCTTGCGTTGCCGCTCCGACTCCAGTGGCGAGAAACAGTAGGACGTCGCGTCGCGGAAGAGGTATCGCGTCAAAATCGCCTGAGCCCGTGGACCGATGGCGATGGTACGACCGCGTCCGTGGTGTTCGCATTTGTGGCGTGCCGGCCAGTACAACCAGACATCGCCGCTTCGGTCGATATCGCAAGGCCGGATCATGCAGACCTCAGACGGCCGGCATCCGATCAACCGCTGCAGGCAAACCATGTCGGCCACGACGGCGGGCAGGTAGGGCAGTGTGGCATCGACCACGGAGTCTTCGACCGGCCCGACCGGCTCAGTCTCCCGAGCCTCAGTGCGTCCCTTGGCCAGTCCACGGACGGCCAACAGTCCCTGCCAAACATCGGCAGGGGCCAGGTCGTTTTCGACGGCCCAGCGGAACATTGACTTGGAATAGCCGGTGACCTTGTTGACGTAGAACCGGCTTTCGCCAATGGCAACCATCCGTTTCTGGATGGCCTTCAAGTGGCTCGGCTTGATTCTGCGGACGAGAATCCCGCCGAAGGATTCCTTCCAGAACCGAGCGACGGATCGGAGGACATGCACTTGGCCGGTAATCTTGCCGGCCTTGACGTAGTACGCCTGAGCGTGATGCAAGTAAGCGACCAGTAGCTCGGTGATGGTGGTATCCGCTTCCGGCAGTTGTTCCGTGACTGCAGCGGCGGGAGCGATGTCCTGCTGTGCGGCCCACTCGGCAATAACGGCCTGATAGCGGACTTTGCTTTCCGCAGAGTTCCACGGGCCAAGGTAGTGGAGTTTCTTCCCCACCTTGACCACAGCTTGGCCGCTGGCCTTGTGACGGGCATACTTCGTCGGTCTGGTGACGAGTTTCGGCATACCATTCCCCTTCGCATTTCGCAAAGGCGTAAAAGGCGTAAAGCCCTTCAAGGAATGCCGCACTTTCGACCGTCGAAAGGTAATCCTAAGTTCTTATTTCGGCAAGACTTACACTAAGAGCGGGCGAAGGGACTCGAACCCTCGACATCCAGCTTGGGAAGCTAGCACTCTGCCAACTGAGTTACGCCCGCGTAGGGGATCGGACTGGTTCCCGAACCCATTTGAATGTAGCAACTTGCTGCGGACACGCAAGCGGGTGGGGCCCAAGAAATCGGCGGGCTGACGCCCGCCGCTGGCCAAAATGATCGTTCCCATCAGAACCGGTGCCCGCGCTGCGGACCGTGTTTGGTCAGCGTCAGGACTTCCGGGCCTTCTTGCCCCATCAAGACCGTGTGCTCGAACTGGGCAGACAGCCCACCATCCTTGGTGCGCACCGTCCAACCGTCCTTTTCATCCTGTTCGCCGTCCGGCACGCCTGCGTTGATCATCGGTTCGATGGTGAACGAGACGCCCGGCGGCAGTCTTTGTCGGCGGCCCTCCGGCGTGGGCACGTGGGAGATGGTGGGGTCCTGGTGAAATTTGCGGCCCACACCGTGCCCGACATAGTCTTTGACGACCGTGAAGCCGCGGGCGTGCGCCAGACGTACGATGGCCGTGCCGATATCCGAAACGCGGCAGTTCGGCTTGATGCTGTCGATCGCGATCCACAGGCAGTCGAACGCGCATTGAGTGACGGCCTTGGCAAGGTCGGACACCTGGCCGATCAAAAACGTCTCCGACTGATCGCCGTGCCAGCCGTTGACAATGGTTGTGACATCCACGTTGACGATGTCGCCTTCTTTCAGGACATAATCGCCTGGAATGCCGTGACAAATGACGTCGTTCACGCTGGTGCAGCAGCTCTTGGGGTATCCCTGGTAGTTCAGCGGCGCGGGGATATGTCCGTGATCGAGCGTATATTCGTGGATCAAGCGGTCGATCTCGCCGGTCGTGACCCCGGGCCTGATGTACTGCCGAACGAAGTCCATCACTTGGGCGTTAAACCGTCCCGCTTCGCGCAGCCCTTGCCGCTTTTCCCGTTCGACCTGCTGTCGTTTGGCCCTTCGCATCAACATGGATGTTGCTCGACTACCCCAGAGAAACTTCCCACGCCCAAGGAATACAGTAACATAATCATGTATCCGGCAACGTGCCAGAGGCATGTTGCCCCGTTTTTCAACGAGATCCAGGAGACCTGCCCCATGCCCCCCACCATCGTCCGCCCCCAACTTCCACCAACGCGCCCGACGATGCTTCCAAGTCCGGTGCTGCCAGAACAGGCAGTGCCCAGGGTGCATACATGCCGAGCCGTTGCCGTCGGCTGGTTGCCAGCCCTGATTTTAGCGACCGGGATGTGGACTGCCAATTGCGTGGCCGTGCCTGGCTCCGAAGGCAAGGCGTCGCCGGAATCAGCGGCGGTTCGCGTGTTGGTCGTCTACCACTCGCGACGCGGGAACACCGAGAAAATGGCGGTGGCCGTAGCCGAGGGAGCGCGGCGGGTTGACGGCGTGGCGGTGACGGTGAAGCGGGTCCAGGAGGTCACGAAGGAGGATCTCCAGTCGGCCGACGGCTTGGCGCTCGGTTCCCCCACCTACTTCGCCGGCATCGCGGGCGAGATGAAAGTGATCATGGATGACTGGAACTGGAAGTGGAAGGTCGATTTCACGGACAAGGTGGGGGGGGCGTTTGCCACCGGCGGCGGCCAGACGGGGGGCAAAGAACAGACGGTCGTCTCGCTGCTGCTGTTCATGCTGAACAATCGCATGCTCGTGGCGGGACCGCTGTATCAGGACGAAACCGGCGAAGATATCTGGGGGGAAATGGGGTCCAGCGCCATGACCGGACCGCTCGACCCGGGGGTCGGCGAGGGCGAAGTCGATGCCGCGCGGCGACTGGGCGACCGCGTAGCGAGGCTAGCCAAGAAGCTCAACGCGGGATCGTAACGGACGAGTGACGAAGCGTCAGACAGGCGACACTCCACCCGCACCAAGAGGAGCCCGATTTTTTCGGAGAATCCGCGCTTTTGGCACAGAAACTTGTCACTGCCACCCCCGTGTGAGCGACATTTCGTTTCGCGGGTGTTGACAGCCGATTCGCCACGCGACAAAGATAGCAACGCTTGCCGAAGACAGGTTCGACGATCCACAACCGGGCGGAGGGACGAGACGATGAACGGGGAACCCATGTACGTCGCGATTGACGTCGGAGCCGGATTGGGCGCCAAGATCGGCTTGTTCAGCAACCCTGCGAATCCGTTCGGCGAGGACCTTCTGCCCCGCGAGGAATTTGCAGACAACTTCGACGACTTTGTGGCGCGGCTCGTGGAGAAGATCAAGCAGTTGGTCAAGCAGTCTGGCCGGCGGATCAGCGAATTGCGGTCGATTGGGATCGCTTCGCCCGGCTTGTTCCGCTCCGATGGCAGTTTCCTGCTCGCCGCCAACTTGACGTTTCTGAACAACCAGAACCTGCCGGCGCGGCTGGCCGCCGAAACGGGCGTGCCCACGATGATTGAAAACGACGCCAATGCGGGGGGGCTGGCAGAGTGGTCCATCCTGCGGACGGACTTGCTGTACTGGGTCTTCGGCGGCGGTTGGGGCGGGGTGTGGATCGACAAGGAGGGCACCGTCAAGTTCCCCTCGCTGGACTGGAACGGCGACGACCGGACGCTGCACTACACCAACGAACCGGGCTACGCGGTTCCTCTTGACAAGCTGATGCTGAAGACCCTGTTCTACCAGTACGGGGCGTCGTTTGATCGCTTCGAGCAAATCGTCGTGGAAGATCTCGGCCTGCCCAACGGCAAACTCACCGGGCCCGGTGGGGATGTGAACACAATCCGTGCCGAGACCATCCTGTCGGGTCCGGGACGGTGCCGGTTGTTCCGAGCGGTCGTCGGCGACGACGACTTTCACACCCGGTTCTTGTACATCCGCGAGAAGAAGCAGATGTCCGATCCGTCCGTTGCCGGCAAGCACATCAGCAAACTGAGCAGCATGCGGGTGGAACCGGCGGTCAACACGGACCGGCTCTTCGGTCGCATCCTGGCCGAGGCGACCTTGACGATCTTCAAGCAGGCGCGCAAGGACGGCCTGCGCGAAGACTTGCCCATCTGCCTGGGAGGCAAACCTTCCTATGCGCTGCCCTATTTCGGGCCCTCGGCACAGAGCCGGATCGGCGCTGCGGGGATCATGAGCTACCTGCGGCCTTCGGTGATCGACGAACGGGGCTTCAACGCCAACCTGGTCGGGGCGGCAGTGCTGGCCGAGCAGACGGCCGCCGGCAAGTTGGCCGGCCGGCAGGCGCCCCCCCAAGCCGCCGCTTCGTGAGTCTTCCAAGAAGCCGGGCTTCTTTGGTTGCAGCCGCAGCCCGCGTTAGGACGCTCTCGTGGCCCACTGCTGGACGGTCTCGCGGGCGGCGCGAACGTCGGCCTGCAATTGACGCACCAACTCGTCGCTGGACCCAAACGGGTGAATGTCGCGAAGACGAGCCAGAAAGTCAACCTCCAACGGCTCCCCGTACAGGGAGCCGTCGAACCCGATCAGATGCGCCTCGAACTTGAATCCGTGCTCGCCGAACGTCGGATTCGGTCCAATGTTGACCGCCGCGGGCCATGCTTTCCCGGCCGCGTAGGCCCGCCCGGCGTACACACCCAGGCCCGGCAGCAGCGTATCCACGGCCTCGACGTTGGCCGTGGGGAACCCCAGCGAGGCGCCGCGCCGTGCGCCATGCGTCACCATCCCCCGCACTCGATAGGGTTCGGTCAGCATCCGGCGTGCGGCGTCTACGTCGCCCTGCCGAATCCGGTCGCGCACGCGGCTGCTGGAAATGGTCCCCTCACCGTCCGTCACGGGCGGAACGATTTCCAATACCACGCCGGCCTGCAGGCAAAACTCCTCCAGCGACTGGATATCTCCCGCTCGATCGAGGCCGAACCGGAAGTTCGGCCCTTCCACGACGGCTTTCGCTCCCAAGGCATCGACGACGACGCGGTCGAAGAATTCGCGCGGCGACAAGCACAGCAACGCCATATCCGTGGGAAAGGCGACGACCGCGTCGACGCCCAACTGCGCCAGCAATTCGGCCTTTCGCTCGACCCACGTCAGCGGGTGCGGCGCCGCTTCCGGCCGCAACACCACCACCGGGTGCGGATCGAAGGTGAACACCGTCGCCGGACCGCCGACCCGGGAGGCATTCTGCTTCAAGCGTTCGATCAGCCGCGCGTGCCCGCGATGGACGCCGTCAAAGTTGCCGATCGCGACCGCGCCGCATCGGAACCCCGCCGGCATACAGTCCAAGGAACGGATCATCGTGACGGCGTCGATGCGTACGGTCGTCTTGCTCATGGGCCGAGCCACGTCGTCGGTAAAAGTCGATTCACTCCGCTGCCGCACCGTTGTTGCGCCTCCCCGGTTCAAGTCTTAGCGTCGTTCGAGGAACACGTGTTGCCTTTCGTTCCGAGGCGGTGAAGAAATCGTAGACCGCTCGCTCCGCGAGCGGATTTCGTCTCGCGGAGCGAGACGTCTACGTTCTTCGCTCCGCGAAAGAACGCCCTTTCGCGGAGCGAAAGGCGACACTGTGACCGTCATGGCTCGACGCGAGTTTACCCGATTCTCTGCGGCACGTGCAGGGCCTGAAAAGCTTGGGGCAAGAAGGCGATCAAGTCGCGTGCGATCAACGACGTCTGACCGAGTTGTGCGGCGGCCAAGTCGCCAGCCTGCCCGTGCACGTAAACGCCCAGTTGCGCGGCTTCAAAGGCGCCCAGGCCCTGGCCGACAAGGGCCGTGATCACGCCGGTCAACACATCGCCGGAGCCGCCTGTGGCCATGCCCGGATTGCCCGTGGTATTGTACGTCACCCGGGTACCGTCGGTGACCAGCGTGCGGTGGCCCTTGACGACCAGCACCCAATTTCGCCGGCCGGCCAAATCGACGGCTCGCTGGCAAAGCTCCTCCCGCGTCCAGCGGGCGTCGGGCTGGCCGGCCAGCCGGCGGTATTCGCCCGGATGCGGCGTCAGGATTCGCGGCGCGGAGGCGGCCGGGCACGGATCGTCCGAGGCCGCCAGGGCGTTCAAACCGTCGGCGTCCAGGACCAACGGCTGGGGCAGTCTTTCATACAATCGCAGAACCAGCTCGTTCAACGGGTCCGACCTGCCCAATCCGGGACCGCACGCCACACAGTCGGACGCGCTCGCCAAGCGGCAAATCTCCGCCTCCGCCTCGCCCCGCATCCGCCCCGCTTCGTCACACACCAGCGGCGCCGTCATGTAGGACGGCTCGAACGACGCCACCGTGTCCAGGCACACGTCCGGAACGGCCAACGTGACAAGCCCCGCGCCGCTGCGCAGCGCCGCCATGCCCGCCAAGGCGATCGCCCCGCTCATGCCGCGCGAACCGCCCACCAACAACGCTCGTCCGAAGTCGCCTTTGTGGGCCTCCGCCTTTCGCGACGGCAACATCGGCAACGGCAGAACAGGAGGCGTGGGCACGTGAGAGTCCCGTTTCCGTGAAGGGGATCGCGGCGTGTAGAACTTCGGAGTGCGGCGCCTTGTCGCCGCTTTGGAAACGACCTCGCGCCGCCCAAGGCAGACGGCGCTCGCAAGTCCTCTCTGGCACCGATCCGCAGCGCTGCGGGCGTTCAGCCAAAGCGGCGACAAGGCGCCGCAGTCCAAACCGCCCGCGACTGCATGCCGCGCTAGGGAACGATCCGCGGCGGATAGTACGTCACGACGGGCGGAGCGACGACGGGGGCCGGAGCGTAGTACGTTGTCACGCGAGGCGGCGCGATCACCACCGGTGCCGCCGGCGCGTAGTAGCTGGTGACGGCACTGGGGGCCGGCGCGTAGTAGCTGGTCACGGCAGTAGGGGCCGGCGCGTAGTAGCTGGTCACGGCGGCGGGAGCCGGGGCGTAATACGTGGTCACTCTCGCCGGGGCCGCCGGGGCGTAGTAGGTGGTGACGGGCGACGAGATCACCGGCGCCGGCGCGGGCACGGCGGCCACCGCGACGGGCGCGGTAACCACCGGCCGGTAAACGAGCCTCTGGCCGAACAAACCTCGCACTTCCGGGACGTAGGTGACAACCGGCGGCGCAGCATAGTAGGCGACGACCGGCGGCCCCTGAGCGGCAACGTCTGAAGCCGTCACTAGCAGGACGGCCCAGGCCGCCAAAGCAGCCGACACGATACTAAGTCGTTTGAACATGGATCAATCTCCTTGCAAAGCACCATCAGAAGCCCGCCTTCTCTGCACGCCGGCGCCGACGCAAAAGCCGGCCGCCGCTGGGTAGTATTATAGCCTCCGAACCCCGCAGCCGGCTAGGGGCTCGCTCTGCAACACGCAGGGAAACTCTGCCTGGCAAAATGTAGCGATTGGCCGCTCAACTTGTAGGACTGATTGCCAATCCGTCCTACACTTCATCGCCAAACACCTCAGGCCATTCACCCCAGACGCGGTCCCAGATTTCGTACCCGCCGCGTCGATCATCATCCGCCCGTTGTTCGGATCCGCGTAGACCAAGCCGGAAATGGAGTTGGCCTCGCCACCGCCGTCGTCGTCGGTGTTCGTCACCGCCGCCATCGGTTCGCTGGTCAACGCGACCGTGAACGTCGCCGTGCCCCCCGCCTCCGTTGTTATCAGCCCGGCGGTCGGCGCGACCGTCACTCCCGCCGTGTCGTCGTCGGTGTTCGTGACCGAGACGTCGGCCGGGTTGATCGCGGCATACAGCGGGTCCGTGCTGGTCGTCGTGGGGCACGTCCGGAGTCGGCATCGTGTTCGGTGCGGACGAGATCGACGAAGGAATGCGCGATGGCGGCCGTTTGACGCTGACGTGGTGGCCCGATGGCGACGAGTCGCTGGGCGTGGAGGCTGTCCTGTTCTACGTTGGCGACGATCCGCAATCGGGCGAGTATTTCCGGCAATCGGCCGGGAACCCGATCCTGGCACGTCCCTTTTTCAACGCCCAGATTGAGCAGGAAGACGCCGAACTGGTCGCGTATCCCGATGTCGTCCAAGGCAGCATGCGTGTGGACGGCAGCAGCGAGATGATGTCGGCTGCCGCGCTGCTGCGTTGGAACCGGCGGTCGGACGATATCACTCCGCACGCCTGCCCGTTGACGGCCGGTTGGCCGTCGGCTATGCTCGGTACCGGCTAGCAGACAATATCCTGTAGTAGAAATTATCTGATACCGTGCGGTTGCGGCAGAATGGGGAAGAGGCCGAATCATGAAACGACACGCCACACCACGTGGTTCGCGTTGCACCCTGCCGGGTTTTACCCTGGTCGAGTTGCTGGTGGTGATCGCGATCATTGGGATTTTGGTCGCGCTGTTATTGCCGGCCGTGCAGGCGGCCCGTGAAGCCAGCCGGCGGACCTGGTGTACCAATACGCTCAAGCAGTTGGCGTTGGCTGCTCAGCAGTACCACGATGCCGCGCGCACGTTTCCGCCTGCGATCGTGTTCACGCGGTTCGATCCAACTCCGACGCCGCGGTACACCGGCGTGAGTCTGTTCGTCCATCTCTTGCCGTATCTGGAGATGAATCATCTTCGCGGGCAGTGGCACGACGACGACCCGTTGAGCGTTTTTGACGGGTTGAAAGACTCGCTGTCGGCCCAGGGCCCCGACCTGCTGTGCCCGTCGGAGCCGGAAAGCGAGAATCCCCTGTACTATGCCTCCCACATCTACGGGACGCCGACCGATCGCTGGATCAAGGTGACCAACTATGCAGGAAACGGCGGAACGAGGTCCTATCATCCGGCCTCAGGTTTCTTGATGGCCGACGGGATCTTCTTCCATACAGGGGTGAACTCGAAACCCAACCCGGACCAGCAGCCCGTGCGACTAGCGGACATCACGGACGGCACCAGCAACACACTGTTTTTTGGGGAACGCAGCCGTTGGGATCCGAACTACGACACTTTTGCCGCGCAGGGTTGGGACTGGACGTTCCGCAACTATGGGAACTGGTGCGGCACCAGTGGTCAGGCGTTGGCCCATGTGACGCTCAGCAGCTATTCTCCGCTCAACTACCGGCTGCCGTTCGACTACGACCACCGGGCCGGCGCGAATCCGCCCGCCAACAGCGCCGGCGATTTCAAGTACTACATCGACCTGCGGGTTTGTGCCTACGGAAGCAACCATCCGGGCGGAGCCAATCTGGCGCTGTGCGACGGTTCCGTCCGTTTCTTCTCGGATTCGATCCCTCTGATCGCGTTGCGCGCCTTGAGCACTCGGGAGGGCGGAGAAGCGGAGGGGGTCCCATGAACCGTCTGCTGCATTTCCCGCCTGCGACCTGCGCGCGTGTTGGTGGTGCCGCCTGGAGGCGGTCGAGACCGGCTGAAGCCGGCACGACGAACGGCCGGCTGCGCCCGTGCTACGTCGCGCCTGGCGTCGCTTGGCTTGTGCTGGCCCTGGTCCCGTGCCTGGGATGCAAGCCACAGGCGCCTCCCGCCACGGTGGAAGGAACCTTGCGTCTGGCCGGCAGGCCGTTGGACAACTGCCTGGTCACCTTCTTCCCGGAATCGAGCGGCGATGCCAACTTTGCCTATTCGGCGGGACTAACGGACCAGCGTGGCATCTACCGCCTGCGCAGCGGCAATCAGGAAGAAGGGGTCACGCTGGGGCGGCACCGCGTGACGGTTCAGGACATGTCGGTCTCCACGGGCCTGGACCGGCGCGACCACGGCTCCGTTGACGCGGGCGAAGCGACGCCGAAGTCCACGCCGTCGGTTCGGCGGTCGCGCGTGCCGCAACGGTATCAATCCCTTGTGGAAACGCCTCTGAGCAAAGAAGTCAGAAGAGGGCACCAAGTCATCGATCTGGATATCCAATGACGGTCCCGATGCCGAAATCGCCAAGCCGACGTTGACAGACTTGGCAGCCGGAAGCCATACTGAAACGGTGTGACTCGACGAGGTTGGTTTATGAGTGAGCGCGCGCGGCGAACGATCACGGTGGCGACCGTCGCCGGTTACCTGCTGACGGTAACCGCCGCGCTGCAGATCCATCGCTGCCAGGTGCATCGGGCCAGCGCCGCGCGAATCTCCGAGAGCCACGTCTGTGGTCTCTGCCATGCCTCTTCCCACGCTCCCGAAGGATCTGCGCCCGAGGACGACGTCTCCGCCGGGCTTGGGATCGTTCCGGACGCCCCTGAAGGGGGCTGCTTCATCTGCCAAATGCTGGCACAGAAGCACCTGCTCGGCAGCCGTCCGAGTACCCTTGGCTGGGCTGACGATGTGCGGGGACCGCCCGTCGGCGAACCCCGCGCGGCGGCCAGTACCCTTCCGCGTCCTTGGCACATTCGTGCCCCTCCCAGCGTTGCGTGAACTTCGACACGCGTTCTTGGTTGCTCATCGCTGAGTGTCGTTTCGCGCCTGCGCGAGCGCTGCCCGGCGAATGCACGCTTTGGAGAGGGATTCCATCTTATGGTCACACGAAGGTCTGGGTTTACACTCGTTGAATTACTGGTCGTGATCGCCATCATCGGCATTCTGGTCGCCTTGCTGCTGCCCGCGATCCAGGCGGCTCGGGAAGCGGCACGCAGAATCTCATGCAACAACAATCTGAAGCAAATCGGCCTGGGACTGCACATGTACCACGACACGTTCCAGCGTCTTCCGGCCGGCTGGCGGGCCTTCGATCCGGCGACGGGCCAGCCGCATTGGTTTGGGGAACCGGGATGGTCCTGGGCCAGCGCCATTCTGCCGTACATGGAGCAGACGTGCTTGTACGCGGACGGGATTCATTTCTCGCTGCCGATCACGGATCCGGCGAACGCCGCGGCTCGCGAGACCGAGATCAAGATGTACCGCTGTCCGTCCGACATCGGAGCGGGAACCTTTGTTCTGCAAGGAGGCGATCCGTACGTCGGGACCGGCGGGGGCTTTTCGCCGGTCAAGTTGGCCACCGGCAACTACATCGGCGTGTTTGGCACCGTCGACTTCCACAACGTGTGCGTTCCCCCCAGTTCCTGCGAAGGCAACGGCACGTTCTTCCTGAACCGCGGCGTGCGGCTCGCGGACATCCTGGACGGGCTGAGCCAGACGCTGGTCGTGGGCGAGCGGTGTTCGTTGCTGGCGCCCTCGACCTGGGTCGGCGAGGTGACAGGCGGGGAACACGCACCGGCCCGCATCTGCGGCGTGGCGACCTATCCGCCGAACGTGAAGGACCACCCGGTCCAGTACTTCCACAACTTCAGCAGTCTCCATCCGGCGGGCACGCAGTTCGTGTCCGCCGATGGCTCCGTACATCTGGTCGCCGAGTCGATCGACGAACAGGTTTACCATGCCCTGTGTACGCGCGCCGCAGGGGATGTCGTGGGAAAATACTGAAGGCGGCGTTCGCAATCCGCCCGCGACCGTGCATGTGTTGGGCGTCGGGTAGAACTGTATCCAGTGGTCCGTTTGGGTAGTTGAAGCAAGATCGCTCGCCAGCTAGATTACGTCGAGTTGGGGTTCCGGCTGTCCACAAAACACCTGAGAAGATCTTGCTCAGTTACTATGGGGGGCGAGGGCAATGGTGCGGTCCGCTGTCGGTCTGCTCGGAATGTTGGCTTTCACATCGCTGCAATGCCAGCCCGTCGCCGTCGAAGTCTCCCAGCCGGAACACGACGTCCAGCCGGCGGCCACGGCGCCGAAAGAGTCGGTCAGCCTTTCGGAGCCCGACCGCCAGTTGATCGGACTGAAGTTGGAGCCGGTATCGGCCCAGGAGTGCCGATCGACGCTCAAGGCGATGGGAAAGCTCCTGGCCCCCCAAACGAAGACGGCGATTGTCGGCTACGCGTTTGCCGGACGGGTCTCTGAGGTCCATGTCCAGATCGGCGACTGGGTCGAAAAGGGGCAGAAGCTGGTGACTTTGGACAGTCAGGAAGTGGGCACGGCCAAGTGTGACTACTTTAAGGCGGTCGCGGACCTGGAATTGGCCAAGCTGAATTTCGACCGGGAAAAGCGGTTGTTGGACAGCGGCATCGGGATCGAGAAGAACTTCGCCGCGGCCGAGGCGGAGCTGAAGATCGCCCAGGAGAATCGGGACGCGGCGCACAAGCGGTTGCACGTGCTGGGCTTCGACGAACCGGAGTTGGAAGAGATTACCGAGTCGCACCAAATCCATCCCGCCATCACCTTGTTCGCCCCGTTGGCCGGCAAGATCGTCAAGAACGACGCCGTGCTGGGCGCTTTGGTCGACCAAACCACGCAGCTGATGACCATCATCGATCCGAAGACGCTGTGGGTCGACGCCCAGATCTACGAAAACGACCTGGCCAAGGTGAAAATCGGGCAGAAGGTAGAGGTGCGCGTGCCGGCCTACCCCGAGGAGGTGTTCCCGGGCACCGTCATCTATATCTCCGACGTTGTGGACGAACAGACCCGCACCATCGCGGTGCGGGCGGAGGTGGACAACGCCGAGCAACGGCTGAAGGCGGGGATGTTCGCCGACGTGGCGCTGCTGATGATGGAGGATCGCGACGCCTTGGTTGTCCCGCGGGACGCGGTGTTGGAGGAAGGACTCCAGCAGGTCGTATTCGTCAAGTCGGGCGAGTCGTTCGTCTCGCGGACCGTGCATACCGCGACGATCGATGGTGATTGCCTGAAGGTCCTCGATGGGCTGAAGCCTGGCGAGGAGGTCGTGACGGTGGGCAATCACCTGCTGCGGTCCAGGCTGAAGCAAGGCGTCTTGGAGCAAGCCGGACATCATCACGGGCACGGCCATGGTCAGG
>CAYPGE010000238.1:0-14077 GCA_964409865.1 uncultured Pirellulaceae bacterium
CCACCCCCCCACCCGCAAACATACGGCGCAGGGAAGCCATCGAGGTCGAACTGGGCTTTCCAGACGTTGTAAGTCAGTTTCCAGTTCTCCCAGGCGGTCGCGTAACGGACTGGGAAGCCGGCCCAACGGACATAGGAGTGACGCGTGTTCTTCGGAAGCGGCGTCAGGTTCAACTCGTGAAACACCGCCCGCTTGGCCATCATGCCCATCATGTTCGGTGCGTCGTACCCGAGCACTTTGATCATGTGACCGCGCTCGTCGGCGCTGCCAATGGGGACCAAGAGACACATGTCCCCCTCCTGACACGCAGTCACACGATTGCCCGTCTTCAAGACGCTTACGACCCCCGCGTTGCCCAACACCACTTCCGGTTCTCGCCGAATTCGGCAGACGTCGATCGGAGCCCGTTCCAGGCAGTGCGTCATGTTGGCCTCCCAGGTGCCGTACACAGGTTCCACCAGCACATGGAATTCGCTCATCGCGGGCAAGGGGTACAGTTTCTTCTCCAGGATGCCTGGCTCATGGCAATCCCGCTCCCCCCGTCGCAACACCCAAGCCTCGGTTTGGTCAAATGACATTGCTTCTGGGACTTTCACTCAAAGGAAGGATATCTGAGACCACCGCCTCACCTGGGGCGATCTCCGCGTATCACGTCGCCCTGTGGATCATATCCCGCCATTGCAGATGGTCAAGTTGGGATACCTGGGAAGCATGGGAAGTTTACCGCTGATACGGATGCGGTAGCTAGACTTTGAGGAACTGTGCGTGTTGCCCGCCCCCGGAGCAACCTTCGACGTTTCATCGTTTCCCCCAAATTGCCGCTGAGAGTAGCTATCCCAAGATTTGCGCCGTGAATTATTGACAAAGTCCATAGACTTTGTAACTTAGCTGGCCAAGCGATCGTCGTTGGGACCTCCCGAAAACAGGTTGGCACTTTGCTGTGGGATTGCACCATGATGACACGAGCGTTGGGATTCTCCGTCCTCATTTTCGCCGGTGTTCTTGCTTCCGGCAGTCACGCCTGGGAGGTGGAGGACGAACCGAAGCGAAACTGGACTGAGGCAGGTTCGAACCGCGAAGTCGCGGCGCGCCTTGTCGAGGTGGATGAAGAGAACGGAACCATCGTCGTCGTACGAGTGGCCGATAACCGCAGGTTCACGGAATCAATTCAGCGTTTCTCCGAAAACGACCAGCTCTACATTCGGGGCCTTTCTGGCAAAGTCCGTGAGTTTACCGACGACAATTTTGCCATCGAAGTCCTGCGGTCCACGGGACCGGTCCTTGTGGACTTTTGGGCGCCGTGGTGCCGTCCCTGCAGGCAGATGGCTCCGGTGGTCGAAGAGCTGGCTGCCAAGTACGCCGGGACGGTCCGGGTGGGCAAGCTGAATATCGACGCCAGTCCGCACACCTCGGCGGAATGGGGCGTGAACCTGATTCCAACGCTGATCGTTTTCAAGGACGGGAAGATCGTCGACCGTCTTGTGGGCGCAGCGTCCAAAAGTCGTGTCAGACAAGTGCTGGATCGGCTCAAGGGCTAGTCGCCTGATCTCACGCGCGTGTCGTTGACTCACAGGATCCAATGGTTCGAGGTGTTGGCCGGAAGCAGTTTGCCTGGTTCCTGCCAACTCAACGGAACCGTCTGTCGAGCGACCAACTGGAGCCTGGGTGTGCTTGGCAGGTGGGCTGCCAGCGCGATGGCGAAACGGGAGACGAGCGTCAGCCGGGCGAATTGCCAGTCGCCGGGAGTCTCCCAGCCAGGCGCTGGAAAGGAGATCTCCGGGGGGCGATCGCGATTCCAAGTGATCGCGAAGCTGTCCAACGGGGTAGACAGCCCCGTTCCGTAGGCTTTCAGGAATGCCTCCTTCAGTGTCCACCCTTGGTAGAACGCGAGCCGTTGCTGATCGCGTGGCAGGCTCTCCAGGGCAGTGACCTCCGACGCGTGGAAGTAACGGCGAGCGACGCTCAGTCCGTCCCGTTCTTGCTCGCAGTCCTCGGCATCGACTCCGACTGCGTGCTGAAAGCCCACGGCGCACACCGCCAGGGCTCGCGTGGCAGACAGGTTGAATTCCAGCGGCAGGCCGTCGCCAGCGATCAGGGAAGGCTTGCCGTACGAATTGCGCCGGAACGCAAGCTCGCGCGGATGACGTCCCGTGTAGTGCGCCAACACCGTGCGCAGCAAGGCTCGGCTGACGAGGAATTGAAGCCGCGCATGCTCGACGACAAACCGTTGCTCGCGTTGCGACTCTTCGGGCGACAACAGCGCGCGGTACGCGTTCTGCAGTTGCGGGTCCGTGGTCTTGTCCAGGAACACGTACCACAGGTCGACCTGAGCGGGATTCCGCACATCCGTCGGCGCCATTAACAGTCCTCGCCTGGAGCCGTTTCGAGAAGATCCTGGGCCCCGCATTGCCGATAGGCCAATCTACCGCTCAACGAAGTGGAGGACCAGAATTGCCGACTCCGAGTCCCAGGTACCATCCGCATTGGCGGCCCGTGCCTCGAAACGGTTCTCGCCGGGCACCAAGCCAACGGTTAAAGAGCAGCGCACGATGCCGTCCTGCGATTGGCCGTCTTTCGGATCCGCGATGGGGCTCCCGTTGTGCATCAGCCATGGTCCCGAAACACCGCCACCCCGGTCGCGCACTTCCACTTTCAGCGCAACTTGGCTTTCGGTGAACGCCTCGGAGGGTTCCGGGGCCACGATTCGCACCTCGGGCGGCATCGACTTGTCCAAGTCCACGTCCGGCAACGGCCGCTGGCTTTCCCGCAGAAGAGTCAACAGTCCGGGGCGATACAGCAGCTTGGACAGTCGTTCCAGGGGTACGGAGTCGCGGTCGGCGCCGAGGCGGCATCGGACTTGCTGCCGGCCGCCGGGCGAGCCGTCGAAGAGACCTTCCCGCGTGCTGACCAGCCATTCACGCCCTCGCGCCAGTGCGATGAATCGCCCCACCACATCCCCCGCCGCAACGTCCCACAGTCTCGCGTAGCCGTCACCGGAGCCGGTCAGCACCTGCCGGCCATCGGCACTCAGCGCGACGGAACTGACGGAGGCCGAATCGCCTGACAGCGTCCGCAATCGCTCCCCGCCGGCCGCGTCCCAGAGGATGACCGTCCCGTCGGTCGCAGCGGTGAGCACCTGCTGACCATCCGCATCGAAGGTCACCGACTCGACGCCGCTCTTGTGCCCTGCCAACGTCTGCAGAGGGTCACCACTTTCCACGTCCCAGAGGATGGCCGTCTTGTCCTCGGAGCCCGTCAGCACCTGCCGCCCATCGGAACGGAAGGCGACGGACGTGACCCAGCCCCGATGCCCCCGATAGCGCCGGACTTCCTCGCCGCTGGCCGCATCCCAGAGGATCGCTGTCCGATCCCACGAACCGCTCAGCACGCGCCGGCCATCCGGGCTGAAGGCCACCGAGGTCACCGGTGCCGGGGCTTGGAAGGTCTTCAGTTGTGTCCCCGTCTCCGTGTCCCAGAGGCGAATCGTCTGATCCTCCGAGCCGGTCAGAACCTGCTGGCCATCCGCACGCAAAGCGACGGAGGAAACGACCCATGCATGCCCGGTGAACGTTTTGAGTCTCTCGCCGCTGGCCGCATCCCACAGGATGGCTGTCTTGTCTCTCGAACCGCTCAGCACCTGTCGGCCATCGGCACGGAAGGCGACCGACGTGACGGCGCTCGTATGCCCCGCCAGAATCCGCAGCGGGGGACTGCGGCCCGCCTCCCAAAGGGCGACCGTCCCGTCGATCGAGCCGATCAGCATCTGCCGCCCATCCGGACTGAACGCCACGGACCGGCTGCCAGCCGCGTCTCCCGGTGGAAGCAGCACTTCGGGAAACCGCGGGCGGCGGGACGGGATCGCGATCCGAACGAACCAACCGCTGCGCAGCAACAACTCGTGTTCGACAACTTGACCGTCCGAGTACTGCACCGTATAGGGCCGCCGGCGCAAACGCTCGGAATCCAAGCCGGAACAGGTGTACCGCAGTTGAGCCCCCAAGTCTCGTCCATTGACGAGCACTGGTTCGCCCCAAGGGAGTGAAAACTCGACGTCAGCACGCCCGTCGGGCACTTGGCCTTGGTCCCGCCCGGCATCGTCTTGCGCTGCGCCGGCCCGCAGCACAAGCAACCACGGGGCACCAAGAACCAACCCCACCATCAGGCAACGGAGAGAACGAAGGTCGAGAACGCCACGCAAAGCTGGCTCCTCCGGAAAGACGAATTGACGGTGCAAACGCCACCCACCTAGCCTACTTTGGCCGCGTCGCATGTCAACCGTTGGCCGCGGCCGGCTTCGGCTCAGCCGCCGGGGGCGGCTCCTTCACTTTCCGCTTCTCCAGTTCCCTCTCGGCGCGTTGCAGCAGGCCTTTCACCCCCCGCGCTTGGAGGGTGTCCGGAGCGGCGTCAAGCGCCTTTTGGCACGAGTCCCGCGCCTTCTCGAAATCCTGCTGGGCAAAGTAGCATCGAGCTTTCGTCGCATGCACTTCCTGCAGTCGCTCACCTGCGAGTCCGGGGAGGGCCAGCGCTTGATCGAGCGCCGCGTGCGCCTCGTCGAATTTCTTTGTCTGGAGCAAACGTTGCGCTTCGGCCAATCGCACGCGGACTTCGTACTTGTCCTTCAGGCCCGCCTTGTTCTCCGCATCCAAGGCGACGATTTCCTGCGACCACTTTTCGACTTCCTGGGCCAGCGTCGGGTCCGGCATGGCCTGCGCAAGCTTGGTCCGAGCGTCGATCATCTGGTCCAGCAGTTTTGCGCGGTCCAGACCCTGGGCCGTGTCCAGCTGGCCCTTGACCTTGGCGACCGTTTCCTGAGCTTCCGCCATGGGACCGAAACGCTCGATCATCCCTTGAATTTGGGCCGTTTTCGCGCTGCCGGGAGCGGCTTCGAGGGCCTTTTTCAGACTCGCCACGACGCCCACAAAGTCTCGCAGATAGAAGCCGCACTCGCCCTGGGAAAAATAGGCGTCCTGCTTCATCTCGCCGCTGATCCCAGCCAGACTCGAAGCTTTTTCGTAGATCGCCTTGGCTTCGTCGAATTTCCGGTTCCCCTTCAAATCGGAAGCCTCGGCCATGAGTTGGCGGAACTGATACTTGACCTTCAGACCGGCTTTGTTGTCCGCATCCAAAGTAATGATCTCGCCCGTCCAAGCTTTGATGTCGGCGTGTTCGTTGCCAAGCTTGTCGTAGGCCGCGATCAGTTGGTCCAGGAGCTTGGCTCGGTCGAGTCCCTGCGAGCCGGCCAGAGCGGCCCGCATCTGGAGAATCGTCTCATGAGCGGTGACGAACTCCCCGAGATGTTTGACGTATTCCTCCGGGCCGCCAGGACGATAGCCGGTGCGGGCGATCAGCTGGCCCTCGGCGTCCAACACCAGAATCGTCGGAAAGCCCTGGATCTCGTATTGCTTGGCGAGTTGATCGTTCTGCTTCTTGAGTTCTTCCGGCAGTTGCTTCTGGCGCGGGAAGTCCAACTTGACCAAAACGAATTTCTGAGGTGCTTCTTTCTTGAAGACGTCCTGATCGAAGACTTCCTGCTTGAGCCGGATGCACCAGCCGCACCAGTCCGAGCCGGTGAAGTCCACCAGGAGCAGCTTGTTCTCCGCTTGGGCCTTGGTCTTGGCGCCCTCGAAGTTGGTCTGCCACAAGCTTGCCTCATCACCGGCGAGCCCGGTGAGCGTCAGAAGAGAAGCTAGGACAACAGCCGCCCCAGCGAAGAACCAACAATCATGTCGAAACATGGGCAACTCCATGGAAAGTAAGGGAAAGTCATCCGCGAACATTAAAGGTTAGTCGTCCACCCGTCGGCCAACAAGGTGGGGCAATCCAGCGGACTTGGTGACCTTGGGACGGACATGTCTGCGGGGCGCCAGTCTGCGGGGGCATGAAGCCGATTGGGGTTCCTGGTTGCCGCATTACGCATCTTGCGTTACGCACGATGCGTAATTGCACTCTGTGTTACGGGAACGTCCCAGTCTCAGCCGCGTGCGGTATAGTATCAGCCAGTGATCGCTGCAATTTCGGGCGATTTCCGACGAATACTTGGAGTGGCCCGCAGCCATCGGACTGATCTCATGTTCCGCAGACTGAAACGCTGGCTTCCGTTCCGCTCGCTGTCCGACGAGGACTACCGCCGGGAGCGAGACCGTCTGCTGGACCGTGCGCCGCTGCCCGTGTTCTGGCTGGTCGGCAAGACCGGCAGCGGCAAGACGTCGATCGTCAAGTACCTGACGGGTGCGGAGCGGGCGGAAATCGGCGGCGGGTATCGGCCCCAGACGCAATGCTCGCAGCAGTACGATTTTCCCTCGACCGATGCGCCGCTGGTGCGTTTTCTGGATACCCGCGGGCTGGGCGAGACACGCTACGATCCAGCCGAGGACATTCAACAATTTGCCTCCTCGGCGCACGTGGTGATCGTCACGGTGCGAGCCATGGATCACGCGCTGGCGGAGATCGTCGAGCCGCTGCGAGCCATCCGCAAAGCGGCGCCGCTACGCCCGGTCCTGCTGGCGCTGACCTGCCTGCACGAGGCTTACCCCGGCCAGCAGCACCCGCAGCCGGATCCGTTCGGCTCGTCGCCGCTGCCCGATTCATTGCCGCCGGACTTGCAGCGTAGCATCGCCGCACAGCAGGAACGCTTCGCCGGTCTTGTGGATGCCGTCGTGCCGGTGGACCTCACACGGCCCGAGGATGGCTTTGACGAACCGGAATTCGGCGGCGATCGGTTGAAGACCGCGCTGCTGGCCATGCTGCCGGCGGCTTTTCGGCAGACGCTGCTGACGCTGCACGATTCGATGAAATCGCTGAAGGACCTGAACGACCGACGCGCCCTGCCGCACGTGATCGGGCACAGCATGCTGGCCGCGTCGGCCGCCGCCGTGCCGCTGCCCTGGGTCGATATCCCCGTAGTGACCGCGATCCAATCGCATCTGGTATACCGCCTGGCGGGCATTTACGGCCAACCACTGAACGTGCGCACGCTGCTGGAGATGGCCGGGCCGATCGGCGGGCGGTTGCTGGCGCGGCAAGTCGTGCGCGGGACCTTGAAGTTCATTCCCTTCCTGGGCGTAGCCGCCAACGCCGCACTGGCCTATGCCTATACGTACGGGCTGGGCAAAGCATGCGGCTGGTACTTTGGCCAGGTCCGCCAGGGCAACGCGCCGTCGGCTCAGGATTTGGAGCAAGTGTGGCGCGACCAGTTGACGCAGGCGGCGCAAGCCTGGAAAAGGCATCGGGGAGCGTAGGCCGCGAGGGAACAGATGCGGGAATTCCGTGGTTACGCCAGCAGCCGGTTGACGCTGTCCAGCAGGCGATCCATCGCGAACGGTTTGCGGATATAATCATCCACTCCCAGCATTTCGGCGTACGCCTTGTGGCGGCTGCCCTCGTTGGCCGTGACCATGATGATCCGCATCGGCACCGGGCGCGTGCGGCGCAGCCGCTCCAGCACCAGAAAACCGCTGCGTTTGGGCATCATCATGTCGAGGATCACCAGGTCCGGGTCCTCGCGTTCCGCCAATGCCAGCCCCTGGTTGCCATCGCGCGCGACCAGGATCTCGTATCCCTTGGCTTCCAGCGCGTACCGCATCGCCTCGATGATCTCCGCATCGTCATCCACCAACAGAATCCGTTTCGATTCCTGCCGCTCGTCCGACTTCTTGCTTTCCTTGGTGACGTTCTCGGCCATCAGTTTCCAATCCTCCGCTAGGGACTACGAGAGTTCTTTGCTCTGGAATTATGACCCTTTCATTATTACCGCAAATCGACCTGAACGGAATATCGGGGACTTTGAGAAGCACGGCTTCACGATCCTTCCCGCCAATAGGGTGGAAATCGTCTTTCAATTTGAGTTTGTCAGCACAAAGTAGGCAGACTCTAAATTGACATGGGAACGCGATATTGCGAACTAAAAGCTCGAATCTTCGCTCCAATCGGGGTGTTCTTAACGGTTTTCTCGTTGCTTTCTCAGAAAGGCCCAGTCATGTCTCGCAGGGTTACACGCACGGGTTCCACTTTGGTGGAACTGTTGGTGGTCATTGCCATTATCGGCATTTTGGTCGCTCTCTTGTTGCCCGCGATCCAAGCCGCGCGCGAATCCGCGTGCGGACGCAGTGTACGAACAACCTGAAGCAGATCGGCATCGCGTTACAGAATTACCACGACACGTACCTGCGGTTCCCGCCGGTGGCCGTGTTCGGAAAGACCGGGAACTACCCCGGCACCCCGCCGCCGACCGCTCCGTCGCCCGCCTATCACCACACGTGGTGCCTGATGATCCTCCCGTTTATGGAACAGCAACCGCTGTATGATTCCGTCGACAAGATGCTTCGGGTCTGGGACCAGCCGATCCGCAGCACGGTGGTTCCGAGTTTTCTCTGTCCTTCTGACGATGGGTTCGGGCACGATCCGAGTCGCACCCACGGGATTGCCGTCACTCACTACGTGGCGTCCGAGGGATACCACTGGTGGCCGGGGGCGGCGGTGAGAAGGTGCCCGAAGCCGATCCGAATTTCAAGACTTCGACGAACCCCAGCGAAATTACCGTGCCGCCGCAGATGATGAAGATGAAGCCGCCGGCTCCGAGACCGTAAGCACCCGCTCAGGGACGCTGAGTCTTCGTAGCATGGCTCTCCGAGCCGTGGCGGCCATTGCGAAATGCCTTGGTAATCCGCACGGCTCTGGAGAGCCATGCTACGGCAATCAATATCGCGCGTTGGTGGCGGGCGGGCCGGAACGGAAATCTTGCCGGGCTTCCAGCAGCGTCTGGCTGGCCTTGCCGCTGCTTTCGATCAGCACCAGTGCATCGGCGCGGCCGCTGCCGGTCAGCGGCAGCGCGGGCAGGGGCAGACCCAGGGGCCCCATCCGTTCCTGGGTCGGGGACGCGACGACGCCGCAGCCCAGCATCAGGACCTGGTTGGCCGGCCAGCGGAAGCGTTCGTGCAGCCGCCAGCTGACGACTTGCGGCACTTGGACCTGCACGCGCTGTGCGCCGCCCGTGCTTACCGGGATGTCCACGTTGACCGGCACCAGCTTTTCAATCTGGTCCACCTCGCACTTGATGACCGCGTCGATCGTATTGCCGTCCAGCGACATCAGGGGACTGACCTGCAGCGAGTACCCTTCCTGCATCTGTCCTGTGACCAATTCGTGTCCGGGCCAGACATCCGGCCGCATCCGCACCGAACGGACGAAGGTGCGCGGGGTGGTCCGCGTGATGGTGTGCGACTGGCCGTTGTGGATCGGTACGCTGGGCGCGTTTTGTTCGCGGTAATCGGTCCGTTTGCGCAGCTGGGCCAGCAGGATCGCCGCGTTTTCCTTGGAGACAATCCAGGCCTCGACGCCCGCCGCCTTGACATCGATCGGCTGCAACAGCGACATGGCCGTGGTCCGCCAGTTGGGACTGCCGATGGTCACCAGCCGGATGCTGATGGCTTGGGCCTCGGCCTGGCTGCTGACAAAGCGGTCCACGATATCCTGCACCAACCGCTGCATTTCCGGCGTGTGGTAGACGCGCAGGCTGTTCTTGTTGGCGCTGAGGATTCCCAGCGGCTCGGAGAACCAGACGTCGGTTCCGGTTTCCCGCAAAACCCAGTCGACCAGGGCCTGCTCCGGCCTTTCCGTGTTGGTCACGTGCGAGGTGTAAGGGCGGATGTCGTACTCGCGCCATACCTGGCCCTGGTCGTTGGGCAGCACTCCGGCGCCCTTGCTCACCAGCGTGACCGGGGTCCCGGCGGGCGACGCGTCGGACGAGAAAGCCGCTCGCCCGCTCGCCTGCGGCTCGGCCGTGGCGTTGCCGCCGCTGGTGTTCTTCCAACCTTCGGAAGCAGCGGCGGGGGCGGGGGTCGGACCGCTGTCCGGGCCGAACGAGGACATGGCGCCGATCAAGACGGCGGTCGAAAATCGGACAAGTCGCATCAACATCGCAAGCCTCCCTGCTTGGAATAGCGTCCGCCGCGCGGCGGAACGGGGCCGGGGTCTGGACGTCGCCCAAAAAGCGGGGAGAGTATACGCGCGTCAACGCAGGGCGGCAAGGCTGATCGGCTGTACCCCGCCCGCTAGCAGCAAACGGCGGCAGTTCATTTGCTAGCAGTGCGCTGCTGTAACTGCTCCCGCACCCAGCGCAGCCAATCGTCCTCCGGGGGGCCGTAGGGTCGGAATTTCTCAAACTCGCCTTGCTCTTCGTTGTACAGAATCGCCCGGTGGACCCCCAAGCGGCTGGCTTCCGGCGTATCCATCAAGTTGGCCGAATCGCCGGCGCTCATCTGGAACAGCACCCGCAGGGCCATGTCGTGGATGACATTGCGATCGACCCAGCGGTTCAGGTTGGTAAAGTTGTCGCACCAGATCAGCGTGTGGATGCCGAAGTTGGGCCCCTCCCGCAACAGGACGTTGAATTGCTTGTCCAGACCGGACGAGGGCGAACTGTCGTCCAGCGAGAAACTGTATTCCTCGGTCTTGCGCAGCTCCCGGAAGCGAGCCAGATTGTAGATGACCAGGAACCGCGGCGGTGCGCCGCTGTCCCCGGCTTGCAGCCGCCGATCCAGTTCGTCGGACAACTCGCGGAGCAGGTCGCCGCAAGCGTTCGTGCCGGCTACGCGAAGGTCCAGCGGCAGTTGTTTTGCCAGGCGGTTCCAGAAGCCGGCCGAGGGCGATTCGGGGCGCTGGCCGTCGAGGACGAAGAACTGCGGAGAAGCGTCCTGCGCGGCGGGATGTCCGTACAGTTCGGCCGCCAGGCTCACGATGCAATTGACCAGCATGCCCAGCGCCATCTGCTCCTGTTGTCCCACGATCAGCAAGTTGGTGCCGCCCTGCCGGCGGAAGACCGCGCACGCGGGGTCCTTGATGGCCACGGCGGCGCCGAGCCAGGCGCGCGGGGCCGCCAACCCCGCCGGCTGCGGCTGCTGGAGACAGGCGCGCAGCAACTCGTTCTTGCTTGGGTCGGCGGTCGTGTTGCCTTCGAAGACGATCGCTGGCGGCGGCGTCAGGTGGCGGGCCTGGGCCAGCGCGGACAATCGCTCCAGGTAATGCTCGCGCTCGTGATCCGGCAGCCAGACGACCTGGAAGGGGTGGTTGCCCTCGAACAAGCCGTTGGCGTCGTTGTAGATGGCTTCGCCGGGCCGGCTGAGCAAGCGGGCGGCCGTGTTGTCGTCGCTCAAGATCAAGTGCGCGTCGGACTCGCTGCACTGCAACGCGATGCGGACCGCCATCTGGCCCAGCGTGCTGCGGGCCAGCGTATAGGCCCCGGCCAAGGTCTGGGAGCCCAGCAGCACGTGGATGCCGAACGCGCGGCCCTGCCGCACCAGCCGATCCAGCAACAGGGCCGCGTCTTGGGAGATCTTGTCGTCCTGCACGAAGAACTCCTGGAACTCGTCGATGATCAGCAGCACGCGGGGCATGCGGACGTCCGGATTGGCGTGACGATAGGCCCGCAGATCCTGGACGCCCTGCTCGCGGAACAAATCGCCGCGGCGGCGGAGTTCCACATCCAGCCGCTGCAGGACGCTCATGCCGAACTCCCGTTCGCTTTCGATGGCGATCACGCGGGCGTGCGGCAAGCCCAAGGACGCGTAGGGCTTGAATTCGACGCCCTTCTTGAAGTCCACCAGGTAGAAATGGACTTCGTCCGGGCTGTAGTACAGGGACAGGTTGGTGATCATCGCGTGCAAGAGGGTCGACTTGCCGGAACCGGTCTTGCCGGAGATCAGCACGTGCTGGGACGTGCCTTTGCCCAGCCGCATGTACTGCAGGTTGGTCGCCCCGGCGCGGCCCAAGGGGACTTCGATCTCCGCGCGACTGTCCAGGCTCCACCAGTCCTCCACGGCAGGGGTCACGGACACGAAGGGCACTTCCACGCGGCTGGCGTCCTTGGCTCGTTCGCCGATCGAGCGGACGATGGTGGTGAACCGGTCATCCGCGGGCGGCGCTTCCAGCGTCAACGGCAGCTGCCGCAAGCCTTCGTAAGTCAAGACGAACCGCTGGCCATCCCACTCCAAGCTGAGCGAGTTGGTCTGCAGGTCCGCCAGTTCAAAATTGCGAGGCAGCTTCATTTTCGTATCGACGCTGATCAGCGTGTATACGCCGCAGCGGGCGCCGCTGGAGGCGATGCTGACCAGCCGCTGCGCCGCTTCCTCGGAGAAGTTGGCGGGAAAATTGGCGATGACCAGAATCTGAAACGGCTCGGCCACCTCGCCGGCGTGCTGGTTGTACTGCTGGATCGATTCGAACTCGTTCCGCAAGTACTTCTGAATCACGTTTTCCATGTGTTCGGTCAAGTCGTTCAACCGCTTGTTGATGTGTACCGCTTCGGTCCAGATGCGGCTGGAGACCAAACGCTCGTCAAAATCCGCCAGGTGCATGAAGGCCGAGAAATTCTGCCCCAGGCCCGTCGGGTCGACGATCGTGAACCGGACCTTGCCGGGCGGCAGCGAGGTAATCAGCCGCAGCATCGCGTTCTGAAGCGAACGGATCGCCAGGTCGCGTCCTTCGCCTTCGGCCAGATACAACAGCGAGGGACACTCCGGATACGCCAGCGCGGCCGGCAAGGAGAATTCGGTTCGCGGCACCTGCAGATGGGCGTGCCGGGAGATGCCCTGCGGCAGCGAGTCCAGACGGAACTGCAGGCTGCCGATCCGCAGCGCCGGCAGGTCCCCGGACTCGGGCTCGCGCTGTTCCCAGTCCACCTGGTCCCAGGGCGGCATCCAGGTATCGCAGATGCGGTTCATCGCGTCGATCGCGGCCTCGAATTCCCCGACGCCGGCCTTCCAATCGCGGACCACGGTTTCCCAGGACCGTTCATGGTCCGCCTGGTTGCCGGCCAACAGTTGCTGCCGCCGGTCGATCAACGCCTGCGATTCGGCGGTAAATCGCTGTTCGCGAGCGTCGATCAGGGGGGGATACTTCTCGTCCAGCGCTTTCAAGGTGCGGTGATAGGTTTCCTGCAGTTCCTTGCGGCGGGCGCGAAACTGCTCGGCCGCCTGCTTGATTTTTGCCTGATGCTGCTCGGCCAGTTCGACGCGGGTCCGCGCCCACCGCGCGTGGGCCTCGCTGACCGTCCGCTCGCGTTTTTCGACCAGCTCCTCCAGTTTCCGCTGGGCTTCCACCTCGGCCCGGCGAGTCGCGGTCAGCATCGCCGCCCGGCCGTCGGCCAGGGCTTGCTGAATTTCCGGCAGGAGGGCCAGCGTCTGACGGCGAGCCGCAGGACGCACGGATTGACGGACTGCCACGAAAACGACCATGCCGGCTGCCAGGCACGCGCCGATGCCCCAGCCCCAGCCCAGAAGATGCACGGCCGGCCAGACCAGCCCGGCCGACGTGAAGAGGGAAATCAGAAACGGCCAACCGTCCTCCAGGAACTTGGCCGCGGGCTGCCGGATCATTTGCTGGAGTCTGGCTTTGGCAGTGGCCAGAGCCGCCGGGAAGACGTCCTGGGGATCGGCGTCCGCCGCCAATTCTGCGCCCGCCGGACCCTCCTCGGAAAAAACGCATTTTCGCCGCCGCAGCACCTTTTGCGTCTGCCGCCAGACCTCCTCGATTTCCTCCAGCCGCCCCTGGCATCGCCGCCGGATGCGCTCGCAGTCCTGCCCCGGCCTGTCCTTGTTCTGGTCAAACTCGTCGTTGGCGCTGCGCTGCGTGATCTGGAATTGCCGTTTCGCCCGTTCCGTGGCCCGTTCGAGTTCCTCGGCCGCGTCCTTGTCGAACTTCTCGGCCTGCTGAACGACCGCGTAGCTGTTGGACTCGTATTGGTAGACAGCGTCCTCGCGCAGCTGGCGGTATTCGCCGCGCAACGCGGCGATCTCCTCCTCGAACTGGGCCGTCAACTGCTCGCGCTGGGACTTGTGCTGGTCCAAAATCTCCGCCGCGCGAGCCGCGTGCCGCTGGTCGATGTCCTCTTCGCCGGCGGCGCGCTGCGCCACGAGCTGAGCCAAATCGGCCAGGGCCTTTCGCTGTCGATCTACGAATGCGTTTTGCATGATGACGGTCCGATCACTCGGCTATTTGAGGATCTTCCAATTCCTTCTCGGCCTGTTCCAGCAAGTCGGCCAGCTGTTGCACGGCCGCCACCGCCTGCGTGATCTCGGCAGGC
>CAYPGE010000239.1:0-13959 GCA_964409865.1 uncultured Pirellulaceae bacterium
GGCATAACCAATGACCAATGACCAGTGACCAGTGACAACTGACAACTGACAACTGACGACTGACCAATGTTCAAGGAGAAGATCATGCACTTGAAAGACAAAGTCATTTTGATTACCGGCGGGACATCGGGGATCGGCGAGGCTTGTACGGAGCTGTTCTGTCGGCACGGGGCGAAGGTCGTCACGATGTCGATCCAGCAGCAGGAGGGCGCGGCGCTGGCGAAGCGGCTGTGCGACGAGGGCGGCACGTGCATCTTCCACTACGGCGACACGAGCAAGGAAGCCGACGTGAAAGCGGCCGTGGATCTGGCCGTCGCCAAGTTCGGCCGGCTCGATTGCGTCCACGCCAACGCCGGCGTGTTGCGCACGCAGAAGATCACGGACATCACGCTGGACGATTTCTACACGCTGATCAACGTGAACCTGCTCGGACCGGTGCTGGTCGCCAAGTATGCGATCCCGGTCATGGAGCGGCAGGGCAAGGGCGTGATCTGCTTCACCACCTCGGTCGCCGCCGACATCGGCTTTCCGACTCACGCGGTCTACGCCGCCTCGAAGGCGGGCGTGGTAGCCATGATGCGCAGCCTGACGACCGACCACAGCCCCCAGGGCGTGCGGTTCGTGGGGGTCAGTCCGGGCACGATCGACACGCCCATGCTGGCCGCATCCTGCGCGGGCTTTTCCAAGCCGAAGGACGAGTTGTACGCCGAAGTGGCCAAGAAGATCCCGGTCCAGCGGATGGGAAAGCCCGCCGACGTGGCCAACGTGGTCGGCTTCCTGTTCACCGACGACGCCGGCTTTGTCAACGGCAGCATCGTCCACCTGGAAGGCGGCACCCGCTGCCTGCCCCCGTGGTGATGTTCCGCTCGTTCCCAGGCTCAGCCTGGGAACGCATCGTCTTGCCGGCTCCGCCGGCCGGATGCGAGGCGGAGCCTCGCGGCCAGAAGGTTACGGGGCGGAGCCCCGTAACCAGGGCCTAGTGCGTCGTCCAGACTAAAAAGTGGGGTAAGCTTCCAGCTTGCCATCAACCAATCGCCGCAAGCTGGAAGCTTACGCCACTTCCGCTACCCCAACATTTAGCCTTGACGCCGCACTAGTGTGTTCCTGCAGAGACAGCATGTCCGCTCCTCCCGACGACGATTTGCACCGGGCTCACGATGCCTACTCCGCGCTGCGGGTACCGGAATTCCGGCGTTTCTGGGCCGGCAACTTTCTGGCGATCCTGGGCGCCCAGATGCAGTTCGTCGCCGTCGGGTGGGATATCTACGAGCGGACGGGCCAGACGCTGCAGTTGGGATTGGTCGGGCTGGTGCAGGTGATTCCCGTGATCCTGCTGGCGCTGCCGGCCGGCCAAGTCAACGACCGGCTGGACCGCCGGCACGTGATCATCGCCGCGCTGGCGGTCATGATCGCCTGTTCGCTGGCGCTGGCCGGAATCGCCTGGCAGCAGGCGGATTACCGCTGGATCTACGTGTGCCTGTTGCTGAACGGCGTGGCCCGGGCCTTTTTGCAGCCCGGCAAATCGGCGTTGCTGCCGCTGATCGTGCCCCGCAGCCGGTTTGCCAACGCGGTAACTTGGGGCACGTCCGGCTTCCAGCTGGCGACCGTCATCGGTCCCTCACTGGGTGGACTGGTCATCGCCTGGACGGGTTCAGCAATGTGCGTCTATATGCTGGACGCAGCCTTGTCGCTGGCGTTCGTCGTGGCCTTGTTCAGCCTCCGCCCCCGTCCGCCGGCGCTCAGCGCCGAGCGTGTCAGTCTGGCAAGCCTGCTCGCCGGCGCCGGGTTTGTGTGGCGGACCAAGTTGGTCTTGGGCGCGATTTCACTGGACATGTTCGCCGTGCTGCTGGGCGGTGCGACGGCGTTGTTGCCGGTGTACGCGAAAGACATTCTGCTGGCCGGCGCGGACGGACTCGGCTGGCTGCGAGCCGCGCCGGGATTGGGCGCGTTGCTGACATCGTACATTCTCACACACCGCCCACCACTGCAGCGCGCTGGGGCCACCTTGTTGTGGGCTGTCGTCGGCTTTGGCATCGCCACGATCGTGTTCGGGTTCTCGCGATCGTTCTGGATCGCCTGGGGAGCGTTGTTTCTGGCCGGTGCGTTCGACATGGTCAGCGTCGTGATCCGTCACACGCTGATCCAACTCTGGACGCCGGACGCGATGCGCGGACGCGTCTCGGCGATCAACGGCATGTTCATCGGCATCTCCAACGAACTGGGCGAATTCGAATCGGGTACGGTGGCGCATCTCTTCGAGCGGCCGGGCGATCCGGTGTTCGGCCCCACGGTGTCGGTCGTCAGCGGCGGATTAGGAACCGTGCTGGTCGTGCTGCTGACCGCATGGCGATTCCCCACCCTGCGCCGCCACCGGCGTTTGGACGACAGTCCGCAGGCGACCGGCGGCTGATTGGGCGGTGCGGAAAAGAGGACACCGACGTACGGCATTCAGAACTCGCCGGCAAGTCGCGTGGCGGGGCAGACGGTCGTGATGGCGAATTCTGAATTCTGTACGTCTGAGCCCGGCTTCGGCGCCGGCACGCCGGCTCCTTGGCTCTTGGCTCGTGAACGCATTCACTTTCACTTTGACATAGCCGCGGGATTCTGCTAAGTACCCGCTCAGAGGCTCTCCGGCGAGAAACCGCCGGGCTTTTCCAAGGAAGCGGGTTTCTCGGGCTCCCAGACTTCTGGGCGGGCGGCGGAAGGAAGGAAACGGATGACTCCCAACGTCAAGCTGGCGTTTGGTGCCGGCATCGTCATCGCGGTGACGACGATCATGGCATACGTCGGCGCTGGTGCTAGCTGGAGGTACTACCTCACGGTGGACGAATGTCTGGCTGGTTCGACACGGTTGGAGCCGCACCGCGTCCGCGTCAGCGGCGCCTTGGTGCCCGGATCGTTGCACATCGCGGGTGATCGATCGCAGGCCAGCTTCTGCCTGCAAGGCGCGAGCGGCTCGTTGCACGTCGTCTGCAGGGGACCGCTGCCCGACAACCTGGCGGGCAGCCGCGAGGTCGTGGTGGAAGGCCAGTTGCAGGCGGGGGGGTTGCTGAGAGGCGAGCGGCTGTTGACGCGGTGTGCTAGCAAGAATGAGCCACGGCGGCCGGAAGGAAGCCCATGAGAGTCCTGGGTGAGATCTGTCTGCTGGCCGCCTTCGTCGGCTCCGGCTTTGCCGCCTTTGCGTGTCCGGCCGGCGCGGCGCGGCAGCATCGGCGCGTGCGGCTCGCCGGCTTGTGGGCAGCCGCAGTCAGCGTGCTGGGACTGTCCGTCGTCACCGCCATCTTGGCCTGGGCGCTGTACCGCAAGGATTTCGCATTTGCCTACGTCGCGCAGTACTCCAGCACCCTGCTGCCGTGGCACTACTCGCTGTCGGCGCTGTGGGTCGGTCAGTCCGGATCGCTGCTGTTGTGGGCTTGGCTGCTGGGTCTGGTGGCCCTGTCCTTCCGCTGGTGGCCGCCCACCGTAGCCCTCTCGCTCCGCGAGAGGAAAAGCCTCCGCCTCCGATCCGCCGGAGTATTGCCCGCCACCTCACGCAGCCCGGTCTCTCCAAAACCGGGCCCCGCGTCTCGGCCAGACGCGGCTACGTGTCGCGCCTCCCTCCGCGACTACGCTTTCAGCGTGTTGATGGGATACCTGTGTTTCTTGACGGCGGTGATGGTGTTCGCTGCCGACCCGATGGAGGCCAGCCTCTCGGCCGTGCGCGAGGGTGGGGGACTCAGTCCCTTGTTGCAGCATCCGGCCATGCTGATCCATCCGCCCGTCGTGTTTTTGGGGTATGCCCTGTGGACCGTGCCTTTCGCGCTGGCCACGGCGGCGGTCGCCAGCGGCCGGCTCGACGTGCCTTGGGTTCGGCAAGCCCGGCCCTGGGCGCTGCTGGCCTGGAGCGTTTTGGGAGTCGGTATTCTGCTGGGCGCGGATTGGGCCTACGAGGAATTGGGGTGGGGCGGCTACTGGGGCTGGGATCCGGTGGAGAACGGATCGCTGATCCCGTGGCTGACCGGCACGGGCCTGATTCATGCGATGTTGGCCTGGCAGCGCGTGGGCGCGTTGAAAAAAACCGCGATTGGCCTGGCGTTCGCCACCTTTGCCTTGTGCAACTTCGCCGCGTTTCTGACGCGGAGCGGAGTCTTTTCCAGTCTGCACGCCTTCAGCACTTCGCCCATCGGCTGGCTGTTCCTGGTCCTGATGATCGGGTTGGCGACGGGCGGTGTCGCGGGCCTAATCATGCGACGTTCGTCGTTGGCATCTTGGCAGACTATCCGCAGCGCTGCCAGCCGCGAAGCGTTCGTGCTGGTGGCCACGGTTTGTCTGCTGCTGTTGGCGGCCGCGGCCGTGGCCGGGACATTGAGCGCGGCGGTGTCGGTGTTGATCTACGGTCAAGCGATCATGGTCGGTCCGGCCTTCTACAACGGCGTGTTGATTCCGACCGGCCTGACGCTGCTGCTGACCACCGCTCTGGCGCCGCTGCTGCGTTGGGGCCAAGGTCCGAGCGTGGCGCAGAAAAAGTGGCTCATCGGTTCAGCCGGCGCGGGCGGCCTGGCCACGGCGGCGGCGGTCGTCTGCGGCGTCGATCATCCGATCGGCCTCGCCGTGGCCGGACTCGCCGCGTTTGCCTCGGCGGCCCTTGCAGGCGCGGTGATCGTCGACGGGACGCACGGCGCGGCGCGACGATTCGGGCGGGGCGTGCTGCGAAACCTGCGTCAGGGGCGTCGCCAATACGCGGGCTTCCTGGTCCACCTGGGCCTGATTTGCCTGGCCGTCGGCGTGACCGGCTCGTCGCTGGGCAAACGCGAGCAGGGATTCACGGTGACCGAAGGTGAGACCTTCGAGTGGGCGGGCCGCGGCATCCGCGTGGCTCGCGTGCAGGAGCGGAAGTTGCCGGACAAGTTGGTAGGAGAAGCGGTGCTGGAAATCTCGCGGGGCGGGCGTCTGGAAGCGACGCTCGTGCCGGCCCAGCACTACCATCAGCTGCAGGAACAATGGACGACCGAAGTCGCAATTCAATCAACGTGGGCCGGGGATTTCTACGCGATCCTGCACAGTGGCACGGAGGACGGCAAGCTGTATTTGACGTTCGTCGAAAACCCGCTGATGCGGTGGTTGTGGCTCGGCGGAGCGGTCATGGTGCTGGGGGCCGCGATTCAGCTGTGGCCGAGTTGGGGGAAGTCAGCGCGACAGGCTGGCGGCAAGACGCCGGCCCAGACATCAAAGCCAGAGCCGACTTCCCTGCGCCGAGTCGCTCCGCCGCCCTGTCACGAACACACCAGCGCCGACTGGGGGCGTCGGCCGAGACGGTGAAGAGTAAACAAGCGAGACGTCAGATTTGAGATTTGAAATCTGAGATTGTGGATTTGAGATTTGACAGGGAAGTCCTGAGACCGATCGGAACGAGGGACAATGCGATGTCGGCAGGCAAGGAAAGACGGTGTGTTACGCCGCTGCGGCTGTTGATCGGCGGCGGCTTCTTGGCGACTGCCATTTTGGCTGCCAGTTGTCTGGCGCCCACCGGGGTGTCGCTGGGGTTCGTGCAGCGGATCGTGTACGCTCACGTGCCGGTGGCTTGGCTGGGGCTGCTGGGGTTCGTGGTGATGGAGATCAGCGGGTTGGTCTACCTGGCGCGGCGCGACCTGAAGTGGGACCACTGGTCCCAGGCGGCGGGCGAGTTGGGATGGCTGGCCTGCAGTCTGACGCTTGTCACGGGCTCGCTGTGGGCTCGCGCAGCCTGGGGCACTTGGTGGGAATGGGATCCGCGGCTGACTACGGCGTTCATCCTGTGGACCGTCTACACGGCGATTCTGCTGGTTCGCTCGTGCTGGAAAGACCCGCACCGGCGGGCGCGTGTCGCCGCGATGTTGTCGATGCTTGGCGGACTGGACGTGCCGTGGGTCGTCATGTCCGCGCGCTGGTTTCGCGGCTTGCACCCGGTTGCGCCGGAGATGGCCCCCCTGATGCGGATCTGGCTGATAATCAGTGTCGTGGGTTTTACCGTTTTGTTCATCTGGCTGGCGCGCCGCCGGCGCATTCAATTGGGCTTGGCGAGTCTGGCTGCAGGTCAGCAGTCGGTGGAACTTGCGGGTCTGCTGAACGCGGATGCCAGGAGCCCATCGGCGGCCATCGCGGCCTGACTGCAAGAGTTGCCTGAATCCTGGGAAGGAACCACGCCGTGCTCGCGGTCCACATCGCGTTGACGCTGGTCTTGGCGGCGGCGGACCAATCGTCCTCGGAGGGCGGCGTGATCCGCGGCCGAGTCGTCAACCTGTCTCGAAACGAGGCCCTTTGCGGACAGACCGAGGTGATTCTGCGAGCCCAAGTCGAGGGCGAATTCGTGCCCGTGGCCCAGACCGTGACCGATGCCGACGGAAACTACGGGTTCGAAAACCTGCCGGTGGGTGCGGACTACCTGTACTTGCCCGGCGCAAACCGCCACGAGATTCACTATCCTGGCCGGCGAGTGCGACTGATGCGCGGGCATCCTGCGGCGTACGTGACGCTCGAAGTCCGGGACGCGGTCGCGGAGTCCAATCCGCTGATGATCCGTCAGTTCGAGGCCGTGATCGCGACGGAACCGGGGGTGGTCCGGGTGTCCGAATCGCTGCTGGTGGACAACCCCACCGCGGCCACCTATGTGGGACGCGCCGACGCTGAAGGCATGCTGCCGGTCACGCTGCAGTTGCGCATCCCGTCCGATTTTGAGCATGTCACGTTTGACCAGGAACGTTTCGGCCGCGAGTTCCGCGTGATCGACGGCAAGCTCGTGACGGGGATTCCCTGGACGCCGGGGCAGCACTTGCTGAAATTCACGTATACCTTGCCAGCCGCTGCCGTCCGAGGTGGCTGGAGGCGGGTGATGGATGCGCCCTGTGAATCGCTGTGCATCCGTGTCAAGCACGCGCGACCGGACGAGGTTGCGTGCGACCAGTTGCCGGCGACAGATAGCCCGCCGGGAGAGCGAGTCTTCCACTCCGGCACGGGCGTGTTGCCCGCCGGCCACGAAATCCGCGTACTTTTGGGCAGCACGCCCGTGCCCTGGTCTGCTTACGGGCCGTGGGTCGCGTTGTTCATGCTGATCGGGCTGATCACAGCCACGGCGGTCGTCATCTGGCCCGCGCGCCGCAGTCTGCAAACCGCCATCGACCATTCGTCCAACGCCCGGCACGAGCTGTCGGCCGCGCCACACATCCACCAGGCCCAGGCTGGCCGTGGCCGGTTGAAAAGTCGGTCTTGACACGTCGCGCGGGTGGCGCTGGATATGATCGTTTTTGTTGCCCAGTTGCAGGATCGGAGAGGGGGCTTTCTGATATTCAAGGGGAACGAGATGGCGAACAACACGACGAGCACGGAGGTTGTTGATTTGCCTTGGAACGGCTTCTCCTGCGCCGCGACCGCGAGATCGCTTGCATGGCTTGCGAGCTTCTGTTCGGCCCGCGCTGTGTCGCGGACTATCGGTACGGCTGGCTCCAGGCGGCGGGTTGGGATTGCCAGTCGGGCTTGAGATCCTCGGCGACCTTGACGATCTTCGCCCGGACGTACAGGTCGCCGGCTTTGAGCGTGTACGAGCCTTCGATGCCCTCGACGGTATCCAGCACGACGCCGATGCTGTCCGAATAGACATCGATCTTCCGCGCGGGGCAGCGAGGGCCCTTCTCCACGTCGATCACCCGGCTGGACGGGTCGTAGTCCTTCTTCGTGCCGAGGAACAAAACGCGGTATGAACCCTCCTCCCGGACGTCGATCTTGACCGAAAGCGTCTTGCCGTCGAATTGAATCTCCTCGAAATCCAGCCCGTTGGAGGCATAGAAATCTCCGGCGGAAATCGCTTCCAACAGGTCTTTCGTGCAAAGCTTCCCCGCGCGAACGACGCTCCAAGCCTTGGCCGGCGGACCGTAAGCATGGCGGTCGTCCGTGCCCAGGCCCAACAGCAACGGCTGGTCGTGGGCGGCCCGATGCGCGTTGACGACGTCCCAAAACTTCTCCGGTTTCCAGCCCTGAGGATGTTCGTCGAACTCACCGGCGATGGCATTGTTATTCAGTTCGAACACGCGAATCTGCGGCAGCGCGATCAGGTCGGCGGGGGAATAGTCGTAGTACCGCCACAGCGGATGGTTCGCGGTGAAAAGATAGTGCTGCCCGGCGTAGGCTTCCTGCCCCTTGGCGAAGGTCCGCTGGAGGATCTCCCGCGGTGTCTCCGCGGCAAGATACGGGAAGACGTCGCGGACATTGATGAAATTCACGTGCACCTGCTGTCCGTTCGGACAGCCGCCGGTCTGCTCGTATCCGGGAATCATGTGGAACTTGCCCGGCTCGGCAAACCGCTTTTCCAACTCCGCAAACGGCGTCATGCGGACATACGTCCGATCGCCCACGGTGATCGTGCGGACGGAGTCCTTGCCGAACTTGTCGATCGTTTCGTCCACGCGGGATTGCGTCAGTTTCGGCCAACCGGGCGCCGGAGAAATCACTTTCCACAGCGACGTCTCGTCCTTGAACGCGGCCAGATCGGGCGGGGTGTTGTTGAATCCGAAACCATCGAAACGGAGCTGCTCGGATTGGAAGATATTATGGTCGGACGGGCAGATGAAGTGATAGCCGTGTGACTTGTACCAGTCGATCGCCCATTCCGGCAGCGGCTCGCCGTCGGACCATTGGTTGTGCATGTGCAGATTGCCTTTGAACCAGTGCTTCTCCGGCCCAGGAGCGGCGTCCTGGCCGGAACAGAGGGGCTGGCGGCCTACGCACAAGGCAGCCGCAATCGCACCGGTTGTCTTGAGGAAATCACGACGGGAAGTTTGCACATGTTGGTTCATGTTGTTTGCTCCAGATTCACGTGTGGCCAGATCGGAATACCATTCAAACGGCTGCAACCGTGTGCCTGTTAATAGTGTCCGGCCTGCCTGGTGTCAAGGAGTGACTGGACCACCGTGCGCACGACCGCGCGTTCCTCCGTGGCGACGAAGAAATGGTCTCCTGGAAAACCTTGGACGGCAAACCGCCCACTCGTATGCTGTCGCCAGGCTTCGATGCCATCCGGGGCCGTACGGGGATCGGACCATCCAGCGAAGACGGTGATCGGGCACCGCAGCAACGGCGATGGGCGGTACACGTAACTCTGGTACACCGCAAAATCCGCGCGCAGGACCGGCAGCATCAAGGCCATCAGTTCGCGGTTCTGCAGCACCTGCGGAGGACTGCAGTTCAACTCCTGAAGCTTGCCGATGATGGCCTCGTCGTCCCCTTGCGACAGGTCGTCGCTCTCTTTGGGCAAGTGCGGTGCGTTGCATCCGGAGACGAACAGATGCCGCGGTTCCGCACCGGTGCGATCACGCAGGCGGCGGGCCAACTCGAAAGCCAGCAGGGCACCCAGGCTGTGTCCGAAGAAGGCGTAGGGACGATCCAGTTCCGGCGCCACGGCCTCGGCCAACTGCCAAAGCAGGACTTCGAAATCGTGAAGAGCCACCTCGCGGATCCGATGGCCGTGACCGGGGAGTTGCACCGCGCAGACTTCGATCTGTTCGGGCATGGCCGCCGCCCAACTGCGAAACGCCCAGGCATTGCCGCCCGCGTGTGGAAAACAGAACAGCCGCAGGCTCCCTCGCGGCCGGGACGGCTGTCGCACCAGCCAGAGATCCGAGGCCGTCGAGGATGGCGGGGCGGTGACGTCCATCGAATCAAGTCCCTGTGTCGGCAATCATGTCCGGCAGTTCGTGTTCCAGACGCCGGATGCGGGGAAACAGGCAAGCGGCGACGGCCGCCAGGCACCCCGCCGTTCCCAACAGGATGAACAGGAACCCGATCCCCCGACCCGGCCCCACACCGATCCAGGCGCCAACCGTCGATGTCAAACCGCCGCCTCGCCGGAAAAGCGGCTCGAAGACGACGTCGGCCAACGGACCCGCGGCCAATTGGCCCAGGGGGATCGTTGCTTGGGTCAGCATCCGCCGCAGGGCAAATACCCGGCCTTGCACGTCCGGCGCCACCTTCGTCTGCCACAACACTTGACTGGTGGATTGCAGCACGGGCAGTACGGACATCATCACGAACCCGTTGATCGCAACCAACACGGCCGAGGGTTGCAGTCCTGAGAACGCGATGACCATGCCGCCCAGAAAGATAAAGCCCAGAATGGCACGCACCTTGCGATTGGGAACTCCCAACACCATCACCGCGACGCTGCCGGCCAGCATGCCCAATCCGCCGATCGTCAGTGTCACGCCCAGCACAGCCGAGGACGCAAAACTGCGGACCAGGGGAAAGTAGAGCACGTTGACCGACGCCACAAGGAAATTGACGAAGGCAAACAGGATGACTAGCGCCATCAACCCGACGCGTGATCGCAGGTACCGCCAACCAACCGCCGCCTCGCTCCATAACGATCCTTTGCCTTGACTCCCTTCCTCGGTTGCCAGCGGCCGAGGAAATCGTACGTACAGCAGCGTCGCTATCGCCACCAAGAACGTGCCGGCGTCGATCAGCAGAACGGTACTAATGCCCAGGGTCACGAGCATGACACCGGCCAGGACCGGCGCCACAATCCGGGCAATGCCTTGGCTGGACTGTACGAACCCACTCGCCCTGCCGAGATGGTGTTTGGGCACAAGCAGCGGAATCGACGCCGTGTAGGCCGGTTCCTGAAAGGCGTCCGCCAGCGAAATCATCGCGGCCAGGATCAGGAAGTTCCCAAACGCCGTTTGGCCCGTGACGATCAGTCCCCAAATCAGCAACTCGGCCACGCAGGCCACACAATTGCTGGCCAGCATCACCCGCCGGCGATCCCACCGGTCCACAATGCTCCCGGCCACCGGCGAGATCAGGATCCCCGGCAGCGAGGCCGCCAGAATGATCAGGCTCAGATGCGTGACGGAGTTGTCCGTCTGGTCCAGGATCCAGTTCGCCAGCGCAAAGGCAGTCAACGAGGATCCGAGCACCGAGACGAATTGCCCTGCAGCCACGATACCGAAGACCCGCAAGCCGCCTTGGGCCGCGGTCTGCGTCATCGGGGGACCCTGTTCCTGGGAGACAGCCGGCGTTAAGTCGCTCGCCATGCGTCAGTCCTCGCTTGGTTTCGGTTGGTTCGCGGCGAGACTCGCACGTAGTTCTGCAGCGAGTACGGCTACGTTCTGAGGGTCAAGCATCATCGACGTGTGCGTGCCGGGCACACGATGCACGACCAGCGGCCGTGCACTCAGGTGCTGCCACTGCTCAACCGGGTCCGGCCCGCCGCCCGCGGCGGCCAACTCGTCGTCACCGGCGCGAAACAGCGTGATTTCTCCCGAGTAGACCCGCGGCCGGTAGGCGCGTCCCGATGCCGCATTCAGGTCCCAGAGGTTGAGGAGACTGCGCGCCTGCAGCGCGACCGCCTGCGGGAACTCCGTTCCGGCCTCCGCCAGGCCGCTCAACAGAATCTCGACCTGTTGCGCCGGCTCGTGACGCGCCAGAACCTCCTCGGCCACCGGCAGAGGCAGTCCGAGTTGCTCCAGGTACTGCCGCGCTCCTGATGCAAACAGGGCCCGGTCCATTTCCAGCGGCACGTCTCCCAAACCGTCCAAGACGAAGCTGTCGAAGAGACCCAGCCACCCGACGGGTTCGCCCGCCGCGATCAACTGCTGAGCCATCTCGAAGGCCACCAGACCGCCAAACGACCATCCCGCCAGGAAGTACGGGCCGTGCCGTTGCACCTTGCGGACGGCCATGACATAGTGTGCCGCCATCTGCTCGACGCTCCGCAGCGGCTCCGCCTCGCCTTCCAACCCCGGCGCCTGAAGTCCGTAGAACGGCTGCTCTTCACCCAACTGCCGAGCCAACTGTACGAAGCCCAAGACCGTCCCCTCGGCAGGATGGATGACGAACAATGGCGGCCGCTGGGTGCCGCCCTGGATTTCGACCAAGGGCAACTCGACCGTACGGGACTGCTCGCCGTCGATCGCCTCGGCCAGCTTCTCGATGGTTCCCTGCTGGAAGAGCAGCCGCAACGGCACCGTGACTCCCGTGACCTGCTCGGTCTCGGCCATCATCCGGACGGCCGACAGCGAATCTCCGCCCACATCGAAGAAGTTATCCTGAACGCCGACTCGTTCGACGCCCAGTACCTTGGCCCAGATTTCTGCCAGACGCTCTTCATTGGGCGTCCGTGGCGGCGCATCGGGTCTCTCCGCCGCGGCACCGGTTGTATCCGGGGCCGGCAACTGTCGGCGGTCCACCTTGCCGTGAGCCGTCAGCGGCAAACGGTCCAAGGGGACGAACGTCGCCGGCACCATGTACTCCGGCAGCAGGCGCCGCAGGTGCTCGCGCAGCGACTCGACCGAAAGCGCCTCCGCCGTGGCCGACACCACGTAGGCGACCAACCGCTGCTGACCGGACGGATCCGGGCGAGTTACGACGATGGCTTGGTCCACCGAATCGTGTGCGGCCAGGATCGCCTCGATCTCTCCCAACTCGATGCGATATCCGCGCACCTTGACTTGCTGGTCGATCCGCCCCAGGAAGTCGATCCTGCCGTCCGGCAGCCAGCGCGCCAGATCGCCCGTCTTGTACAATCGCTCACCGGGCCGTTCGCTGAACGGATGGGGAACGAAACGCTCGGCCGTCAGCATCGGACGGTGCAGATAGCCTCGCGCCAGATTCTCGCCGCCGACGTACAACTCGCCCGGGGTGCCGACGGGGACCGGATTCAACCGGCGATCCAGGATGTACGCCTGGGTGTTCGCAATCGGCCGGCCAATGGGCGGCGGACCGTCGCCGGCACTGGCGGGCCGTACGACACCCGCGGTGCTGACCACCGTGTTCTCCGTGGGACCGTAGTGGTTGACCACGCGGAACGGGTAATCGTTCAACAGGCCACGATGCAGACGGTCGCCGCCGGTCAGCAGGGCGCGCAACGCACATTCGGCGGGCCATCGCTCCTCGAGCACGGCCTCTGCAAGCGGGGTCGGCAGGAAGGAAAGCGTTATACCTTCAGCGACCAGCCAGTCGACAAGCTTCCGTGGCGTCATCCGCACCTCGTCCTCGGGAATGTGGACACTTGCCCCCGCGCACAGATAGGGCCAAATCTCCCAAACCGAGGCGTCGAACCCGGGCGCAGCGACCTGCGTCGCGCGATCCGAGGCCGTTACCTCGTACTCCCGCTGATGCCAGGCCACCAGATTGGCAAGACTGCGATGAGCCACCGCCACTCCCTTGGGCCGGCCTGTCGAACCCGACGTGTAGATCACGTAGGCCAGGTTGTCGGCGCTGCTCGGACAGACGGGGGGCGAAGCCGGTTGCTGTTCCATGCGAGGCCAATCGGTATCCAGGCAGATGGTGTTCTTCGCCCACGGCCCCACCTCACCCGCCAGTTCCTCGGTGGTCAACAGCTGCGCGGCGCCGCTGTCTTCCAACATGAAAGCCAACCGTTCCACCGGGTACTCTGGATCAAGCGGCAGATACGCTCCGCCCGCCTTGAGGATGCCGAGCAGACTGACCATCATCTCCGGCGATCGCCGCATCAGCACGGCGACGACGACTTCAGGACCGACTCCAACGCTCTGGAGGTAGTGGGCCAGCCGATTCGACCGCTCGTCCAACTCCCGGTACGTGATCTCCCGTCCGTCGTGCGCTACCGCAATGCCATCGGGATGCTTGGCAGCACTGATTCCAACGAGGTGCTGCACACACGTCTCGCGTGCATACTCCTGGGAAGTCGTATTCCACTCCTTCAGCACCTGCTCGCGTTCGGACTCCGAAAGCAAGGCGTCGGAGCCAATGAGGTCGTCCGGCCCATGCACCATCGCCTGAAGTGTCCGCACGTAGTACTTCGAAAGCGACGAAACTTGACGCTCGCTGAATTGGCCAGTGTCGTAGCTCAGCGTAAGCTCGATCTCGGCCAACCCCGGATTCTGCTGGAAATTCGCAATCAGCGGAAAATTCGTACGCTCGAAGATCTGCGGCTCGCTGACCTCGATGTCCGTCCGGCCTTGCAACCCCTGG
>CAYPGE010000240.1:0-13863 GCA_964409865.1 uncultured Pirellulaceae bacterium
AAGCAGCACTTGGAGCACGAGTTGGTGCGCAATCGGCCCGGCACAGACTCTCCGGTGTTCGCCACGCCCTACGGCCGGATCGGGGTCATGATCTGCGCCGACCGGAGGCTGCCGGAGATCGCGGGCAACCTGAAGCAGCAGGGGGCCGATTTCCTCCTGTGTCTTTCCGGCGGCATGTTCGGCCCCAAATCGAACGACTGGATCCTGCAAGCGCGGTCTCGCGAGACGCATCTGCCGATCGTCTTCGTACACCCCGCGGAGTTCCTCGTCACCGGGCCGGACGGATCGATCCTCGAACGGACCATCCTCGGCGACTCGCTGTTGATTGCCCCCGCCGAGGCCGGCACGCCGAAGGACAAGAACCAAGTCTTCTACTTTGACCTGCCAAGGTCTGCGCCATGACTACACGAGGCCACACGATGACACGAGAAAACTGCGGCCGACGAGCGTGGCCCTTGTCGCGATCATGCTCGGGCTGACCCTTCCAGGGCAGGCTCGATCGGGCGCATGATCGCGGCGATTGGCGTGACGACGATCAACCTGACCCTCGGCGCCAAGTGGGATAATTGCCGACGGAGGCGGGACTCCCAGTTGATTGCGCCGCTCGACGTACCTCCTCAGACACCGCCCCCTTCGGTCAAGTGAAACGTACGATCTGCACCGGATAGTGCTCGGATCGCTGTAAGTCCTTTTCTTCAAGTGACTTGGGTACTCATTGCGACATCCTGGTGCTACACTGCGGAGACAGCCACGGAACCTACGCGCGAGGATGATCCCATGGCCAGGATCGAGATCATTGACACAGACGCATCGACGATCTGCGACCACGGGTTTTGCGGATTCAAGGACGCCACGAACGAGGGCTACAGGCGAAAGACGCAATGGCTGAAGAAGCGTTTCGCCGAAGGGTTGAAGTTCAAAGTGCTGCAAGTTGACGGCGTCGATGCCGGAATGATCGAGTACGTTCCCGGCGAGCACACGTGGCGGCCCGTGGACGCGCCCGGCTACATGGTCATCCACTGCATCATGATCAACAAGAAGAAGTACAAGGGCAAAGGCTCTGGGATGCTGCTGGTCGAGGACTGCGTGGCCGACGCCAGGCGAGCCAGAATGGCCGGCGTGGCAGCCGTTGTGAGCCGTGGCACGTGGATGGCGAGCCGTGAGGTTTTTCTGCGTTGTGGATTTGAATGCGTCGATACGGCACCGCCGTCGTTTGAGCTGCTGGCAAAGAAACTGCGAACGGCACCGTCGCCGAAGTTCAAGACCGGTTGGGACAGGACGCTTCGCGAGTACGGATCGGGGCTGACGATCGTCAAATCGGACCAGTGTCCGTGCGTCGGGAAGTGCATGGATGACATCCTTCGAGGCTGCAAGACACTTGGGATTCGCCCGAAGGTGGTGGAGCTGACAACTGGCAGCCAGGCGCGTGCTGCCCCGTCGGCCTATGGGGTCTTCAATGTGATCTACGATGGAAAGGTCGTCGCCGACCATCCGATCGGCGGCACACGCTTCCTGAATATCATGCGGAAGTTGTTGAAATGCGTCCCAGGGATGGACAACGACAGCCCGTGAGGAAGATCGTGACCGCAGGTGAGATTAGTCCGAAGCCACTTGACATCACCCCGCCTTGTCGGCAAGAAAGGTACGGGCACTACTCGCTGACACATCGGGTTTCGAGGAGCACGCCATGTCCGGTTTGATTTCTGAAAATCCCAAAGCCGATCCCTCGCGTCGCGATTTTCTGAAAGCGGCCACGGCGGCCGTCGGTACGGCGGCCGGTGCCGGACTGCCGATCGCTCGCAGTGCCCACGCGGCCGGCAGCGATATCCTCCGCGTCGGTCTGGTGGGCTGTGGCGGACGCGGCGCCGGAGCAGCCGTCAATGCGCTCAACGCGGACGTCAACGCCAGACTGGTCGCGCTGGGGGACGTGTTTCCCGACATGCTCAAGTCGGCCAGGGCCAACCTCCAGGCCGCCAAGCCCGAGCAGGTGACCGTGGACGACGATCGTTGCTTCGTGGGCTTCGACGCCTGCCAGAACGTGATTGCCTGTTCCGACGTGGTGCTGCTGGCCCTGCCCACGTATTTCCATCCAATCTATCTGAAGGCTTGCGTCGACGCCGGCAAGCACGTGTTCTGTGAGAAGATCCACGCCGTAGACGCACCGGGCGTGAAGTTGGTACTGGAAGCCGGCGAAATCGCCAGACAAAAGGGGCTGAGCATCGTGTCCGGACTGGCCTGGCGCTACCACACGGGCGTCCAGGAGACGATGAAGCGCGTGCTGGACGGAGCCATCGGCCGGATCACGAGCATCGAGGAGACGTGCAACACCGGCTCGCTCCGCTCTCGAGCGCGGCAGCCCGGCTGGAGCGAAATGGAGTACCAACTCCGGGACTGGTACAACTTCTACTGGCTGGCCGGCGACTTGCCGGGGCTGAATCTGGTCCACAATTTGGACAAGGCCGCCTGGGCGATGCGCGAGCAACCGCCGCTGCACGCCTGGGGCATGGGCGGTCGGCAGACGCGCGTCGGGCGCCAGTACGGCGACGCTTGGGACCACTTCGCCGTCGTGTACGAATACGCGGACGGCACGCGGATGTACGCTTACTGCCGCCAGCAGGACGGCTGCCTGCCCAGCATCGCCGACCGGTTCATCGGGACCAAGGGGACCTGCGATCTGCTGGCCTGCCGCATCGACGGCGAGAACCCGTGGCGCTACACGGGCCCGGACTGCAATCGTTTCGACCTGGAACACGTGGCTCTGTTCAAAGGCATCCGGCAGGGCCAGCCGGTCAACAACACGCTGTACATGGCCCGCAGCAGCATGCTGGCCATCATGGCCACGTGGGCCTGCTACACGGGCAAGCTGCTCACCTGGGACCAGGCGATGAACTGCCCGCACACCGTCACGCCGCAGCGATTGGCGTTGGACGCCGATCCCCCCACGCTGCCGGACGTCCAGGGCAATTACGCGATGCCGACGCCGGGGATTACGAAGTTCTTCTGACGCGGGCTTGGGCTCTGACCGACGGATCAAGGTCCGCAAGTTGGGACGTTGGACTGCAGAATCCACTCGAGGAAGATCTGTTTGCGGGTGCCGGCCCGGTTTGCGATCTTGTAGCGACCGGGCATCGACGTTTATAATCCTGCTATGACCACGCAAGAACTCTTGATCGAGGAAATCAAACGTCAGCCGGAACCGGTTCAACGGGAAGTGCTGGATTTCTTGAGATTCCTCGTACGAGAACGCGGCGACTCCGCCTGGTCTGACTTGTTGCCCGATCGGGAGGTAGAGCAGGAAGTACTAACGATCCTCGATGGCAAAGAATCCGAAACACGGTGAGGTCTGGCTGGCAGACATGGGTTTGGCGGGCAAGTTGCGACCCGTGGTCGTCATGTTGGCCGACGACCTGCCCGTGGAACGTACCCTGGTCATTCACGTGCCGATCACGACGCAGAATCGCGGAAGTGTGCTGGAAGTCGGGCTTGGTCACCTTCGTTTCTTGGATTCTGCCTCGGTCGCCAATGTTCAGGGCGTTGGGGCGCTACCTCGGGTGCGATTCGAGCGTCGGCTGGGTCAAGTACTGCCGGACGATTTGGCACGCATCAAGGCAGCCCTGCGTCTGGCCTGTTCCCTCTAAACCGCCTCCAGAGAAGGAAGTGTTGGTTGGGCAAACCGTCCGACTCGTTGCGAAGCGGCTTCGGTTCGAACTACTCAGAGCATGAATAATCAACCTGTGATCGAAGTCGAATCTCTGGGCAAGGTCTACCGCGACGGTTGGCTGCGGCGCCGGCGGCTGGAGGTGCTGCGCGAGGTGACGCTGGACGTGCGGCCGGGCGAAATCTTCGGCCTGCTGGGCCCCAACGGCGCGGGCAAGACCACGTTTATCAAGATCCTGCTGGGCATCGTGCGGAAGTGGACCGGCAGCGCCCGGCTGTTGGGCTTGCCGGCCGGCGATCGCCGCAGCCGGCGCCGGGTGGGGTTCCTGCCTGAGAACCTGCGCATTGCCCGGCATCACACGGCGGCCACGGCTTTGGATTACTACGGAAAACTGAACGGCGTTCCGGCGCGGCAGATTCGGGAGCGGAGCGGCGAGCTGCTGCAGTTGGTGGGCCTGGCCGACCGGGCCCGCGACAGCGTGGCGAAGTACTCCAAGGGCATGCTCCAGCGTTTGGGCTTGGCGCAAGCCCTGCTGCACGACCCGCAGCTGGTGATCCTGGACGAACCCACGGACGGCCTGGATCCGGTCGGCCGGGCCCATGTCCGCAGCATCATGCAGCAGTTGAAGGCCCAAGGCAAAACCGTCTTTCTGAACAGTCATCTGCTGCAGGAAGTCGAACTGATTTGCGACCGGATCGCGATTCTGGACAAGGGAGTTCTGCGCCGCATCGGCCCTATCCAGGAGATCACGTCCTCCGGCGTCGGCAAGCTGCTGGTCAGTAAAGTCGAACCGGATCTGGTGCTGGAATTGGCGGGCGACGAGGCGGCGATCCGGGCGGCGCTGGCCGGGGCGACGGTCGCCGCTTGGGAACGGCCCGCCGCAGGTGTCGTGCGAGTCGTGCTCAAGTCGCTCAGCCAGGCTGACGCGGACGGGTGCGTGGACCGGCTGCGGAAACACGGGGTCAGCCTGCTCGGTCTGGGCCGCGTGCGGCGGAGTCTGGAGGACGCTTTTCTGGCGATCGTGGCCGGGCCGGCGGAGGGAACATGCGCCCCTACTTCGCAGTGATTCAAGACTCGTTCCGCGAAGCGCTCGCCTCCCGCGTCCTGTGGGTGCTGCTGGTGCTGATCACGCTGCTGTTATTGCTGCTGGCGCCGCTGGGCTACCGCCAGCAAGTCACACGCGATCTGGCCGAAGGCGCCGTGCGCGATTTGCCGCGTTTCATCGAGCATCTGCGCGACGAAGCCCAGAAGACCGAGCCGTCACCGTCCCAGCGGATTGTCTCGATGCTGGACGAACCGTTGCGCCGCGATGTGATGGCGTTCGCCATGCCCAAGGAAGGCGACGTTTCCGGCGCGTTCAAATTCATTCGCGTGATGAAGAACGTTCGAGAGGGAATCAACCGGCTGCTGCAGCGGCGCGATTTCTACGACGAGAAGACCTGGGGCAAGCACCGCCCGCAGTCGGACGAGGCCCGCGAGTTGGCGAAGCAGGACGTGCAGAAACTGCCCGAGGACGACCTGGGACGCTGGAACCGCCTGGCTTTGGAGGCGGCCTACCCGGAGTTCATCGGAGCCAGCCCGCCGACGTCGCTGCGGTTCCGATACTTGTGGTACGACTTCGGCGAGCCGCTGCCGATCCGCAAGACCGAGTTCCAGCGGCTGCTGGAATCCCTGGTCCAGCGCGCGACGGGCTGGATCGTGGGCACCATCGGGGTTTTTGTCGCGATTCTGGTCACCGCGGCGATTATCCCGCAGATGTTCGATCCCGGTTCGCTGAACCTGCTGCTGAGCAAGCCCGTGCGGCGGTGGCTGCTGTTCTTGTCCAAATTCTGCGGCGGCTGCATGTTCATCCTGCTCAATGCCGGCTACCTGGTGCTGGGCTTGTGGCTGATTCTGGGCCTGCGCTTTGGCATGTGGGACCCTCGCATCCTGCTGTGCATTCCCGTGTACGTGTTCATGTTCGCGATCTACTACACCGTGTCGGCGCTGGTGGGTTTGCTGTGGCGAAACGCGATTGCCGCGGTAGGCGTCACGGTAGTGTTCTGGCTGATGTGCTTCGGGGTGGGCGTGGGCAAGTCGGGCGTCGAGCAGTTGGTGCTGAACAAGACGCGAATCGTCCAGTTGATCCGGGCCAAGGACACGCTGCTGGGCGTGAACGAGATGGGGTTGACGTACGCCTGGGACGAAAAACAGGGCCAGTGGCAAGAAGTCTTCCGCTCGGACAGCGAAGAAGAGATGCAGCGGCGAATTGCGTTGTCCTTCATCCCGAGCGTCCCGCCGGAACTGCGCCCGCTGGGCCCCGTGTACGATGAACGGGGCGACCAGTTGATTTCCGCCGTGCGCTCGCTTCGCAGCGGCCGGATCAAGTTGAACGTGGGACCGCGCTCCCAGGACTGGACCGCCGTCGCGGGCGTAAACGCCTCGCTGGGTACGCTGGACCTGCTGCGCGAAGCCGACGGCCGGGTTCTGATCGTGTCGAGCCTCGATCTGTACCGCCTGGTGGGCGATCCCAAGCAGGAGGGCCAGTCGGTCCAGGTGCTCGGATTCTCGCTGCCGCTTCCCGGCCGCGATCCGTTTGTCGGCGTGGGGCCGGAGCCGGGCTTGGGACTGCTGCAACCCGCCGACGCCGCAGTGAACCGGGACACAGGGGAATTGGCCGTCTACCGGCGCGGCAAACTCACCGTGCTGCGGAAGAACGCCCAGGACCGCTACGAGCGTCGGTTGGAGAAAAAGCTGGACGACGATTATCGCGGCGACGTGGCCATGGCGTTTGGCGGCGACACCGTACTGATCGGCCGCGAGGACGGGCAGGTGTTCGCGTTCGATGCCAAGGACCTGCAAGAGCGCCGGCGGTTTACGGTGGAGGGCAAGAATCAACCGCGTTTCATCACGGCGGCGCCGGGAGGCAGGTACTTCGCCGTGGTGTTCCATCACGGGGCGCTGTGGATTTACGACCGCCGGGCGGACGACATGGCTCGGCCTCGGATCGCCGGGCAACGGGACATTTCGTGCTGCGTCTTTCCCTCGCCCGGCCGCACGCTGGTGGTGGACCGCACCACGCGAGTCACCCAGTACGATTTGCCGGCCTGGCGAGCGACGCACCGATACGCGCCGCCCCTGTCGATGCTCGAGCGGGTCTACCGGTATGCCATTCTGCCGCTGTACACGGTCTTTCCGAAGCCGGGCGAGTTGGACAAAACCGTGCAGTACATCTTGTCGGGCAAGGAGACGGCGGAGGTGGGCGAAGGCGGCGACCTGAGCACCGCCCAGAAGGAACTCGAACCCTGGCGCCCCGTCTGGAGCAGTCTGGCCTTTATGGTCGTGGTCTTGACGCTCGGCTGCATCCACCTTCAGCGGCAGGATTTCTAGGTCGACCGTCTACTTTCGCCGTTCGGCGCGGGTCTCTGACCGCTGTTCGGCGCGGGTCTCTGACCGCTGTTCGGCGCGGGTCTCTGACCCCGCCGAAACCGCCGACCGCAGGTCTCCGGGTCTGGTTTTGTCGGCGATTCTAAAGCCGTTCACCTGTTCGGCGCGGGTGTCTGACCCCGCCGAAACCGCGACCGTAGGTCTCCGGGTCTGGTCTTGTCGGCGATTCTCAGGCCATTGCCGGTTCTTGACTCCGGCGATCCGGGACGGCGAGAGACTTTTTTCCGGACTATTGCGGGAACCGCGCCGCGCCCGTAGGATGTTGTGGACGGATAAACCGATGGATATGCGTGTTTGGATCGTGAGGAGATTTGCAGATGAGGGTACTACAGAGCTTGCGTCGCGCCGCCGCCAATTTCGAAGTCGAGTGGCGACACGGAGCGGCGATGGCCGTCTTTGCGGTCGCTGGGGCCGTTGCCTGCTCTTCGTCTGCAGACGAAAGGGTGCAGTTCAACCGCGATATCCGGCCGATCTTGTCGGACAACTGCTTCTTGTGCCACGGGCCGGACAAGAATCGTCGGGAGGCGGATTTGCGGCTGGATGTGCGCAGCGACGCGATGGACCACGGAGCCATCGTTCCGGGCAAGCCGGAGGAAAGCGAAGTTGTGGCGCGCATTTACAGCACCGACGCGGATGTGCTGATGCCGCCGCCCGAATCGAACAAGAAGCTGTCCGACGAACAGAAGGCGATCATCAAACGGTGGATCGCGGAGGGCGGCGAGTACCAGGGGCATTGGGCGTACGAACCGCCGGTCAAGCCCGCGACGCCGCCCGGCGTGAACGCGATCGACCACCTGGTCGGCCAACGGCTGGCGGAATCGGGGCTGCAGATCTCGCCCGAAGCCGATCGCCGGACCCTCGCCCGGCGGCTGTGTTTCGACCTGATTGGCCTCCCACCTAAGCCGGACGAAGTCGATGCGTTTGTCGCCGACGCGTCGCCGCAAGCGTATGACAATCTGGTCGAAAAGCTGCTGGCCTCCCCGCAGTACGGCGAACGGATGGCGATTCCCTGGCTGGACGTGGTCCGCTTTGCCGACACGATCGGTTACCACTCCGACAACCCGCGCAACGTGTGGCCGTATCGCGATTACGTGATTCGCTCGTTCAACGAAAACAAGCCGTTCGACCAGTTCACGATCGAACAACTGGCCGGCGACCTGCTGCCGGACAGCACGCAGGAGCAGAAGGTGGCCTCGTGCTTCAACCGCTTGCTGCTGAGCACCGAGGAAGGCGGCGCGCAGCCGAAGGACTACGAGGCCCGCATGTTGACGGACCGCGTGCGAGCCATCGGCACCGTGTGGCTCGGCCAAACGCTGGGCTGTTGCCAATGCCACGACCACAAGTTCGATCCGGCGACGATCCGCGACTTCTATTCCATGGGCGCTTTCTTTGCAGATATTCAGGAGCCGATCATCGGCCGCCGCGAGGAGGGCCTGCTCGTGCCGAGCGACGAGCAGCGGAAGGAGTTGGAACGTCTGCAAGCGGCGGCCGCGGAGGCAAAGAGACCGTCGAAGGCCCAGGCGGACTTCGAGGCGGCGTTGCCCCGCTGCATCGTCTCCGTGTCGATGAGCAATCCGCGTACGGTTCGGCTCCTGCCCCGCGGCGATTGGATGGACGAGAGCGGCGAGATCATGCAACCGGCGCTGCCCGCCTACCTGCCGCAGCCCCACGTTCCGCAGGACCGGCGTTTGAATCGCCTGGACCTGGCCCAGTGGCTGATCTCGCGCGACAACCCCCTCACCGCGCGCGTGTTTGTGAATCGGCTGTGGAAACAGTTCTTCGGTATCGGACTGTCCAAGGTGCCGGAGGACCTGGGTTCGCAGGGCGAGTGGCCCGTCGATCCGGAACTGCTCGACTGGCTGGCCTGCGAATTCATGGACCGCAAGTGGGACGTCAAGCACCTGGTCCGGACGATCGTGCTCAGTCGCACGTATCGACAGGTCTCGACAGCGCCGAAGCCGCTGCAGGAACGCGATCCGGACAACCGGATGCTGGCCCGACAGAGCCGTTTTCGCTTGGACGCAGAACTCGTCCGCGACAACGCGCTCAGCATCGCCGGCCTGTTGGTGCCGAAGATCGGCGGGCCGAGCGTCAAGCCGTACCAGCCCGACGGATACTGGGAGAACCTCAATTTCCCGCCCCGGACCTGGGTGGCCGAGACGGGCGAAAGCCAATATCGGCGCGGCCTGTACACGTGGTGGCAGCGTTCTTTCTTGCACCCCAGCCTGCTGGCGTTCGACGCGCCCAGCCGCGAGGAGTGCGCGGCGGATCGCAACCGGTCGAACCTTCCACAGCAAGCGTTGGTGCTGCTGAACGACCCGACCTATGTCGAAGCGGCTCGGGTCTTCGCCGCCCGTATCTTGCAGCAGGGCGGCAGCGACACGGCGGCTCGGCTGACGTGGGCTTGGCGACAGGCCTTGCAGCGCGCCCCGCGCGAGGACGAGGTCCAGGTGGTCACCGCGTTGCTGGAAAAACACAAGGCACAATACGCCCAAGATGCTCAGGCGGTTGGGGCGATTCTGAAAGTCGGTTTGTCGCCCGCGCCGCAGGATCTGGCCCCCGCCGAACTGGCCGCCTGGACCAGCGTGGCGCGCGTGATTTTGAATTTGCACGAAACGATAACACGGGATTGAACCGTAGACCTCTCGCTCCGCGAGAGGATCTGCTTTCATCTCGCGGAGCGAGATTCCTACGATAGGATACCAACATGACACACGTTCCCCAATTCCCGCGTGACGACTCGCAGGCAACTCGCTGGAACCACATCTGCCGCCGCAGCTTTTTGCGGCTCACCGCCGCCGGACTGGGCTCGGTGGCCTTGGGTTCGTTGATGCCCCCGCACCTGCCGGCCGCACCGGCAACGGGGCGCTGGCGCGGTGTGCTGCAGCCGACGCACTTCCCAGCCAAGGCCAGACGCGTGATCTGGCTGACGATGGCCGGCGGACCATCCCACTTGGAGACGTTCGACCACAAGCCGGTGCTGGCCCAGATGCACGGCAAACCGATGCCGGAGAGCATGACCAAGGGCCAGCAACTGGCGCAACTTCAGGGCGCCAAGCTGGTCTGCTTCGGCCCGCAGCTGAAGTTCAAAAAGTTCGACACCGGCGTGGAAATCTGCGAACTGTTCGAGCAGACTGCCGCGGTGGCCGGCGAGATCTGCTTCGTGCGGTCGATGACGACGGAGGCCATCAACCACGATCCGGCACACATGTTCATGAACACCGGCTCGCAGATCGCCGGCCGGCCGGCGATGGGCGCTTGGGCGGTGTACGGTTTGGGCAGCGAAGCGGAGGATCTGCCCGGTTTCGTCGTGCTCACGTCCCTGGGCCGCGGCGGACAGAACCAACCCATCGCGGCGCGGCAGTGGTCGTCCGGGTTCTTGCCCAGCCGGTTCCAGGGCGTCGCCTTGCGCGGCCGCGGCGACCCGGTGCTGTATCTGAGCAATCCGGCCGGCGTGTCGCGGGACCAGCAGCAGGACGTGGTGCAAGCCGTCAACGCGATCAACGCGCAGTACGATGCCGTAGTGGATGACCCGGAAATCGCGACGCGGATCACGCAGTACGAGATGGCGTTCCAGATGCAGTCCAGCGTTCCCGATCTGATGGACTCCAGCCAAGAGCCCCAGCACGTCTTGGATCTGTACGGCTGCAAGCCCGGCGACGGGTCCTTTGCCGCCAATTGCCTGCTGGCCCGGCGGTTGGCGGAACGCGGCGTGCGGTTCATCCAGTTGTATCACAAGGACTGGGACCATCACGGCGGCGTGAAGAACGGCGTCGAACTCAAGGCTCAGGAAATCGACCGTGCCTGCGCCGGCTTGATCCGCGACTTGAAGCAGCGCGACATGCTGAAGGACACGCTGGTCGTATGGGCCGGCGAGTTCGGCCGCACGCCGATGTCGCAGGGCGGCGACGGGCGCGACCATCACAACAAGGGATTCACCATTTGGCTGGCCGGCGGCGGGATCAAGGGCGGTCTGAACTACGGAGCCACCGACGAACTGGGCTACGCTGCCGTGGAGAACCCGATCAACGTCCACGACCTGCACGCCACCATGCTGGACTTGCTGGGCATCGACCACAATCGCTTCACCTTCAAGTTCCAGGGCCTGGACGCCCGGCTCAGCGGCGTGGAAGGGGCGCATGTGATTCGGGACATCCTGGCGTGACCGGTGCGTCTGAGGAAAAAGACGAAGGGAGCGCATGATTGACCGGCCGGGTGGCTCTTGGTAAGGTCATATCAGCTGGACCGGTTTTGGAGGCTCGCATGCGATCGCCGTTTCCTGGAATGGCCCCCTACATCGAAGCCTGCGGATTGTGGGGCGATTTTCACGACAAACTGATCGGGGAACTCGAATGAACGCTTGCGGCAGTGCTGCCGCCGCAGTACGTCGCTCGAACCGCCGCTGAGTCCTGATGAACTTCGATTGGTTGCGACGGCGAAGGAGTTACCATGAAGGACGAACAAGATCGCTTCGGTCTCTGCCCGCTGCACCATCCGGCCTTCTGCGGCGACCTCAGCCGCCGCGGGTTCCTGGAACTCGTGGCCGTCGCCGGGGCAACGCTCGGTGTGGCGGGACACGCCGCGGCCGCCGACCAGGCCACTCCGCCGCCCGCGCCGCCCGCCAAGAAGCCGCCGGTGCTCAAAGTGGCCTACGTGCGGCACGCGGCGCCCGTCTGCGGCGGCTGGCCGGGGCATGGGTTCAATAACGACACCGCGTGCAACGAGTATTCGCAAAAGCTGCGTGCGATGGGCCGGGAACTGGGCATCGAGGTTGATCTGGCCGACGCGACGATCACCGATGACGCGGGCGCCGCGCGGTTCATCGAGGCGGCCAAGGCCCAGCATCCCGACGCGCTGCTGATCCTGCCGATGGGCATCTTCAGCCTCTGGGACCGGGCCGGCAAAATCTTCGCAGCTCTCGATCTGCCCACGCTCGTGTTCACGCAGATCGGTACCAGCTTCACGATGAACACGGCCCCGATCGCCCACAAGCCCGGCTTCCATCTGACCAGCTCGCTGGATATCAACGACGTCCGTCCGGGACTGGAACTGGTCAAGGCCGCCGCGAACCTCCGGCAGAGCACGCTGTTGGTTGTCGGCCGGAACAACTACCAAAACACCGCCTTCGAGGGCAACGTTTTCGGGCCCGTGGGCACGAAGCTGAAGTTCGTTCCGGGCGAGGAGTACGTCAAGTGCTACAAAGACGTGCCGCTGGACGATGGCGTCCGTCAACTGGCCGACGAAACCATCCGGCGTGCCAAGGCGGTCAAGGAGGTCACGCCCGACGACGTGCTGAACGCCGCGCGGCACTACTTCGCCTCGAAACGTCTGCTGGCCGAGCACGGCGCCGACGGCCTGACCACGGTCTGCCTGCACCTGTGCGGCCAGGTCGGCACGCCCTGTATCGGGTTCATGCGTCTGATGGATGAAGGGGTCGTCGCCGGCTGCGAGGCCGACATCGGTTCGGCCGTGACAATGATGCTGGCCCACAACTTGCTCGGCCGCCCCGGTTTCATGGCCGATCCCCTCGTCGATACAGCACAGAACCTGTTTGCCAACGCCCACTGCAATTGCCCGACGCGGCTGGACGGCTTCGACCAACCGCCGGCGGAGTACGTGTTGCGATCCCATCACGCGGGCGGGCACTGGGTGTCGCCGCAGGTGCTGTGGCGAATCGGGCAGGTGTTCACGCTCGCCCGCTTCCAGCGGCCGGACCTGCTGCTGGTGGATCGAGCCAAGGTGGTCTGTAACTACGACAGCCCGCCCTCGGCCGCCTGCATTACGAACACCGGGTCGATTGTCGAAGGCGCCGAGGACGATCCTCACAAAGTCGCCGGCTTTCACGTCCTGCAGATCTACGGCGACCACGTGCGGAAGCTCCGCGATTTCTGCCAACTTTATCGCATCGAGGCCGTTCACTCGTGGGACGAACGCGTGTCGTTCGATTTCGAGCCGAATTGCGCATGATGCTGGCGAGCGGTGGGCGTTAGCCCACCGGTTTTCCCAAGGTTGGCCCGTCGGGGTGCAAGGAACCGGTCGGCTGACGCCCATCGTTCGCCTTCACAACGAAGAAAGAGAAATAACCATGACGACATGGAAACGTAATCCCGCAACCCTGGCGGCGATGATCGCCGTCGTATTGACTCCCACTTTGCTGATCGCCGCCGACGCCTCCCAGGCGCCAACGACCGGCGCTAAGGCGATTTCGGGGAAAACGCCGGGCAATAGCATTCCGCTGTTCGACGGCCGTACGTTTAACGGCTGGGAAGGGGACACGAAAAAGACGTTCCGCATCCAGGACGAGGCGATCGTCGGCGGGAGCCTGAACGAGCCCGTGCCGCGCAACGAGTTCCTGTGTACCATTCAGCCCTACGCAGATTTTGTTCTTCGCCTGGAGTGCAAGCTGGTTGGGCCCGGCAACGCCGGGATCCAAATCCGCTCGCAGCGCATTCCCCATCACCACGAGGTCTCCGGATACCAGGCCGACATGAGCGCGGGGGCCGACGGCGGGTACTGGGGCTGCCTGTACGACGAATCCCGCCGCAATCGGGTGCTGGCCAGACCCGAGCGCGAGGTTATCCAGAAGGCCCTCAAGCCGGACGACTGGAACCGGTACGAGATCCGTTGCGAGGGGCCGCGCATTCGGCTCTCCGTCAACGGCGTGCAAACCGTGGACTACACGGAAACGAACGACAAGATCCCGGCCAGCGGGATTATCGGCCTGCAGATCCACGGCGGCCAGCCCAGCGAGGCCTGGTACCGGAACATCACGATTGAAG
>CAYPGE010000241.1:0-13851 GCA_964409865.1 uncultured Pirellulaceae bacterium
ACAAACGAAACCCAAACGCCCCAGCGACCACTATTCGAGGTCAGGAGTCCTGAAGGTAGCCGGAGGCGGCCGACGAGCGACTGGAAGTCCCGCCTACCCGTTGCGTGTGACACACACCGAAAAACGACCTGTTTTGGCACTGGACAAATGGATGTCTGGCCGGGGCCGGACGGAATGACGATCCGGTGAATTGTCTCGCGGTTGGGCTGCAAACGGCTTTGTCCTGACAATAATTTCCGGTTTCGGGGTTCGCAGCATCGCGGACGAAACCGCCGGTTTCCGAATGGCTCGATGGCGCGACCAAACGCGAGCCAGGATTGTCCACCATTCATCTGCCGGGCGATCTGTCGGTAGTACGGCGATCGCGAAATGTCTGCGTTGTCCCGCTCGGCATGCTTGTGTTGGCGGGGAGAAGGGCCACGCCGAGGTAGGCGGCGAGTCTACCGGCGGTTTCCAGTGTGACGCCCCGTGCGTCCTGTCCCCTTTTCGCGAAACCTTATTTATCTGGCCGGCGCCGTCGCCATGGCTTCTTGCAACCGAACAGCGGCGTCCGCCACGGCGCGGCGGATGACGTCCAACGATCCGAGGCCGGCGGCCTTGTCCGGATCCGTCACGGCGAAACCGTCGGGCGGAAAGCGGGCGGCGCCGGCACTGTAGGCGGTCCAATCGTCTTGAATCCCGGCGGCGATCCGCCCGACCAACGCCTCGGCTGCGGCACAATCCGCCGAAGCTCGTCCCGTTTTGCGGGCCTGTGCGATCAGCGATTCCAGGCCGCACAAGTACTTCAAATCGTCCACGCCCTCGCGGGAGCGTTCGTAGTCCAGCGTCGGCTCGATGCCGGCGTCCGTGTCGCGAACCAGCGAGCCGGATTCGTTGCGCAGGTTGTAGTACCATTCCACCTTGCCTCGCACGCCGTGCTTGGTCATCTTCCAAAAGAAGAACCCGAACGGAAATCGGCCGGAGCCCCCGTTGACGAACCAGGGGATGGCGCCGGTCTGACGCTGCAACTGCAGGATGAAATCCTTGTTGATCAGCCGCCGGCCGCCGTTGTGGTGATCGATTCCGTCCCAGCCGTTGTTGAACGTGGCGACGTTCAAGTACGGGGCCATCGCCATGACTTCGCGGTAACCGTTCATGTCGCTGGTGGTGGCGATCTCCGGCAGTTCCTCCCAGACGAAACGGGCCAATCGCTCGGCGATGCCAACTCCCTCGATGCCTTTGTTCGTCAATTCGTCGCCGATGCTCATCAGCACCGGCACGTCGTGTTTCAATGTCTCCGCGTGCAGCCGCCGCATGACTTGCAGATACTTCTGCTGCCAGCGTTGGCTGGTCTCGTCGCCGTACCCGGCCAGATCGCTCACCTGCAGCCCCATCGGCGTGGCGAAGTACAAGGGGGCGGGGAATCCGGCGCGGCGATAGACTTCGATGAACTCGCCCAACTGGCTGGTATCGTCGTCGTGAATCGGCAAGTGGAATTCGTACAGCGGAGCGACCGTGGTCATGCCGTGCTCGCGCATGTCCGCCAGGTGCTTGGGCAGGGCCTGGACGTTCTCGGGCCGCGAGTAATTGAATCCCAACGCAAACGGCGGGTCCTTCAAGCGAAGGGGCAGCACGTCCAAGTTGACGACGATCGTTCCCACAGGCCGCTGCTGAGAGGTGACGGTGACGGTGCCGCGATACGTTCCGGGCGCCGCCGTGTCCGGGACGCGCACTGTGTACCAGAAGTACTCGGTGCTGTAAGCCGGCATGTTCCACGGGTGGCCGAGCCGCATGAGGATCTGCCGCCCGCCGCCGTGAAACCCTTCCACGGACCGGACCGTCACGCAGTCCGCGGGAATCGTGCCGCCCGGTCCGGTCAGGGCGCCGGCCTGGATGAACACGTCGGTCAGATTCTCCAAGGGCCGCAACAGGAAACTGAACGGTTCGTATTCGCCCCGCGAGGCAAACAAGCGCGCCGCGCGCGGGTCCCCGGCCGCCCGCGACTGGATCGCGACCTTGGCCGGCGCGTCGTAGGCGATCGTCTTGCCGTCGGACGTGCGGACGGTCACTTGCTGTGCGTCGACGTACGTGACGGGGCGTGCGACCAGCGGTGCCTGCGTCGGTGCCGGGTCCTCGTTATAGTCCGTCACGAACAGCTCCAATTCGGCGGCCGGCACGGGCGTGACGAGCCAAGCCAACACGACGGCACACAACGCAGACGCGTCCCTGCGCGACTCGCAGCGTTCCCGCCACCGGGTGCCGGGATCACTCTCTCTTTCCCGTCTCGCAAGCAGGTGTTTTCGCATGGTCCTACTCCTCCACGGTTCCGCCGACGGGAACCAGTTCCAGATCGTCCAGCCAGATGGTGCCTTGCCCAATCGCGTAGAAATACACCATGTACGAGTTGGCGTTCGGTTCGGGCTTCCCGATCAACGTGTATTGGGACCACTTGTCAGGAATCTGCTCGCGCATGGTTCCGTCCGCCCCGGACTCGAAGTTGACAAACAGCCGGTTCTCACCCTCGCCGCGCGCCCAGAACGTCAGCCGGTAACCCGTCGCCCCCGGCACGGCGGGCAACTTGGGCGTGCTGATGCCGATCCGGCCCGGCTGGCCGACACAGCGGATGCGGGCCGAGAAAGAGCCCGAATGTACGTATTCGGGCCGTTCCTCCCACGAGTTCTCGTACTGGCCGCCCCAGCTCCAGCCGCCCCACCACAGCCAGCGTGAACGGTCCTTGGCCGAGTTCTTATTGACTTTTTCAAACCCGCCGTTCTGGATGAAGTTCAAGGGCGGATTGGTCACCGACAGCGTCTGGGACTCGTAGCGCCCCGCCAGCCGCTGTTCGAGCACGGCCTTTCGTTTGCCGTACGCCGCTTCGCTCAACAATCCTTGGTCACGCTGCTGCTGAACGGCCTTCAGCGCCGCCTCGATCCGCTGCCGCGGCCAAAGCTGTTGGGTCAAGGCAGCCTTTTGTTCTCGCTGGTCTGGCTCGGCCCCTGGCAGAACGACAGCCAGCCAGCTCAGGATTATATATGCCGCTGTCACGTTGGTTCTCCTGTTCTTGTGGCGAACCGCCGGGGTGTACTGCAGACGATTGGGGACGGTACGTCGGCGGCCCATTGATCGTAGCACGAAGCCTCGGCCAGGGCGAGCCCCGTGCCGCCGGACGCGAGACCTGCCCCCTCTCGCAAAGTTCTTGCAGCGGTTACACTGGAGCAAGCTGCACGACCGCCGGTCGGCGCCCGGCGGCCACCATTCTCCAACTAAGCAGCGTTCGCGAAATAACTGTCGCCTCGTCAAAGCAGCCATCACACTCCGTGTGATGATCGGCAGAAAACACCGGACAGTTATTTCTCGAACGCCGCCAAGCAAAGGAAGCAACGTGAATTTGAAGGTCCAACTGCGCGTGGCGGCGGTCGTGATGTTTGCCGTCGGGATCTTGTCTGCCGGCATGACGAGGGCCGCGGACGGGGCGGTGCCGGAACTGCAGCAGGGGCTCGTGCTGCACCTGCCGCTGGACGGCGACTGCCGCGATGCCAGCGGTCGCGGCGGCGATGCAGTCAATCACGGCGCCAGCTTTTTGTCCGACGGCAGGATCGGCGGCGCGGCGGATTACGACGGCGGAGACGACTATCTCGCCCTACCGGGCGCTGCGACGCACGAATTGAAACAGTTCACCTTGGCGCTGTGGGTCAAAACTCGGCAAGCGGTCGCCGCCCCGCGTACTCAATTCTGGAAGAACCCAACGGTGCTGGGCGCGGCCAGTAGTGGGCCGGGGTCAGCCGACGTGGCCGTCATGCTCGAAGACGGCAAGCCGGGCTACCATCACGGGCTGGAGCCTCAGCAGGATGTGTTTCTGTTCTCCGCCAGGACGATTCACGACCGTCAATGGCACCATCTGGCGTTGAGCCGCGTCGGATTACCTCAACCCGAACACCTGGACAGGCACGACCGGGTTTCACTTCCGCAACCGTGCGGTGCCGCCGCAGTACCGCGTAGGCGGCGGCAAGCTGACGGCGGGAATCGAGTACGCCATGCCGCTGCAAGTCTTCCTGAACGATGCGGGCACGTCGCCGGCGGCGATCACACAATTGGTGCAGGACTGGATCAAGGTCAATCACTACCGCGTCGAACCGCTGTTCGTCCGCAAACCGGATGAAGCCCTGGCCCTGTACCTGCAGGGCCGCCGGAACACGAACATGTGGAAGCCGGGGCAGGGCTATCAACTGCAGGATGCCTGGCAGGCGATCTACGTGCCGGTCTCGCCGCAGTCGGCTTGCTTCGAGTACCTCCTGTACGAACAGACGGGCGACGAACTGTGGCGCCGGCGGTGTCTCGATCAGCTCGACTTTGTGCTCACTGCCCAAATCCGCGAGCCGGGGCCGCTGTTCGGCTACATCCACACCTGCTACCTGATCCGCGACAAGGCCTTCAACAGCGACGATCGCGGCAGCAACCCCGGTTACAAGGTCGACATGAACGTCCACACGGCCCGGTATCTGCTGCAGACGTGGCAGCGCGTCAAACAGCGGGAGGGGCTCGATCGCCAGGACTGGTATCAAGCGGCTGTCCAAGCCGTGGATTGGGCCTTGGCCCAGCGCAATCCCGACGGCGGTCTGCCCCAGAAACTCGACTACCACACGCTGCGACCTGCGCTGGTACCTGGAAGATTTCCTCCAGCACCCGTTCGAACCCGCGCCGACCATCGCGGCGCGGATCGAGTCGCGGATGACCGAGATCGGCAGCGAGCTGTTCGACCGCGTGTTCGGCTCCGGCGAGCAGGGCCGCCGGCTGTGGGCCCGCGTGGCGGAGCGGCTGAGCGACCTGCGCGTCGAGGTCGTGGCCGGCGTGCGCGACGCCCAGGCCGTGCCCTGGGAACTGCTCCGCGACCGCCACGGTCCTGGCCCTGCGGGCCGCGGCTTTCGTGCGGACCCATGACGAACCGGCGGAACCGCCGGAACCGGTGCGCGCGGCGGACGGCCCGATCCGCATCCTGCTGGTCATCTGCCGGCCGCGGCAGGGCGACGACGTGCCGTTCCGCTCGGTCGCCAGCCGGCTGGTGAAAGCGCTGTCCGCCGAGACGCAGGCCCTGTATCAATTGGACGTGCTGCGGCCGGCGACCTTCACCGCCCTGGCCGCGCGGCTGCGGGCGGCCAAAGCGGCGGGTGAGCCGTACCACGTGGTCCACTTCGACGGCCACGGCATGTACGCCGAAGTGGCCGACCGGGAGACGGCCGCCGACTGGTTGCGCAGGCTCGTCCCGCTGGCCTTGTCCGGACCCCGCGCCGGCAGCCACGGGTACCTGCTGTTTGAGGACCCGCAGGCCGAGGACAACCTGCAGTTGGTCGACGGTCCGGCGTTGGGCCGGCTGCTGAAGGAGACCGGCGTGCCGGTGCTGGTACTGAACGCCTGCCGCAGCGCGCACGCCGCAGCGCCGCCGCAGCCGTCGGCCGCGTCGGCCGATGAAGTCCACGCCCAGGTGCGGGCCTTCGGCTCGCTGGCCCAGGAGGTGATCGACTGCGGCGTGACCGGCGTGGTGGCCATGCGGTACAACGTGGAACCGATCGCCGGGTTTCCGGCCGGCCGTAGCATGGCTCTCCGAGCCGTGCATCAAGCCGCTGACCGTTCCACGCACGGCTCAGAGAGCCATGCTACCGGGGAAACGCACGGCTCGGAGAGCCATGCTACCGGGGAAACGCACGGCTCGGAGAGCCATGCTACGGCGTACACGCCCGCGGAACAGCGCGAGCTGGCCGATTTCCTGCGCGCGGCGGCCCGGACCAAGGCCCGGTTTCTGCTCACCTCGCGGCGGGACGAACGCGCGTGGCTGGGCGAGTTGCCGCGGCGGATCGAGGTCCCGCCGATGCCGATGCAGGAGCGGGTGCAGCTGGCCCGCGGCCTGGCCGAAAAACACGGCCGGCGACTGACGGACGTCGAGGACTGGCGGCCCCTGCTGCGGTTCACCGGCGGCAACCCGCTGGCCGTCACCGTGCTGGTCGGCCAGACGCTGCGGGACAAGCTCCAGACGCACGCGCAGATCGAGGCGTTCGTCGAGCAGTTGCGGCGGGGCGAGGCGCACGTGGCCGACGACGTGGCTCAAGGCCGTAGCCGCAGCCTGGCCGCGTCCCTACAATACGGCTTCGAGCACGCGTTCACCGAGCCCGAACGCCGGCGTCTGGCTTTGCTGCATTTCTTCCAGGGGTTTGTGGATGTGGACGCGTTGAAGACGATGGGCCATCCCGACGCCGACTGGGCCCTGCCGGAGTTGGGGGGGCTGGACCGCGAGTCGTGAATTGCGCTGTTGGACGGCGCGGCCCAGGTGGGCCTGTTGACCGCGCACGGCGGCGGCTACTACACCATCCACCCCGCGCTCCCCTGGTTCTTCAAGGGCCTGTTCGACGAGTACTGGCCCGCCGGCACGGTTGGTGGCACCGGATCACCAGCACGATGCAAGGCTTGCGCCAGCTGTACGATCACACCGGTCGCCGGGCCGAGTGGGCGCGGCTGGTGGCCGAGATCGTGCCGGAGTTTGTCGACCCGCACACCGACGGCCCGCTGCCCGGCCGCGAAGAGCAATGGAGCTTGGTGACCGAATATCGCGTGCGCTTGGCCCGCGAGATGCGGAACTGGCCGGAGGCCGAGCGGCTGCAGCGAGCTAAAGTCGACTGGGATCGGAGGCGTGCGGAGACCGTAGTCCGCTCGCTCCGCGAGCGGGATGACGGTTCCGTTGTTCTGTCGCGGTCTCCCGACCGCGACAGGGGCGCGACCGAAGGTCTCCCAGCGATCGCCGATGAATCACGGACGGAACAGGGAGACCTGCGGTCGGGCGGGTGGCATGGTCAGGAGACCATGCCACAACAGAGCTTTCTTGACGACCTGAAGGCCGTCGCGTCCCGGCTGACCGACGCCGACCGAAATACGATCCGCACGCTGGCGGCGTCGTTGCACGAACTGGGCGAGATCCAACGGGAATGCCAGCAGGAGACATGCTTCGCGGCGTACGAAGAGGCACTCGCGTTGTTGGATCAGATCGGCGACCGCCCCGCTGCCGCCATGGCTGCCTTGAACGTGGGCAATGCCTACATGGTGATCCCCGCCATCCGCAACTTACCGCAGGCCGAGCGTTGGTATCGGCGGAACCTGGAACTGAGGGACGAGCGTGATCGGCTGGGACGCGGCGGATGCCACATGCAACTGGGCTCCGTGGCCTTCGAGCGTTTCCAGGAAGCCCGGTCTGCGGGCCGGCCGGCGGAGGAACTGGTCGGCCACCTGAACACGGCCGTCGGCTTCTACCACCAGGCGCTCGACCTGCTGCCCGACAACGCCGTCAACCACCTGACGGTCGCGCACAACCAACTCGGCGCGATCTATGGCAACGCCGGCGACATCGACCGCGCCCTGCCGCACTACCGCGAGGCCATCCGCTACCATGAAGGCGCCGGCAACCTCTACGCCGCCGCCCAAACCCGCTTCAACGTCGCGTTGGCCCTGGCCGACTCCGGCCGCGTGCCCGATGCCCGCGAATACGCCCGCGCCGCGCTCCGCAACTTCGAGACCTACGGCGCCGGCGCCGCCGAGATGATCCAACGCACGCAGCAGTTGCTCGCCCGGCTGGATGCCATGCCGCAGTAGGCAATGTCCACGGCTTGCCCGTGAGAAGGCGGACGTGCGTTTTCGTGGCGTTGACCGTCGCGATAACCTGCAACCGGATGGGTGCGGACTTGAAAAACGGGTCGAATCGTATATCGTTACAGCTGGGAACGTTTGACCTGAACCGAGCGTTTTGATCAAAGGACGACGGCACATGGCTGCCAGAGAAACGAGGACGGTCGATGCGCGGGCGCGCGTCACGCTGCCCCCCGGCTTCGCCAAAGCAACGGTGATCCTCGAACAAGTCAGCGAAAGCGAAGTCCGCATCCGCAGGACAAGCGGACGCCTGGACGAGTCGGCGGAGTCGGCGGAGTTTGCCGAGGAGACAATCACGACGTTGTCGGACCGGGACCGCGACCGGTTCCTGCGGCTTCTGGAAAATCCGTCCCCACCCAACGCCTCGCTACGAAAGGCGATGTCCAAGCGGCGCACGCGTCATGGCTGAGATCCGGATCGAGCCGTTCGACAAGGCCAAGCACCAGCGCGCGGGATTCTCCTGCGGCCTGCCCGCGTTGGACGAGTTCCTCCGCGCCTTCGTGACGCAGTACGAGAAGCGGCGGCTGGGAAGGACCTTTGTGGCCGTGCCAACAACGGAGGACACTCGCGTCGTGGGATACTATACTCTGGCCGCCGGTGCGGTGGCGTTCGCCCATCTGCCGTCCCATGTGGCCAAGAAGCTGCCCAAGCATCCCGTTCCCGTGATCCTGCTGGGGCGATTGGCTGTGGACCGGTCCCTTCAAGGCCAGGGACTTGGTGAAATGTTGCTCACCGACGCCCTGTGTCGTGCCTTGGAACTCTCCAAATCCTTGGGTGTGTTTGCCGTGGAAGTGCTTGCCATCGATGAACGCGCTGCGGCGTTCTATGCCAAGTACGGATTTACGCGACTGGCGGACGACACGCGGCACTTGTACTTGCCGATCAGCGCCATCGAGGAGGCCTACACGCAATGAGTGTACGCGCTGCAGTTCTCTTCTCGCGCCGGCCGGCACGGCTCGGAGAGCCGTGCTACCTGGAACCATCGGGGCCGGGTTTCTTCGGTTCCTCGTACACAATACGGCACTTGACGATCCTCCGGTTCAGCACGTCCACCACGAACAGCCGGTCCTGCCAGACGGACAGGGCGGAGATCAGGCCGAAGGGCAGTTCGGGGTGCGGCGACGGGCTGCCCGGACCCTGGCAATCGACGTTGCCGTAGCTGCCGAACTCGCCCACCAATTTGCCGGTCGCGCACGCGATTACCTGGACGCTGTGTTTGCCCGCGGCGTACAGATAGCCCTTGCCGTCCAACGTCTGGTGTTGCCTCGAGGTAATGCAATGGCACGGCGCGAACAGGACCTGGGCCTGTCCGACATAGCCTTCCCAGCGGCGGGACCACAGCGGATCGCCGCCGGTCGGCGGGAACTTGGACAGGGTCAGCTGATTGTCCCACGCCCGCTCGGCCGGCTCGGCCAGGTGCAGGACGTACAAGTTGCCTTCGTCGTCCACCTGAAGTCCCCGCACGGCGTTCAGGCGGAGCAGGCCCGGCGTCTGCAATTTCCCGTCCGCATCGTAGACGTTCACCTGCCGCGCGGCCGCCTTGTAAGCACTCACCGGCCGCGCCGCGGCATCCACGTCCGCTTTGGCCACACAGTAGATCTTGCCGTGCCGGTCCACCTCGACGCCGTGATACACGTCGTGCCAGAAACCGACCTGCATGGGATGATCGACGGACAAGGCATTCGTCCCCGTCGCCGCGAACGGGAGCGGGGTGCCGGCGCGGTCGAACCGCAGGATCTCGACACCGGCCTTGGTCAGTTTCCAGCGGTAAACCCGGTCGTCTTTGCCGAAGATGGAATCGAGGAACAGCGGTTCGTCCGGGTAGCGGAAATGACGTTCGTAGTCCAGCGTCCACCAGGGCGAGGTGGCCTTCAGCCCCAGGTTGTTGAAGAACGCGGGCGGCCATTTCTTGAGCACGTTCCCCGCCTGGTCGATCCGGTACACCGTGCCGTACTGCTTGAGCCGGTAGTTGGAATCGTCTTCGACGTACAGTTCGCCCGTCTGCGGGTCGATGTTCAGCAGGGGCTGGTTGCCGCTTTGCCGAGGACAACGCAGCGTGTCGCCCGCGTCCCCGAATTCCGCCCGGACCGAGAGATCGTCGCCGGCCAGTTGCAGCAGCCGGCCCGATCCCGTCCCGTTGGCCACCCAGACCAGCGGCGGGGCGACTCCGGCGTCGACGGCGATCTGGACCACATCCGGATGCAGGGGCGGAGAAGCGGCCACCAGACGCGGTTCCTGCCAACTCTGGAGCTTGATCAGCCGCGTGGGCTCCGCGGCGTCTTGCTGCGCCGCGCGCAGATAGTCCTGCTGGATCGACGCCAACGTGCGTTCGACGATCGGCTGGTCCGCCGAACGCGGCTGCGACGCGACCAGCACGTACAGGCTCTTGTCGCGGTCCAGGGCCAATGCGGTCGGGCCGTGAATGGGGTGCTTCTTGCCAAGGTGCTCGTAATGCGTGATGGTCGCAACCGGGCGGCCGTCCGGCCCCATGACCTGCAAGCGGTTGTTCCCGGAATCCGCCACGATCAGATGACGGCCGTCGTGGACCAGGCCGCTGGGCGAAGCGAAACCCGCGAGCGCGGCCTGTTCGTCCAGCTTGACGCCCCCGAGCATGCGGTACTTCCAGACATACGTTCCGCGCCCTTCCGGCCCGCTCAATTCCCGCTGGTACGTCACCTCTTGCTGGCCGACTTCCCAGTGGTAGCCGTAGTTCCTGGTCGGCCGCGAACTCTGACCGGCCGAGACGTACAAAGCGCCGTCCGGATCGAAACAGAAGTAGGGGTAGTGGAGCGAGTGGAACGACAGGTAATTCTGCAGGTCCTGGGCGTTCAACACGTCCTGGGTCCAGCTGTGGCTTTCAAACGGTTCATTGCGTCCCGCATGGTAGGCCGAGGTCCAGCCTTCGCGCGGCAAGCTGCCGTCCGGCTTCAGCCTCCAGAGCGTCGCGCGGTAGATGTTGGCCAGGATCAAGTCGCCGTCCGGCGCCAGCGAGACCTTCTGCGGCAGATGCCAAAACGCGCCGTACAGGGACAGCGAACCGCACAGGGTTTCGAACAGCTTGGGGATGACTAGCTCGGTGTCGCCTTCCCGCGCCGTCATGGCGCACAGGTCCTGGACGTTCGCGCGGGGCGAGGCCGGATGGAACGGCATGACGGTCCGCAGGTATCGGCCCTGCCGGTCGAAGACCCGCAATTCCGGCGCCTCGCGGAACGGCCGCGGATCGGACAGCACGTACAGTTCTCCCTGGCGCTCGTCCACGGCCAGGTCCCAGATGATGCCGCAGGCGTGCGGATCGCCGGCCAGCAGGAACCGCTCGAATTCCAGCCGCACCTCGCCCGTGGTGCCGGGGTGCGCGGAACCGGGGCCCAGCGCGATCGGCGGCCGGCCCTGCTGCTCGGCCAGCACCGCGCGCCGCGCGGTTCCGGGCGTGTAGTACACGTTTACTCCCCATTGGGCGGCCGACGAGAAAGGGGCCGCTTTGGGAATCGCATAGTCGGGCGCCGGCAGACGGTCTCGCGGCGGGATGCCCGCCAAGGTTCCCCAGTCACCGGGGTGCTCCTGCGCGCTGTGCCAAGCGTGGACCTCGCCGCCCGGCATGCCGAACCGCCGGACGTTGAACCCGATCTCGGCGGCCAGCGTCTTGTTCTTGCAGAAGATGTCGAAGGGCAGCGCGAACTCGGCGGTCCAACCGTCGCTCTGCCAGCCCACCGCACAGTCGAACTTCGGTTGCCACGTCCGGTCGTGCCAGGGCGGCGTGTGTTCGTGGTACGAGCAGGCGACCTGGCCGCCGCCCTCCGGGGCGAGCCGAATCCGGTAGAACGAGTTGCGGTCCGCGTTCGAGTCGATCAGTAGTTCGACGAATTCGCCGGTGCCCGCCGAGCCAGCCACGTGGCCGTCGCGGCCGTGCGGCGAGCAATCGACGACTCGGCTGCCTCGCGCCTTGGACGCCGGCCAACAGGCCAGCACGGCGTCTCCGGTGGCCGGCATTCGGCCCTGGTCGCGGCAGCGGGCTTCGATCTCGTCGGCCGTCAGCGCCCGGCCGTAGATCACCGGCAGGGCCAAATCGCCTTGCAGATGGTTCACCGCCGGTCCGTTGTGCCCGCACGCGCCCAGCCACAGCGGGGCGGCACCGGGCCGGACTGGGCCAGCGTACGCTTGTTCGGCCACGCGCCGGCCGTTGAGCCAGAGCGATTGGGTCTTGCCGTCCCACATGCCCACCACGTGCTGCCACTGGTCCTGCGCCAGGGCCGGGCCATAGAGCGCCTGATCGGTCCGATACGCGCCGCCGTCGCCCGCATAGAACGCGATCCGCCCGTTCACGTCCATGCCTAACGAGTAGCCGCAAGCCGTGGGGTAGTTGTGTTGTCCGATCAGCGACTGCCACGCGTTCAGCTTCCGGGGGCGGACCCAGCACTCGACCGTCAAGGCCGCCAACACCGGGTCGGCAGGCAAGCCTTTGGTGACGCGGAGGAAGCAGCCTGGACGGATGGGCAACGGAACGGGCGGCTCGGCGAAAGCCGAACGATCGCCGCCCGTGTCCTCGCTGGCCGTGCGCTTGTCCGTCTCGGCCAGGTCGCCCGCACAACGCAAGGCGACGTACAAATGGCCATCGTCGCGCAGAATGAACGCCTGGGTGGTAGACGTGCCCCGCGCTGCCCCCGCGACCTTGAGCGGCCCGGTTGCTGCCGCCCCCTGCCAGCACGGTTCATCGAGCTTGCCGTCGATCACCGGCCGGGAATCGATTTCCGGCACTTGCAGCGTGGGGGCTTTCGACTTGCCGACCTCGGCCGAAGCGCGACTCCAGCACAAAACGGAGCCCAGCACAGAAAACAGAACGAGGCGTTGCGTCAGGCTCTTCATCGGTCGTCTCCTTCGCGATGGCCGCGTCGCGATTCATTTCGCCCTCTGCGCCGCGGACGACGATGACGTGCCGTTTCGTGTCGCCGGGCTTCTTCAAGGCGCGCCCCCTAATCGCTTGATGCGGATGGCGCGGAATTGCACGGCGTCGTTGTGGCCGTTGAAGCCGAAGTGGCCCTTGCGGTTGTTCAGGCCGGTGAACTGCTTGAGCGGGTACAGGAACGTGGCCGGATCGACCTTGGCAATATCGGTCTCGAGAATGACGAACCCGTTCAGTTCCACCTTGGCCGTCGTCCCGATGATCGTCGACTCCTGGAAATTCCACTGGCCGGCCGACCCGTCGTTGATCAAGTCCCCGTTCTCGACCCGCCAGTGCTGGCGGATGTCTTCCATGCCGGCCGCCTTCTTCTCGGCCAGTTTCTCCGGCGTCAGGGCCATGTGTAACCGCCCAGCAGACAGCCCGACATTTCATCTCTCTCAACTTCCTCGCGATCCAGGTGACAAGCAGAACAGGTAAGCAGCGTTCGCGAAACAACTGTCACCCCGCCAAAGTAGCCATCACACTCCGTGTGATGATCGGCAAGAAATACTGGACTGTCATTTCTCGAACGCTGCTAAGCGTGTTTGAAACGCGTGTAGTGGAAACCGGCGGAATCCGGCTGTCAATAACCCCCACTGTCTGCCGGGCCTTCGAGCCAATCGCCACTGGCCAGCACTTGATCGACATCCGCCAGCGTCGGCAGACGCCGCGTGCCCGGTTGCAGCACAGCAGCCATCAAGTCGTCTTCCCCATCGAGATCAGCCAAGCCAAGTACATGTCCCATCTCGTGCATCATCGCCGTCAGCAGGTCCATTTGAGATTTCAGATTTGAGATTTCAAATTCGTCCGAAACCTCTCCGCTGGCGTCCGCAACGTACCAGCCGAACCCGGCGGCGTCGAGGTCCAGCACGATTCGATCCCGCGACGCCAGACCTAAATAGCGGCCGGGCAAGTCCGTGACCTCGAACGACAAGGACTGCAACGCCGCTACGCCGGCCGCATCCAGGCCGGCCGATTCCCAAGCCGCGATGGCCTGCCAAACCAGCGCCCCCAGCTCGGCCGCGTCCAGCGTGGCGGAACTCGATTCTCGCTGCACCTCGGCCGGCGCCAGCAACGACGATGCCACCACCACGCTGGCCGAAAACTCGCTGGTGTTTCCCAACGCATCTGTGGCCGTCGCCACAATCCGCTGGTTCACGCTCAACCCGCTCACCGCCAGTGTCACCGTCCGCGAGGTCTGAGCAACGGCGGCCGCGTACGTGTCCGTGGCCAGATAGCTCGCTCCTTCC
>CAYPGE010000242.1:0-13830 GCA_964409865.1 uncultured Pirellulaceae bacterium
GCCAACGATACCCGCCCCCCAAAAAATCTTCATGCACGCTTGCGGAAAGGACACCACAGTACAGGCGCTCGCGGAGAATTGGCCGGATGAGAACACCCAGCAATTCCTGAGGAATCTCGCCCTCAAAAACCCCTCGGCGGCCACGCGCGGATTTGCGTTTGCGATGCTTGCACGTCAGCAATCGGACTTCGGCCGAGTTGTTTCTTCGTTGGACTTGGATGGGAAAGCACCATATCGGGACCCGCTTGCCGCTATCCCCCGTGAGCAGATTGAGGCTGCCGCGAACCAAACTCGCATTCCACCATGCCAGATTGATGCAAGTCTCGCTGACCTCAGTCGGTTCTTGGGTTGGAACATAACGCTGGCTCTTGCTCCTCCAACTGCACCAGGTAATTCCGAGTAACTGTGCTGCTTCGACCAGCGCCCAGCGGTCGCAACGGCACCAATATTCATCAAAAGGTTTAAAGCGATTCGTATCCCGACGAACTGGCGACTGGCTCACGCGCCGCTTGCGCAATTAGGTCGGTCGAAGTTTTCTAGCGTTTTCGGAAAGTGCTTCGCACGTGCGGGCCAGTTTTCCCAAGCCTTCGATCGTGGTAGCGTTGTCCTCGTAGAGGTCGTGTATGTTCTTCTTCGCCCGCTCCACGGTGCCGCGTATCCAACCTGCGAGTGGACCATCCTCGATGTTCCGGTGCCAATCGGTCGGCACAACCCGTACATCCGCTTGAAACTGGCCGAACAAATTCGCAGTCAGGCGGTCCAGTTCGCCCTTAACGGCATTCCGATTCTCCACGAGCACGGTGTCGATACCCTGTCGCAGCTGGGTTAGGACGGGCTTTAAGTCCGAATACATCTGGTCAATCTCAAAGATGGTTTTGGTGAACTGGCCTACAATCAGAGTTCGTGCTTCACCGTTTGCTGCAACAATAGCCTCAAGCGTCGTGCCTTGGAATTTAAGAAAGTGCCCGGTCATTAGATTGAGGCTGTCCTGCTGTCGTTTTATGATTTCGTGTTTGACCTGGAGTTTTCGTTGCTCGCGGTACGACCTATTTTCGCCCATCGCTTGCCTCTTATCCCCTTCCGCTTTCGATTCGATTCGCCCAACGTCAGATGTGCGTCGTTTGTCTATCGCCGCGATGTCTGATTCCTCTTGTTTCTGAATCCGCTTCACTTCGATTTCGGCGCGCATGTCCTCAAGTTGCTCTTGTGCGGTGAGCCGCAGCCTGTGAAATAACACGCGACCCAAACAATACATCGCCCCACCCGCTGCGCCAGTTGTCATGCCCCCAACCATAGCAAATATCGCTGATTCGCTCGCGTTGGCGATGAGAAAAGAAATCGCTATTCCGACTCCAATTGCACTTCCGAGCGCGATGAGGAGGTCACGTTTAACGCATCGCCTCCAGTGCTTGCGTAGGTCATTCTTCATCTCTGCTTGGCGCTGCTCCACTTGGTTGATCTCATGCTCACTCAAGGCGCGCACTTGAGAAATCTCTCTGTGAATTCCGTCCTCTAGGACTGCAAGTTCAGCTTGCCGTGCTCGCTCGATCTGCACAACCGCCTCGTGTTCCCCCTTTCTTGAGTCCCTCAGATCCTCGTCACGCTGGCGCTCGTAATCGCGGGCGGCTCTGAACAGCACGTCATCCTCATCTCGAAGCCGTTTATCGAGTTCAGTGGAGAATTCTTCGTATCGTTCAACAAATTGGGCGAGAAGTGATGCAAAAACACGATCGTTCGAACGGATCTCAGCCAAAGCCTGTGCCAGCTTTTCCGCCCGTTTCAGAAATGGTTCGAGCTGCCGAATCCACTCCTCGCGCTCGGCCTGAATCAACAGTTCTTTGGCATCGACGTTGTCTATCAGCGTGCGTAGCTGAGCGACCACCTTATTTGCGCTTGTCTCCCTGCGATCGCTCAGGATGCGAATGCTCTGCGCGAAAAGAGAGTCCTGAAACTCTCCCAGGTCTTGATCTCCCACAATCTCCTCTGATGCCTGTTCGCCAAAAATCCTGAGCGGCACGATCAGGCGCGTCTTCATAGCGGCGTCGAGATCCGGCAGGAGCCGCCTCAAGATTCGTCCAATTTCTTCGGGAAGTACTGAATTTGTCGACTCGTAAAGCCCCTTGATGTCTCGGTCCTGCCATTGGGTCGCCGCGAGTCGGATTTCTCCGAAGTACCGACGATATCGTTCCGAAGCTAAGTCAATCGAGTTGCGAAAGCTGCTCAAGATCGACTCGTCGGAGTCTGCGGAAAAGACCCGAAGAAACGAGCCTATCCGTTCCTCCAGTGCTTTTCGGACTTGATCGCCCCTTTTTGACCGCATTTGGTCAAGCGGCACGGACTGCGCCGCGCAAAAAGGGTCGAATGGGATTTCACCGTCTCTGCGAAGGCGATCGGTCTCGTTGCGGAGCCAAGAGCCCCTGAATTGAAAGAACTTGGCGAGGAACTCCGCCTTGCTAACGAGGAATTCCTCGGAATCCTGAGCTTGGCTGACTTGTTCCTGTAGGAGTCGTTGCTCGCGTGCCATGTCTTTCAGTTCAAGCCCCGGTAGAGTTCCTGGAAGGACCCCATCCACCGAGGGACACGCCTCTGTCAAGCGGGGAAGCTGGGGAAACATGGCAGACTTGTCCATAAGCTGGAGTTCCTGTAAACGGCGGTCCAGCGCTTCGCGCAGCCGTGCCTGCGCTTCGCCGAGGATTCCGCGAAGGCGGCCGTGCAATTCCTGATCCTCTTGATGCAAGAACCGACCGACGTAGTCGTCGACGAATTCATTGCACGCACGGATTGCGTCTTTGAGTTCCAGAAGCACGGTCTTTACACGTGACGCGAGATGAATCAGGTCACCCACGAGCGCACCAAGCTTGCGGTCCCATGCTTCCTCAGACGCGTATTGCGAAAGCACATGTCTGTACAAATCCGCGAAGCCGAAGCCCTTCTGGCTGCCCACCGGGAAAAGGTTCTTGCCGACTTCAAAAAAGACTCGCTCCGTTCGGCCGGGGATTGTCTCCATTCGATTGTTCAGAGACTCGACGAGTGGTTCCAGCGTGTTTGTCTTCAGAATACCACTGTCATCAAATAGATGCGTCTCCGCATGACTCAACACAAAACAAATCGGCGTATGCGGGAAATTCTTCAGTTTTTCGGTAAAGAACTGACGATCTCGAAGGCCGAACTGATGCACAGTGTTGAAGAGGTAGACAATCACGTCCACTCGACTCAAGAAGTCAATCACATTCTGGTCATCAAATGGTTCGCTGTCACGCCCCGGCGTGTCGACTAAGTTCAGGATTTTGAAGAGGTCGTGGCGTACAGGGACAACGTCGATCCACTTTGCATCAAGTACTCTAGTTGCAGACGAGTGCTGCAATACCGTGATTCGGGTATCGACGGGCTGTAGGCCGGTACGGCGGAGTATCTCCTGGGGAATCTCGGAGACCGGAATTCCGAAAATGCCTGCCAGGAAACAGTTAATAAGTGTTGACTTGCCGGTGCTGAATTCTCCCATAAAAGCGACCCGGATGGGCTGCCCCATGCGTGAAGTCAGTCCGTCGACATCATGTACGGCTCTTTGAAGCCGATTCTTCTGGTCTTGGAAATCCCAAACGGGATGCTTCGTCAATTCCGGTAGCTCCGGCAGCCTGAGCAGGCCACCCTGCCTCGGCACCCGCACTGTACGAAGCACTGCTAGCGCCTCGTTGATGACCTTTCGCAGATCATCGCAGTACGGCTCTAGCTCATGGGTTCGCGTAACGAATGTGTCGAAAGACCGCTGATGCTGGAGATTGGTTGTGTCAGCCATGTGAATTCAACGATGTTTGTTGTGCGCTGGGAACCCACTTGCACGTTCTGCGGGGCTGAGCCCGACAAGTGGAATGCTGCTGGACTGGGACGTCTATTCTGGCTCACTCAAGTTAATGAGGACGAAGACGGAGAACAAGTAGGGGGGAGCATTTGGCTAGTCACTTATCCGATCAAAGTCCTCTGAGGGGCTGACCCAAGCACGAATCGGCAAGTGCGTTGCGCGCACAGGAGGCGCACACCTACGCGCGCAAGATGGCCGGCGGCGGCCGAGCGGCGATCGGGCCTCCCGGCTATCGATGGCGCGTGACGCGTGCGGGAAAGCCGGTGTTTCTCGGGACACGGCTTGGACATTTGGGGAGGACGACGAGTCCGTGGTTCCCGGCGTCTGGCCGTTGTCGTCGCGGAACCGGACGGGCGGCGGGGAGGACTTTTTCGGGCCAGTCGATCGCTAAACCCAAGGTCCTTCGAGCTTCGGTTGGGGGTGGCTTGATGTTGCGGGGGGGACTGCGGTAGAGTCTTGGCGCCCGGGATGCACGCCGTGCTCGTATGTCCGTGTGACGGCAAGCCGAAGGCGACTGCATGGCAACCGTGCGGGAAATGCGAGAAGTCAGATCGATGAAGACCGTCAGCATCTTTAACCATGTACTGGGGCCCGTGATGCGAGGGCCGTCCAGTTCGCACACGGCGGGCGCGTTCCATATCGGCTGCATGGCCCGCTCGATCTTGGGGGGCACGCCGCGCCGGGCCGTGTTGGCTTTTGATCCGGCCGGCTCTTACTCGGTCACGTACGCCGCGCAGGGAGCCGATCGGGGCTTTGCAATGGGACTGATGGGCAGGCCGCTGACCGAGGAATCGTTCTTCACGGCCCTGCAGGATGCGGGGCAGGCCGGCATGGAGATCGCCTTCGAGGTTCGGAAGCTTGCCGAGTCGGACCATCCGAACACGGTGGACATGGATCTCACGGCGGCGGACGGCTCGGCCTTGCGGCTGGTCGCTCGGTCGATCGGCGGCGGGGAAGTACAGATTACCAGCCTGGATGGGCGGCCGGTACGGTTCGACGGTTCGGCGTACGAGACGCTGGTGGAAGTCTCGGCCGACAAAGCGGCGTCGGCTGGCGCGCTGTTGGCGGGCGATGGCCAGGTTCTGGAGGAGATTTGCGATTCTCACGGGAATGGCCTTGTGCAGCTGACGGCCCGGCGGAAAACGCCACTGCCAGCGACGTTTCGAGACGAACTGCGAGCGATGGATTCCGGCGCGCGGGTGTGGGAATCCACGCCGGTCTATTTTGTACAAAAGGGCCTGGCGCTGTTCTACAGTGCCGCCGAAATGGTGCGGAAGGCGGAACAGATGGGCCGTTCCCTGGGCGAATTGGCGCTGGCCTACGAGGCCCAGTTGCTCGGCATCAGCGAGGCGGAAGTGCTGGCGGAAATGCTGCGCCGGTACGACATCATGGTACGATCGGTCGAGCGCGGGCTGGACGCGAACTTCACCGGCCTGCAACTGCTGCCCGCTTGTGCCGGGGCCATCTTCAGTGCGGAGGCTGCCGGGCGGCTTTCCGTGCGAAGTCTGAACACGCGGGCGGCGGCGCGGGCGCTGGCCGTGATGCACGTGAATGGCGCGATGGGGGTCGTGTGCGCAGCGCCCACGGGCGGCTCGGCCGGGGTCCTTCCCGCCGTGCTGGTGACGCTGGCCGAGGAGCGGTCGCTGACACGCGAGCAGATCGGCCTGGCCCTGCTGGCGGCCGGCTCGATCGGCGTGATTCTGGCCATCCGCGGGACCTTTGCGGCCGAGGTCGCGGGTTGTCAGGTGGAGATCGGGGCCGCCGGTGCGATGGCCGCGGCCGCCGTCGTGGACGCCGTCGGCGGTACGGCGCGCCAGGCCTGTGATGCGGCCGCGATCGGTTTCCAGAACACGATGGGGAGCGTCTGCGATCTCGTGCAGGGCATGGTCGAAATCCCCTGCCACACCCGCAACGCGGTGGCCGCCGCCAGTGCCTTTGTCAACGCGGATCTCGTGCTGGGCGGCTACACGAACCCAATTCCGCTCGATGAGACGATCGACGCGGTGTACGCCGTAGGGCTGGCGATGCCCTCGGAACTGCGCTGCACGTCCAAGGGAGGTCTGGCCATCGCGCCGTCGGCCCAGGATTTGAAACCAGGCTGTTGCACCTCTGGAGGCGCCGGTTGCTCATGAGCGTGAACACCGCCCCGTTGCTGTATCTTTCCGCGGATCAGGTCCGCCGCGCGCTGCCGATGACCGAGGCGATTGCCGCCATGCGCCGTGCGTTTGCCCAGTTGTCGAGTGGACAGGTGACGTTGCCTGTCCGCCAGAGTCTGCCAGCGACGGAGGGACGAGGCGATGCTCTGGTCATGCCCTGCTACTCGGCCGCGCAGCGGATGTTTTCCTTGAAGTTCGTCACGACCTTTCCGGACAACCCGCGGCAGGGACTGCCAACGACGCAGGCGCTGGTCATTCTGGCCGACGGCGCGACCGGGGCCCATCTGGCGGTGATGGACGGGGCGAGCCTGACCGCCATCCGCACGGGCGCCGCCTCCGGTCTGGCCACCGATCTGCTGGCCCGGCCCGATGCGGGAACGGCGGCGGTGTTTGGCGCCGGCGTGCAGGCGCGCACGCAACTGGAAGCCGTGTGCTGCGTACGCACGATCCGGCGGGCCTCGGTCTACGATCCGGATTCGGCTGCCGCGGACCGGTTTGCCGCCGAGATGACGGATCGCCTCGGGGTACAGGTGGAGCGTGCCGACACACCCGCGAGGAACCTGGCCGATGCCGACGTGGTGTGTACGGCGACTTCCTCCTGTCAGCCGCTCTTTGCCGACAGCGAGCTGCGACCGGGTGTCCACATCAATGCCGTCGGCGCGTACCGGCCCGAGATGGCGGAAATTCCGGCCGGCGTCGTCTGCCGCGCCCGCGTCGTGGTGGACCATCGGGCCTCGGCACTCGAAGAAGCGGGCGATCTGCTGCAACCGTTGCGGCAAGGCCTGATTCAGCAGTCGCACTTCGGGACCGAGTTGGGCGACGTGGTGTTGGGGCGGTCGCCCGGCCGGCGTCACGCGGATGAGATCACCTTGTTCAAATCCGTCGGCGTCGCGATCCAGGATTTGTGTGCCGCGGCGCGGGTCCTGGCAAACGCTCGCCAATTCGCGTTGGGCGTGCAGATGTCCTAGTGCGTCGTCACGGGTAAATGTTGGGGTAGCGGAGGTGGCGTAAGGATCGGCGAATCAATAACTGTCGCGATTTCAAAGTAGCCATCACGCTCCGCGTGATGATCGCCAACAAGAACTGGACAGTTGTTGATTCGCCGATCTAAGCTTCCAGCTTGCGGTCGTTTATCGCTGGCAAGCTGGAAGCTTACCCCACTTTTTAGCATTGACGACGCACTAGCCCCGAACCGTTCTTTGTCAGGTTTTCACGCCGTCGACGATGTCACGTTTCGCGCGGCACGGCCAGCTTGTCGGCCGCGTCATCGGCCGTGTCATCGGCCGCGGACCCGCTGGCGGAATTCGCGGGGCGTCAAGCCCGTGGCGTGCCGGAAGGCGTAGGCCAGGTACTCGCGCGAGCCGAAGCCGGAGGCGACGGCGACTTGCGGGACGGGCAGGTCCGTGTCGGCCAGCAGTTGCTTGGTGCGTTCCAGGCGGACGCGGCGGATCTCTTCCGCCGGGCTGCGGCCGAGGGCTTCCTGAAAGCGACGCTCCAGCCAGCTCCGCGACACGGCCACGTCGCGGAGCACGTCGCTCACCTGGATCGGGGTCGCCGCGTGCGTGCGGATAAAGGCGATGGCGCGAGCCAAGTCCGGATCGGTGATGGCCAGCGTGTCGGTGGACTGCCGCACCACGACCCGCGTCGGCTCGATCAGAATCGGTTCGGTCGGGCGGGGTTCGCCGTGCAGCATCCGGTCCAGCAGCGCGGCCGCCTCGTAACCGATTCGTTCGGAAGTCAGGGCTACGCCCGACAGCGGCGGATTGCAGGTCTCGCACAACAGGCTGTCCTCGTCTCCGCCCATCACGGCCACCTGCTCCGGCACGAGCAGACCGAGGGCCCGGCAGGCGTACAGCACCTCGCGCCCCCGGTCGCTGGTCCAGGTCAGGACGGCGACCGGCTTGGTCAGCCCTTGCAGCCAATTCCGAAGATCGTCCTGCTGCCGGCGCCATGTCGCACGGGGCCCTGTGCCGCGGCGAGCCCGGAACAGGTCGCAGCTCAAGCCCGCCTCGGCCAAGTGTTCCACAAAGCTGTGGTAGTGAATGTCGACGTAGGAGAGTCCCAGCGGCGCAAAGTAGCCGAAATGCCGGAAGCCTTGGTCCAGCAGGTGTCCGGCCGCCAAACGCGCCGCAGCCCGCAGGTCGGCCGTGACGGTCGGAAACTCGACGCCCGGAATGCGGGCCGCCGACACGTTGACGACCACGCCGGGCGCCTCGGCCAAGTAGCGGCCCATGGCCCGGTCGGCCACACGCGCAACGATCCCGTCGCCGCGCCAGCCGGGCGGCAGCCGTCCCGGCGCGTGCTGGCAACGCTGTTCGAGCCAGATGTCCCAGCCGCCTTGCTGCTGAGCGTACCGCCCGATGCCGCGAATCATGCGCCGGCCCCAGTCGGTCGCGGTGTCGACCAGCAAGGCGATCTGCGGACATCGGCGTGAGGTCATCGGATGGTCTCCCAAAGGCGGTCGGCGGCGGCATGAAGGCAGGCTGTGTGGTAAATCATCTTACATTATTTACGCATCTTTGTATTGACCGCGAGGTGCTTGGCGGCCGAAAATCTGAAGCGTGCAGACTGGCCGAGTCAGCCGTAGCATGGCTCTCCGAGCCGTGCGGTTTTTGGGTAGCATGGCTCTCCGAGCCGTGCAGATTTTGTCGGAGTTGTACGGCCAAATGCACGGCTCGGAGAGCCATGCTACGGGGAATTGCAGACTGCGAGCGGAGACGAGCCGATCATGAGCAGGCCGGTAACGCTGGTCACAGGTCAATGGGCCGATTTGGCGCCCGAGGAGTTGGCCCGCAAGGCGGCGGCTTGGGGCTACGACGGATTGGAAATGGTCTGCCGCAGCGGGTACATCGACGTGGACCGCGCGGCCAGCGACAGCGCGTACTGCGGCGAGCGGCTGGATTTGCTGGCCCGCTACGGATTGAAGTGTTTTGCGCTCAGCAACCACGCGGCGGGGCACCTGGTGTGCGATCCCAACGAGGACAGCCGAACCGACGTGCTGGCGCCCCCGGCCTGCGCCGGCGATGCGGAGAAGAAACGGGCGTGGGCCGTCGAGGCGATGAAGAACACGGCCCGAGCCGCGCGGAATCTGGGGGTCGGCGTGGTGACAGGCTTTACCGGTTCGCCTATTTGGCACTTGCTCTACCGGTTTCCTCCCGTGCCGGAGGAATGGATCGAGGCGGGTTTTGCCCGGTTCGCGGAACTCTGGCATCCGATCCTGGACGTGTTCGACGAGTGCGGCGTGAAGTTCGCCTTGGAGGTACACCCGGCTCAGATCGCGTTCGACGGGACCACGGCCCGGCGGGCGCTGGAGGCGGTGGGCGGTCGGACGGCCTTTGGCTTCAACTTTGATCCCAGCCATTTGCTGTGGCAGCAGGTCGATCCGGTACGTTTCTTGCGCGAGTTTTCCGACCGGATCTACCACGTCCACGTCAAGGACGTCGCGATCCGACCCGACGGCATCAGTGGTATGCTGGGCTCGCACTTGAAATTCGGCGACCCGCGCCGGAGTTGGGATTTCCGTTCGCCCGGCCACGGCGACGTGCCGTTCGCGGACATCTTTCGCACGTTGACGGCGATCGGCTACGAGGGGCCGTTGTCCGTGGAATGGGAAGATTCCGCGATGTTCCGCGAGGACGGCGCCCGCGACGCGCTGGCCTTCGTGAGACGACTCGATTTCTCGCCGTCGGCCACGGCCTTCGACGCCACACTTGCGAAACGAACAACCTGACTGAACGTAGCATAATCGGCGAGCGGCGGGCGTGAGCCCGCCGGTACAGCGGTTCCGACGGGGAGTACCGGCGGGCTCACGCCCGCCGCTCGCCGGACAGACGCTCGCCGGACAGATGCTCGCCGGATAGACGGACAGACGGCACGGCTCGGAGAGCCATGCTACGACTTACGCCACCAACCGATCGGAGGTTTACGCTACCATGACCAGCCCAAAGAGAAACATCGAGTCTCGACCACTGACGCGCCGGACCTTTGTCCGCGGGACGGGGGCCGTGTTGGCTGCGTCCGCGCTCACTTTTCCCCGCCACGTCCACGCGGCCGGGGACGACACGCTGAAGGTCGCCCTGATCGGCTGCGGCGGCCGCGGGTCCGGCGCGGCGGCACAGGCCCTGTCGACGTCCGGGTCCGTGAAACTGTGGGCGATGGCCGACCTGTTCGCGGACAAGCTGGACACCAGCCTGAGCGCGCTGTGTACCGGCCAGGACGCCCAATACGACCGGGCGGCGCACAAGGGTCTGGCTGGGAGGATCGAAGTGCCGCCGGAACGGCGGTTTGTCGGTTTCGATGCCTACAAGCAGGCCGTCGACAGCGGCGTCGACGTGGTGATCCTGACGACCGCGCCCCACTTCCGGCCGATCCATTTCGAGTACGCCGCCCAGCAGGGCAAGCACGTGTTCATGGAAAAGCCCGTGGCGGTCGACGCGGCAGGCATCCGCCGCGTGTTGGCGGCGGCCGAAGTCGCCAAGCAGAAGAATCTAAAGGTCGGCGTGGGCCTGCAGCGGCACCACGACGCCCTGTACGAGGAAACGGTCAAACGCATTCACGACGGCGAGATCGGCGAGGTGGTTTATCAGCGGGCGTACTGGAACGGCTCCGGCTATCGCGTGCGGCCCGCCCGCGAAGCGGGCATGAGCGAGATGACCTACCAGCTGCGCAATCCGTATCACTACACGTGGATCAGTGGCGACAATATCGCCGAGCAGCATGTCCACAACCTGGACGTCTGCAACTGGATCAAGAAGGCGCATCCGGTGACGGCCCAGGGGCAAGGCGGGCGGCAGGTCCGCATCGGGCCGCTGTTCGGCGATATCTACGACCACCACTACGTCGAATTCACGTACGAAGACGGGAGCCAGCTGTTCAGCCAGTGCCGCCACATGACGGGCTGCTGGAGCAGCGTGGCCGAGTTCGTCGTGGGCACCAAGGGCAAGGCGGAAGTGAACGCCGGCCGGATCGAGACCGGCGCCGACACGTGGCGCTACCGCGGCCCGAAGACGAACCCGTACCAGGTCGAACACGACCGGCTGTTCGAGGCGATCCGCAACGGCCAGCCGTACAACGAGGCCGAGCAGGGCGCGATCAGCACGATGACGGCCATCATGGGCCGCATGGCGACGTACTCGGGCAAGGCGATCACGTGGGACGACGCGTTGAAGTCGGAACTGGCCCTGGTCCCCGACCGCTACGATTTCGACGGGACCCCGCCCGTGCTGCCCGGCCCCGACGGCATCTACCCCTGCGCCGTGCCCGGCGTGACCAAGGTGCTGTGAACTCCGGTGTAGCATGGCTCTGCGAGCCGTGCCGCATCGGCGAACGGCGGGCGTGAGCGCCGGTAGGGCAACTCGGGCTCGGTTACCGGCGGGCTCACGCCCGCGGCTCGCCGGACGGAAACAGCACGGCTCGGAAAGCCGTGCTACGAATGACAAATCGCAACCCCTGAGGAGTAAACGACTGTGAAGTTCTTTCTGGACACCGCTCATTTGGATCACATCCGCGAAGCCGTCCGCTGGGGAATCGTCGACGGCGCGACGACCAATCCCACGCTGGTCTCGAAGACCGGCCGCGAGCCGCGGGACTTGTACGCCGAGATCTGCGGCATCGTGCCCGGGCCGGTGAGCATGGAGTGCCTGGCGACGGAGGCCGACGCCATCGTGGCGGAGGCGAGACAGTTGGCGACGATCGCGGACAACGTCGTCGTCAAGGTGCCTCTGATCCGCGAAGGACTGATTGCCGTCAAGCAACTGGCCGCACTGGGCATCAAGACCAACGTCACGGCGGTCTGCTCGCCGCTGCAGGCCCTGTTGGCGGCCAAGTGCGGGGCGACGTACGTCAGTCCGTTTGTGGGCCGCTGGGATTGGATGGGCCAGGTGGGCATGGACATGGTCCGCCAGATCAAGACCATCTACGACAACTACTGCTTCAGCACGGAGATCATCGTGGCTTCCGTGCGGCTGCCCCTCCACGTGCTCGAATCGGCCTTGGCCGGCGCCGACATCGCGACGATTCCGATGGACGTGATGGAGCAGTTATACAACCATCCGATGACCGACGTGATCCTGACCCAGTTCAACAACGATTGGGCCAAGGTGCCGGGACCTAAGAACCGCTAACAAAACCGAAATCGGAGACCTTCGGTCGGCGGTTTCGGCGGGGTCAGAGACCCGCGCCGAACGGTGCCGGGGAAGAAGTAGCATGGCTCTCCGAGCCGTGCCGCCTTATCCGCGATCCGGGCGGCAACACGGCTCACAGAGTCAGTCGGCACGGCTCAGAGAGCCATGCCACGAGACCATTCTCTGAGGAAACACAAATGGACAAGTTACGTGTCGGCTATGTGTGTTGCGCGCGGTTGACGTTCGACGGCGATTACGCCAAGCAGCTGTTTGAGCGGTCCGTGGAAGTCCTGTCGGGGATGGACGTGGAGTTGGTCCACGGTTCCGATCTCACCGTGACGGAACAGGACGCGGAAGCGCTGGTCGAGCGGTTCATCGACCAGCGGGTGGACGTGATCCTGGTGCAATACGGCACCTTCGCGTTGGGCACCCTGGCACCGATTTTTGCCGACCGGCTGACCGCGCCGATCGTGCTCTGGGGCGTGCCCGAGCCGACGCTCGACTGGCACAAACTCCGCTCGAATTCGTTCTGCGGCCTGAACATGAACGCCCACACGCTGATGCGATTGGGCCGCAAGTACGACTACATTTTCTGCAACCCCGATGAGGCGCCCGCGGCCTTGGAACCGACGTTCCGCGTGCTGCACTGTCTCCGCCGGCTCCGCCGCGTGCGGCTGGGCTTGGTGGGCTATCGCGTGCCGGGGTTCTACACGTCGACGTTCGACGAGATGGGCTTGCGGCGACTGCTGGGCGTCGAAGTGCATCACGTGACCACAGCCGAATTGTTCGACGTGGCGCGGGCCATCGAGCCGGCGCGCCGGCAAGCGGAAGCCCAAGGGATCCGGGCCACGGCGGCCGGTTGCGACGTGACGGACGCGGAACTGGACCAGGCGGGCGGATTGATGCTCGCGTTCCGGGACCTCGCCGAGCGGCACCGCCTGAGCGGGTTTGCCGTCAAGTGCTGGCCGGAGTTTACGGCGCATTACGGGATCATGCCCTGCAGCACCATCAGCCGCTTGAACGACACCGGGCTGCTGACGGCGTGTGAAGGCGACATCTACGGCACGGTCACCATGCTGATGGCCAACTACCTGTGCGGCCGCCCGGCGATGTTCGCCGACTTCATCGCCATCGACGACGAGCGCAACGAGGGCTTGGCCTGGCACTGCGGTTCGGCGGCCACGTGCCTGAAGGCTCCGGGCGTTGACAACCGGCTGGGCAAGCACGCGACGGTGGAGGGCGGCGGCAAGCGGGGGGTGACGGTCAACTTCCCGGTCGCGGGCGAAGGTCCGGTCACGATGGCCCGGCTGGGCGTGGGCCCGCGCGGGATGCGGCTGTTCTTCGTGGGCGGCCAATCGGTGCCGGTCCGGGCAAACTTGCCCGGCAACTGCTGGGCCGTGCGTTTCGACGCGCCCGTGCGGCAGGTGGTCGATGCCGTGATCGGCCAGGGACTGGAGCATCACACGGCGCTGGTCCATGCCGACATCCGCGACGACCTGCGCCGCGTGGCGCGCTGGCTGGATCTGGAAACACTGGACGTCGATGCGGGGACGGCATCCCCGTAGCATGGCTCTCCGAGCCGTGCGGAAGCGGCGAACGGCCCGGCTTGGAAGAGACGAGACATCACACGTTTGGATCGTAAGGATCGGCGAATCAATAACTGTCCAGTTCTTGTTGGCGATCATCACGCGGA
>CAYPGE010000243.1:0-13827 GCA_964409865.1 uncultured Pirellulaceae bacterium
GGTGACCGGTGACCGGTGATCGGTGATCGGTGACCGGTGACCGGTGACCGGTGACAACTGACCAATGACCAATGACCAATGACAACTGACCAATGACCAATGACCAATGACCAATGACCAATGACCAATGACCAATGACCAATGACAACTGACCGTCCTTTGAATTCGAACGAAGCCGGGCAACTGGCGGAGCGTGTGGCGCTGGTCACGGCCAGCGGGCTGCCGCTGGCGCCGGGACTGCGAGCGGCGGCTGCGGAAAGCGGGCCGTCGCGAGTCAGCGCGGCGCTGGGCTGGATGGCTGGTCAGATCGAGCAGGGTCAGTCGTTGGATGAGGTGTTGGCGGCTTCTGCGGGCATGATGCCAAGTCATGTCAGCGGCTTGCTGCTGGCGGCCTCCCGCACGGGGGACCTGGGTGCGGCGCTGGTCGAGTTGTCCGAGCATCAGCGGTTGACACGCGAGTTGCGGTGGCGAGTGTTCCGCAGCCTGGCGTATCCGCTGGTGTTGGTCTGCCTGGCGTTCTTGGTGTTCTGTGCGATCGTGCAGGTGGACGTAGGTCCTTTTGAGCGCATGTTCAAGGACTTCGAGATGCAGCTTCCGGCGCTTACGCTGTTGCTGATTTGGTGGTATCACCACGGGTGGGCCGTGCTGATTGGGTTGGCGCTGGTTGTGCTGGTGGCCGTGGCTGGGGTCCGCTTCAGTGGTAGCCGGGCGGGGTGGCTGCGGGTGGGGAAGTTAGTGCCTCTGTTTGGCCCGCTATGGCGTTGGTCGGGTTTGGCGGAATGGTCGGGGTTGATGAGCGTGCTGGTCCGGCGGCAGATCCCGTTGTCCGAGGCTTTGCAGTTGGCTGCGGCCGGCGTCCGCGATGCAGATCTGGGGCGACTGTCGCTGCAGTTGGCCGAAGGCGCAGGGCACGGCCAGTCGCTGTCCCAGCTGGTGGCCGAAACGCGGCGCGTGCCGGCATCGCTGGTTCCGCTGTTGCGTTGGGGCGAGCAGGCCGGCGTGCTGGCGGACGCCTTGGCGGCGGGCCGGGCGATGTTCGAGTCGCGGGTGGCCGCGCGGGCGTGGCTGTTGCAGTCGATCCTGCCGCCGCTGTTGTGTGTGGCGATTGGGGCGGCGTTCATGCTGCTGGTCATCGCCCTGTTCTTGCCGTTGGTGTCGATGGTTCAGGGGCTCAGCTAGCATGGCGGGTCCAGACATGTGGATTCAGGTTTTTCAGATCTTCATGGCAGCCGCGGTCCTGTGCCTGCTGGCAGGGATTGTGGTGGCGTTCATCATGCGGAGGTACCAGGAGGCGGAGCGACGCTCGCTGATGTGGGTCCTGATGGCCGCGGCGGAACGCGGGATCTCGTTGGAGGCGGCGGCGCAGGCGTTTGGGGCGGAACGATCCGACGGGATTGGCCGGCGTGCGCAGAACCTGGCGGACTACCTGGAAGCGGGCCTGCCGCTGGCCTTGGCCTTGAAGCGGTCGCGCAACCCGCTGGCTCCGGCCGCCATGCTGGCCGCGGATTTGGGACAACAGACGGGGACCTTGGGCCCCGCGTTGCGGCAAGTTGGGCCTCAGATCGACGAGATTCAAGGGGCGTTTCGCGAGGCCTTGGAGGAATTCGCCTATTTTGTTTTCCTGATCTTCTTCGGTCTGCTCAACCTCACGTTCATCATGCTGAAGATCATTCCGGTTTTCTGTCGGATCTTTCAAGACTTCGATCTCGAGTTGCCGCGCGTGACACAAGCCCTGATCGCCGTTTCGCACGTGGTCGTGATGTACTGGCCGGTGTTCCTGTTGCCAATTCTGCTGATCCTGGTTTTCGGCGTGGGACTGTTCGGTTATGCCGTCTACCCACCCACGCGTCTACCCCTGTTCAACGCTTTGCACTGGCGGGCGGACTGTGCGCTGGTATTGCGGTGGCTGGCGATTGCCGTTCGCCGCCAGCGGCCGATGGCGGAAATGGTGCGGCTGCTGGCCGGCTATTTCCCGCTGGCCGGGTTGCGGAGGCGATTGGAGCGGGCGGCCAGCCGCATCGACGACGGGCAAGAATGGAGTGAAAGTCTGCGGCAGGTCGGACTGATTCGCCGTTCGGAAGCCGCGCTGTTTCAGGCGGCGGAGCGAGCGGGGAACCTGGCCTGGGCGTTGGAGGAAATGGCGGACAGCGGCGTGCGGCGGGCGACGTACCGGTTGCGGGCCTGGCTAAACGTCTTGTTCCCGGCCACGGTTCTGGTCTTCGGGGGCGGTGTGTTTTTCATTGCGTTGGGACTGATGATGCCGTTGTTCTCCTTGATTCAATCGTTGACATGACCATGAACGGGATGGGTTGGAACGACAGCCGCGCGCGCCGAACACGTCGCGGCGGCGCGACGGTGCCGGAAGCGATCGTCGGCATGGTGATCGCGGTCGCCGTCCTGGCTGCGGTCGCGCAACTGCTCGCGCTGGCGTCCCAGCAGCGGCGGGTCGCCGCTGAGCGGGCCGTGGCCGTACGCGAGGCGGGGAACCTGATGGAAGATCTGATGTCCCGGCCGTGGGCGGACGTGACGGCGGAGAAGCTGAGCGAGGTCGCCTTGTCCGACTCCAGCCGGCGCAGCCTGCCCGGCGGACGGTTGCAGGTGACGGTGGCATCCGAGGACAAGCCCGTCACGGCGAAGCGAATCGGGATCCGCATCGACTGGCAGAATCCGTCGGGACAGCGTGGCGAGCCGGTGCGATTGACGGCGTGGCGATATTTGGACCGGGAGCCGAAACCATGAGCCCTCGACGCCGCGGACACAGCTTGACCGAATGCCTGGTGGCCATCACGCTGCTGGGGACGCTGTTGGGCACCGTGACGCTCACCTTGGGCGTGATGTACCGCGCGGACGGGAACCTGCGGGATGCGTTGGACCAGCAGCGGGCGTTGGAGCAGTTTGCGGACCGGTTCCGGTCGGACGCCCACCAGGCGCTGTCGGCAGCGGTGAGCCAACCGGCCGAGGCCAAGGCCCCGGCGTGCGAGCTGGTGCTGAAATCATCGGAAGATCAGACGATTCAATACACCTTGCGCCCGCAGGACGTCGAACGCGTTGTCCGGCGCGGCGGGAAGATCGTGCATCGCCAGACGTACGGCTTGGCCATGGGGGCCGCAGGTTGGCAACTCCGCGATGCTCAGAAACCCGCGGTGGTGTCGGTGTCGTTCGAGGGACCGATCCGTGTCGACGCGGTGGTGCGGTTGGTGGCTGCGCCGCCGTAGGACGCAACTCGTTTTGGAGTGCGGTGCCTTGTCACCGCTGTGGACAGCGGCTGCGGGCGAAGTAGCGGTTTGGGTTCAGGAGAAAGAGCAAGGCATCGGAACACAAAGCGGCGGTCGCTGCGTCGCCATCGAACCAAAGCGGCGACAAGGCGCCGCACTCCAAAACGCGAGCAAAACGACGAGAAATCGCAAACAAGGCCAAAGCTGTGAAACACATCCTGCGAACACGCGCGAATCACGGTCGGGGCGTCATTCTGGCGGCCGTGTTGCTGAGCCTGCTGGTGGTCATGATGCTGGGCGCCGAGCTGACGGAGGCGATCGTGCAGCATCATCGGCAGAGCCGGCTGGCGGAGGACCGGCAGCAGGCGTTGTGGATCGCCGAGTCGGCCCTCCAGCGGGCGGCGCACGCGCTGGCGAAATCGCCGGACTACCAGGGCGAAACGTGGCGCGTGCCGGCGGAGGTCCTGGGTAGCGGCCGCGCCGGCGTCGCCGCGATTGCAGTCAAGCCGGCGGCGGGCTCAGCCACGCAGCGGCGAATTGCGGTGCAAGCGTATTATCCGGACGATCCGGTGCAGCGGACGTTGTACGAACGAGAAATGATCTTAAACTGAACGAAGAAGGGTCCACAACCCAGCCCAGGAGGCTTGCCATGAGATCCAAGAAGACCGCATTTACGTTGGTGGAATTGTTGGTGGTGATCGCGATCATCGGCGTCTTGGTGGCCTTGCTGCTGCCCGCCGTCCAGGCGGCCCGCGAGGCGGCGCGGCGGGTCTCGTGCGTTAACAACTTGACGCAGCTGATCCTGGCCGTGCAGAACTACGAGATGGCCTATCGGGCCTACCCGCCCGGCACGCTGGAAGAAAAAGGGCCGATCGTCAACGAGCCCAAGGGTTATCATCACAACTGGCTCAGCCGTCTGCTGCCGTACCTGGAGGAAAAGAACACCTACAACCATATCGACTTTGCGGCGGGGATCTACGACGAGAAGAATGCGACCGTCCGCAAGGTCCACATTTCCACCATCGAGTGTCCTTCGGTGGCCGTTCCGGACCAGCCGGATCGGGCCTTCACCTGCTACGCCGGTGTCCACCACGACGTCGATGCCGACATCGATACGGACAATCATGGTGTGTTCTTCCTGAACAGCGCGGTGCGCTACGAGGACATCAGCGACGGCACGGCGCATACGTTGTTTATCGGCGAGAAGTATCCGGACCAGAAGGACGACTTGGGATGGATGTCGGGCACCCGCTGGACGCTGCGCAATACCGGGATTCCGCTGAATGCCGAAGGCCATCAGCGCCGCCGCTACGGGGGCGTTCCGGAGAGCGACAGGCCGGACGCGGCGGTGATCGTGGGCGGCTTTGACAGCCCCCATCCCGGCGGCGCCAACTTCGCCTTTGGCGACGCCCATGTATCATTCGTCTCGGAGACGGTCCCGCTGGAAACGCTCCAACAGATGGCACATCGGGCCGACGGCAAGCTCTTGATGCGGGGGGATTTCTGATTGCTTGTCGACGAGTTGACTCGGGAGTTGAAATCTCAGGCACGGCGGGCCGGTTTTGACTTGGTGGGCGTCTGTCCGGCAGTAACGCCCTCCGGACTGCACCATCTACACGCGTGGCTGGACGCGGGCTGTGCGGGCCAGATGCACTATCTGCCGTCGCGCCGTGAGGCGTATGAGCACCCGCGTCACATTCTGGGCGGCGTCCGCAGCCTGGTGATGCTCGGAATGCCGTACCGCACGGCGGAACCGGCGGCGTGCCGGGCCGGGCAGGGCCGAATCTCGCGGTACGCGTGGGGCGCGGCCGACTATCACGACGTGATTCACAAGCGGCTGCGGCAAGTGGCCGAGTGGCTGGCGGAACAATCGCCCGGCGCGTCGGTGCGGGGCGTGGTCGATACGGCGCCCTTGTTGGAGCGGGAGTTCGCCCGTCTGGCCGGCCTGGGCTGGATCGGCAAGAACACCCTGCTCATCAACCGGGACGCCGGCAGCTGGTTCTTTCTGGCTGCACTGCTGGCGGACGTGGAACTGGAATATGATCCGCCCCACGAGAGCGAGCATTGTGGGACCTGCCGCGCTTGTCTCGACGCCTGCCCCACGCAGGCTTTTCCCAGGCCGTACGTATTGGATGCCACGCGGTGCATCAGCTACTTGACGATCGAGTTACGAGGAAACGTATCGCCGCGGTTGCGCGCCGACACCGGCGATTGGCTGTTTGGCTGCGACATCTGCCAAGAGGTGTGCCCGTGGAACCGGCGCGCGCCGATCAGCGGCGAGCCGGCTTTCGCGCCCGTTGCGGATGCCAATCCGGTGCCGCTGGCGGAACTGTTCGCCTTGACCGACGAAGAATTCCGCTCGCGTTTCCGCCGCACGCCCCTGTGGCGGGCCAAGCGGCGTGGGTTGCTGTGCAACGCGGCTCTCGTCGCGGCCCATCAGCGCGCCGGTGAGTTGGTCGACGCCCTGGTGCGTGGTCTTCAGGACGTGGAACCGCTCGTTCGCGGTGCCTGCGCATGGGCCCTGGGCTGCTACGAACAGGCCCACGCGCGGCGGGCATTGCAGGACCGTTTGGCGCAGGAAGATGATCCCCAGGTCCGGGAGGAAATTGCCGCCGCTCTGAACAGAAAGGAAGACTGCTGACAGAAAGATGGGGTGACAGAAAAATGAGGGGCGTGAGACACCCGCCTTCGTCGCCTCCTTTTTCTGTCACTTCATCTTTCTGTCAGCCACTTCATCTTCCCGCTCCCCTTTTTCTGCCCGCGATTTTAGCATCGTTCGAGAAATAACTGTCGCCTCGTCAAAGTAGCCATCACACTCCGTGGGATGATCAGCAATAAACACTGGACAGTTTTTTCTCGAACGATGCTTACTGGGACGATCCGGGGCGCGAGGCCCGCTCTACCGCTGACCTTCGTAGCTGGCGGTCACGTTGGTGGTGATGCCGCCGCGGGAACTGAACTCGGCGATCAGCACCACTCGCCGCGGCTGGACCACGGCGACAAAATCGTCCAGGATTCGGTTGGTGACGTGTTCGTAGAAAATGCCCTCGTTGCGGTACTGCTGCAAATACAACTTCAGGCTCTTCAACTCGACGCACTTCTTGTCCGGCGTGTAAATGAACGTCAGCACGCCAAAATCCGGCTGTCCGGTCTTGGGGCAGACCGACGTGAATTCGGGGCAACGGATTTCGATCGTGTAATCCCGCTGTGGAAACCGGTTTTCGAACGTCTCTAGCTGGTCGAGAAAACTTGACGGCATTTTCTTTGGTCCTCGGTGCCGATGTGGGCTCTGCAAACAGGTCCCATTTTGGCATGATGATGGAAAAGGGGAAGGGGACACTTGCGGATGCGCGTTTCTGAGATCTTCAAATCGGTGCAGGGCGAAGGTTTCCTGACGGGAACCACAAGTGCTTTTGTGCGCGCCGCGGGCTGCAATCTGCGATGCTGGTTCTGCGACACGCCGTTCGCTTCGTGGTATCCGGAAGGCGAGGATCTGTCGGTCGAAGAGATTCTGGAACGGATCGGCCGGTTCGAGACCAGCCACGTGGTCTTGACCGGCGGCGAGCCGATGTTGTTTGCCGAGCTGATCCCGTTGTGTGCGGGACTGCGGGCCGCCAGCCGGCACATCACGATCGAGACCGCAGGCACGCTCTTTCTGCCGCTGGAGTGCGATCTGATGTCGATCAGCCCCAAGTTGTCGAATTCAACTCCCGATGAAGATCTGGCGGGCAGCTGGCGCATGCGGCATGAACATTCCCGCCACGTCCCGGACGTCATGCGGCGGCTGATCTCGGGGTACGATTACCAGTTCAAGTTCGTGATCGGCCAGCCGTCCGACTGTGACGAAGTCCTGCGGTACCTGGACCAGTTTCCCGAAATCGACCGTTCGCGCGTGCTGCTCATGCCCCTGGGGATCGACATCGATGAACTGGATCGGATCGGCGCTTGGCTGGACGGCTACTGTCAGCAGCACGCCTTCCACTTCTGCCCGCGGCGGCAGATCGAGTGGTTCGGGCTGCGGCGGGGGACGTGAAGTGAATCTGTAATGGCCATGACTCCCTCCCGGTTTCGTTTCACCCTGGGCGAACTCCTGCTGCTGACCGCGTTGTGCGGTCTGGTGATGGGGATGGTGACCGCTTCGCGGCGCGAGGCGGGGCGGTGGTATGTGCAGGGACTGTACTTCTCGCCCGATGGCCGCTTTCTGGTGGCCGACTATCTCGGCGAGCGGGTGCGGTTGTGGAATGTCCAGTCGTCGAACCCGCGAACCGTGGAACTGGGGCTAAAGAACGAGAGGCCGGCGCATCTTCGAGTGTTGGGGTTCGCCGATTCCGACACGCTGGTGGGGCAACGCGCGGACTTCGCGGCAGGGCGGGTCACTTCGCAACTGGTGCTCTGGAACGTCCTCGAAGACCGGCTGGAGCGAACGCAGGCTCTTGGGTTCTCGCAGGCGGGGACCGTATGGCTATGCTCGACGGGGGAGTCGGTGATCGTCGTTAATCCGTTGCTTTCGGGGGCACTGGACGTCTGGGAGCTGCCGCACGGACGAAAGCGCGGCGCGATCGCCGCGGCGACGGCAGGAACATGGACATATTGTCCATGCGCGTCAGGTAACACCCTGGCCCTCTACACGGGTCTCACAAGCAGCGGTCAAGGGAACTCGAAGGTAGAACTGTGCGATCTGCAGACGCTGCAGCGAGTGAAGTCGTGGCTGCTGGACGACTACTGCTTCAAACTGGCAATGTCGCGCGACGGCCGCTGGTTGGCGGCCCACACGCATCACGGAATCCTGATCTGGGATTTGTTTGCGCCATCCCAGGGGCCGCAGAGGATCCATTGCGAAAGCATGGGTGGGAATCTGCAATTCACGCCGGACGCACGCTCGCTGCTGGTCGGCCGCCACGATGGTTCCTTTGAGATCTGGGACGTCGCGTCGAAGCGACAACGGGGCGAGGTGACCCCGCCCGCGGAGGCTTTCCTGGGCGGCGCGGGGCAGGCGGTCCTGTCCCCCGACGGACAAACCGTGGCGGCCGCGCGCGGCAGCCAGGTTTGGCTGTACGACGCCGGGACACTTCAGCCGATTCGTACGCTGGGCGGCAGCCACCGCGTAGCTACCGGCATTTTGTTCAGCGCGGGCTTCATCGCCTGGTCCGTGCTCTGGGGCGTGATCGCACGGCGCCGGCGGCGGCGAGAGGAACTGCACGGGCAGGCCAGACCGCCGGCCTACCGTTTGCCAAAGCCGTACGAAAACGTAATCCATCCGCGGCGGACATTGATTGGGTGCTTGGGGTGGCTGTTGGTGCTACTCGCGCTGGCAATTGTGCCGAGTCTGTGGACGGGCCAAGCGATCTGGGATCGTCTGATCGGAGTAGGGTTCGTGGCGGGCGTGGTGTTCAGCATTTCGCTGCTGGTAGCCGTATTCCGCCACTGGCTCCGCCGGCGCGGCGGCCCCGACCTGGCCAGGGCCCGCAGAATCGCCGGCCAGGCCTTACGTCGCCAGCAGGTCCAAGACGGCGTGACCGCGCATTTCTTCACGGATTCGCCGCTGTCGGCCACGATTCAAGACGATTTCCGCGCGGCCCGCCGGCGGTTCTGCGAATTGGTCGGCGAGCCGGTGGAACTTCGTCGTCCACTGTCGATCCTGGTTTTTGCCGACAGCGACCAGTTGGACGCGTACATCGACGGACGCTTGGGCATGGCCGGACTGTACTGGAGCGTCGGCGCACCGCAGATCCTGCTGGCCGAACAGACCGCGCGCGAACAGCTGCTGGAATCGCGCACGCTGTTCCGGCGGTTGTTGGCAAATTACTTCGTGGAAGAATATCACCGTGTCCCGTTGTCAGCCGGCTTGGTTTCCCTGGTGGGTTGGATGCTGGCCTCTCCTGCATCGCCCGCGGAATTGCGGCGTATCCATCGTCGTCTCAGGGCTGGCTCGTCCGAGGCCGGCGCTAGCGCCACCGACAACCCGCTGACGATCTCTGCTGCCGAATTCGCCCAGCTGGCCGTCGGCCGCGACCAGCCGCAGAACTACCAGCGCCTGCAATGGCTGTCGTGCCAATTCGCGTCGCTGGCCGAGTATCTGGGCGGGGCTCAAGCCGGCGGGCGGCGCGAGCGGTTCGGGCGATTCTTGAGAGACGCTGGTTCTAGCGAGCCGTTGGAAGACGTCTTTTCGCGGCACTTCGCGCATGGCATTTCGCAACTGCTGCAGGATTGGCGAACCTGGGCCGCACGCCAGCAAGTCGAACCATACGACCTCGTGCCGCCGGAATTCGAACGCCACGTGATCGACAAACTGCTCCCAGGAATCCGCGACGAAACGATGCCAGTGCGGGACCGTGTCCGGCTGGTCCGCTGCCTCGGTGGCGGCGGATACGTGACCGGTGCGGACGAACTCATCCGGCTGTTGGCATCCGGCGTGCCCGGCGAATTGCGTATTGAAGTCGTATGGGCGTTGGAGAGCATCTCTGGCAAACGTTTTGGAGGCGATGTGGACAAGTGGCGGCTGTGGTGGGATCAGGCGAGTCCGTACGCCGTCATGGCTGAGGTCGTCCCTCCACACGAGGGCGCTCCGCCGACAAGGGACGGCGACGCGGATGCGAATGTCGCCCAATCACCGCGCGATGCAACTCCTTATGATACCGCTACTTGCACTCGGACAACCGACACGGCCACGCGGCCGCAGCCCGCGTCTTCTGCGGTTGCACCCAAGCCTGACGCGCCGCCGCGCAGGCTGAAGATCTGCTGGAATCTGCTGGCTGTCAGCGGGGCCGTGGCGATCATCTGGTCCGTGCTGGGCAGCTTCGTGCTGCCTTATCATCCGGCGGGGCTAATCAACTATCTCGGCGTCGTGTCTGGCGTGTACGCTCTTACGCGAGGCGTGGGACACGCGGCGAGGGGACTGCGTCTGGCCGTGGGCGGGCAGGAATTGTGTTTTCTCACCTGCAACCCGATCAGTCCGCTACTGGCCCTGGCGGCGGCGTCTCATTTGCGTGATCCTCTGGTGAAGCATCACCTTGAGGCTCGCCAGTGATGACTGCCCGCCGCCAATGCTAGCAGTCATTTGCAGCAGTGCGATCTGCGATCGATATCTCTTGTACGAATGCGCACGCCTTCACCCAAACTTCACAAACTGCTCATCACAGATTCACGCGCCTGTGTATAATTTGTTGAGATCTACGGCGACGGAGCGTCGTGAGGGGCACGAGAAGGAAAAGGGAAAATGTCTGTGATGGAACCATTGTTGTACGAAACGCACAGTCACACCACGCTGTGCAGGCATGCTGTGGGCGACCCGCAAGACTATGCGGCCGTGGCCTTTCGGTGCGGATTTCAAGGTCTGTTGGTGACTTGCCACAATCCGATGCCGGCTCGCTACTCGCCGACGATCCGGATGTCGGTGGACGAACTCGACGAGTACTTCCGCTTGGTCTTTCGGGCGCGGCAGGTGTGGCGAGGCCGGATTGACGTGCGTCTGGGGATCGAAGCCGACTATTTGCCGGGCTACGAGCGTTGGCTGGAGCACCAACTGCAGTTGGCGGATTTTCAGTACGTGCTCGGTTCGGTCCATCCCCACGTGGTCGAGTTCCGGCAGCGATACGGCGGCGCGGGGGCGGTCGAAACGCAACGAGCGTACTTCCGCGTACTGGCCCAAGCGGCCGAGACGGGGTTGTTCGATTGCCTTTCGCATCCGGACGTGGTCAAGAACGAACGGCCGGACGAGTGGGCGCCGGAGCGGGTCATGGACGATGTCTGCCAGGCGTTGGATCGGATCGCGGCCACAGGCGTGGCCTTGGAGTTGAACACGTCCGGCAAGCACAAGGAAATCGCGGAAATGAACCCGTTTCCGCAAATGCTCGTCGAGGCGCACAGGCGAAACATCCCCGTGGTCGTAGGTTCCGACGCGCACGAACCGGAACGAGTCGGCGACGGCTTTTTTGAGGCGCTGGACCTACTGGAGCAGTGCGGGTACGACCGCATCAGCTTCTATGTCAACCGCGTCCGCACGGACGTGCCGATCGTCGCCGTACGCGAGCGCATGCAGCCCCGCCAAGCCGCTCCGGCCGTGGCCGGAGTGTGGTCTGCGGATCAGCCGTGGCCGGCGGTCGCGTGAAGCGACGAACGCGGCCCTGACGCTAGCGCTTGTGCCTGCCGCTATTCGGCGTTCGTTCCGGGCCATGCCGGTTGGTGTCGATTCGGGGCGGATCGGACCGAGGTTGAGGAACGTCGCGACTTCTGAACTCAGGCCGAGGGGCTTGTCGGCTCGGCGTTTCCAGCCGCGGGCCCACGACCCTCGCCGAGTTGTTAGGCAGCTCAAGCCGAGGCCGCGAGACGCTGCTCGGGCCTTGGAAGTTCGACCTCAGACTCTGAGACGGTGGCGGTGTGAATGACCGAAGTTTCGGAATCGTGACTTGCGGAGGACGCACTTCTTGCCTCGCCGCCGCCGGTGCTTCGATTCGCGGAGTCTGGATTCGCGGGGGCGGCCCTCGATCGGGCACCTTGAACGTGAGCGTGCGGTCCGGGGTCGGGACCGTGCGCACGCTTGGGCTCCGGTCAGGCAGCTGGAAGCTGGGCGTGCGGTCGGGCGTCGGAACCGTCTTCAGGCTCGGCCCTCGGTCGGGCAGCTGGAAGCTGGGCGTGCGGTCGGGCGTCGGAACAGTTTTCAGGCTCGTCCCCCGGTCGGGCAGCTGGAAGCTGGGCGTGCGGTCGGGAGTTGGAACAGTCTTCAGGCTCGTCCCCCGGTCGGGCAGCTGGAAGCTGGGCGAGCGGTCGGGAGTCGGCACGGTCTTCAGGCTCGGCCCCCGATCAGGCAGCTTGAAGCTGGGCGAGCGGTCGGCGGTCGGCACGGTGCGCGGGCTTGAGGTGCTCGGTCCGCCCTCGGTGAGGTTCCTGTCAGACGGCGATTGCCGAACCGATCCCAATTCGGGCTTGCGGAATTCGGGAGTTCGTGGAATCTCAATCTTGGGCGTCGTATTTCGGGACGATGTCACGTCGGGCTGGCGCAGCTTGGAGACATCGGGAAGCGACCGAGTCGCCGGGTGCGTTGGAGACCTTTCCCGCAGCTTGGCCGTGTCGCGCAGCATGCCCAAGTCGGACCCGATCCTGTCGGGCACAGGGGTGCCTCGTTCGATCTTGGGCACTTCGGCTCTATCGAACGTTCTCGGCTTGTCCAAGCGTTCCGGGGCGGTTTTTGCCTGGTATCCGGCGACGCGAGGCAGTTCGGGCAGCTTCAGCTTGACGGGCGGCCTGGGCGCGTCGACTGGGCCCCCCAACCTCGCCGGGCCGTCGCCTCGCGTCAAGGACGGACCGCGCGCGTCGGGATCGAAGTGCTTGGGATGGGTTTCGACATCCAGTCGCCGGCGCGTCAACTCTCGAGTCTGGCTGATCGCGTCGTTCCAAGATTGTTGATGCGTTTGTGAAATGCGCTCGAAATGGGCCGGGCCGCCGCGTCCTGACAAGACGTCATCCAGCCTGTTCCCCAGCAGCGCGTACTGCAGGTCCGCGTTGTGTTTCGCACGTGCGGCGAGTTGGGTTTGGGCGTGCAGCGTGTGCGGCGGACGGAATTCCTTGTGGTGATGGAAATAGTCATGCCAGCCGCGCAATCGCTGCGTGTAGTCGATATGGCGATGCCGGTGGTACGCATCGTAGTATGCAAACACCGGATCGTAACCGTGGCGGCCGTGGTAGTCGTAGCAGGTGTAGAAATGGCGGCTGCGGTACGGGTAATAGTCGTAGTAGTCGCCCCAGTAGTAGTGGCACCTGCGCGGATAGACGAACAGGTGTACGAGCAGATGCGGAATGTCGATCACGACGCTGGGTGTGTAGCAGTAACCGCGGCGCAGGTAGGCGGGGCGCGAGAACCAAACCGGCGCGAACACGACGCCTCGTCGCCGGAAGGGACAGTCCCAGTAGCCGTCAATGAAGACCGCGCCTCCAGGCGTCCAAACGTAATGAGCGGGAACCCAAACCCAGTCCTCGCGAAAAGTGTTCCAGTAGCCGGGCCGCCAGGCAAAACGATCGTTCTGGTAGCACCAATTGCCGCTGACCCAGTAGTGCTCGGTCGACGGCGCTGGGCTGCTGGGACCAGACTCCAGGCTTTCCGGAGGATACGGCAGGTATTGGATTTCTTCGGCCGCGATCGGCGCCCAGAATCCGGAGACCCATTGATAGCCTCCGTCCACTTGGGTCCAGTATCCGGGCACCCAGCGTCGCCCTTCCGGCGCCACTCGCCAGACGCCGCTGATATAGATGAAATCCTCACGCTCCTCGTCCCACGCCCAGTAACCGGGGATCCAGATCACATTCTCTTCGGCCGGCTTGGCTTCCGCCGCAAGTTCCTCGATCGGTTCGGGCGGTTGCTTGGGCACGACGGGCGCGGGTTGCGGATTCAACTGGATCGGTTCCGCGAAGGCCTCGTGCAGCGGGCCGCGAAGCAGGGGTTCGACATCCTCACCGTTGGCCGGCATCGCCGCCGGATTCGGCTCGGCAGCCGGACAGCGTGTAACGCCGGCGACGAACAGGCACGTCACCAAAGGCGGTGCTTAGCAGCAGACAGGGGCAACGGCGGCTCATCATGAGGTCCTCCTTCCTTTGGGCATACACCCACCATAAGGCAAAA
>CAYPGE010000244.1:0-13774 GCA_964409865.1 uncultured Pirellulaceae bacterium
GCGTTCCCTTTGCCGTCCTGGTGCGGGTCCTGCGGACTGAAACGCTTCGGGGGGTTGGACGGTGGCAGCCAACGCATGTTTCACTCGATCGACGCCTTGCCAACGGAATTCGCCGCCAGTGAATTTTAGCCGTCGGCGCGGAACCGTCGATAATAGCGAGGGGAAATTCTGGGGCGAGGGCAGTGGGAGGAGCGAATCATGTGGCGTTCCGTCTTCCTGGCGATTGGCGTGACGTTTTGCATTCTGGGGCTGGAGTGCCTGGCCGTGGACGGGGCCGTGCTGGCCGACTCGTTCCTGGGAAACAGAGCCGCCGCGATGGACTTTTCCAGCATGGCCGCAGGAACCCGTGAGATCAGGACCGAAGAATGGATGCCGTGGAGTTTCCTGGCGACGGGCGCGGTGATCATTCTGTACTCGATCACCCTTCCAAAACGCTTCCAGACGGCCTAGAATTCGACGTCTACGTAGGCCAGTCTCTCCAAGACTCACTGCCGGTCTCGTAGGACCGTGCTACGTGAGTCAACAGCTCGTACTGCCGCTTTCAGGCGGTGCTGAGCGGCCCCCGCCGGCACGACGAACGCCGGTTTCGGAAGAGACCGGGCTACGGGATTTCGCGGAGAGGCTGTGAAAGAGTTGGGACAGGCACCTCGCAGCCCCTTGTTTTTCCAAGGATTGGCGCATTGCAAGCTCGGAGCCAGTCCCATTTTTTCACAGCCTCGGAGCGAAAGGCGACCATCGCGAGATCAACGACGGAGCGTTTTTCAGCATCCCAGAGGTACTTGTTTTGGAAGGAGAGCATTCCATGGATCGACGCGTTTTTCTGAAATCGAGTTTGGCCGCGACGACGGCGGGCTTGGCTGGCGCAGTGCAAGGCGCGGAGGAGAACCAACCCATTGCGGCGGGTTTGCGCACCCGCATCGCGGTCGCGCCGCAATGGTTCCAGGGCACGCACGTCGAACAGATCGAGCAGATTGCAGCCGCCGGATTCAACGCCTTCGAGACGCTGCGCTGCGGATCGTGGGAAGACAAAGAGGCCGTGCGCAAACGGTGTGAGGAGTTGGGCGTGGCTTGCGGCGCCGTCGGCGGCGGCATGGGAACGATCAGCGATTGGGGGCCCAACGACCCGGAGAACCATCCACGGTTCGTCGAGGCCGTCAAGACGGCCATCGCCCAGGCCCAGGCCATCGGCTCCAAACGCGTCCTCTCCCTGAGCGGTCCCGCCCGCCAGGGCGCCAGCAAAGAAGAGCAGATGGAAGCGCTCGTCAAGGCCGGCCGCCTGGTGGCGCCGATGCTGGCGGACGCGGGCATCGTGATGGTCTGGGAGACCCTGAACGTGCTGGTCAATCACCCCGGCTACTTCCTGGTCTACTCGGCGGACGGCTCGGAACTGGTCAAGCGGACGGACCATCCGAACGTCAAGTTCCTGTACGACATCTACCACCAGCAGATCAGCGAAGGCAACCTGATCAACAACATCAAGAAGTACATCGGCGAGATCGGCCACTTCCATTTCGCCGACAATCCCGGCCGGCACGAACCCGGCACGGGGGAGATCAACTACAAGAACGTCTTCAAGGCAATCTACGAAACGGGTTATCGAGACATCGTGGCCTGCGAATTCGGCAAGATCAAGTCCACCGAGGAGGTCCTGGCCGTCCTCGTCGAATGCGACCGCTGGTGAGCGGCGGCGGGAAAGGCCAAGCCGCGACCCAAGGGCTCAGACGTACAAAAGTCAAAACTGGCGGAGTTGGCGTTTCGCTTTGGCCCTGTCATGTATCCGCCAATTTTGAATTCTGTACGTCTGAGCCCGCGTGCATCGAAGGAGCAAATCATGTTCATTCGTGTTTCGTGCCGTCTGGCGCTGATGCTGGTACTGGCGCCGGCGCTCGTTGCGACGGCCGGCGAGTCACCGTCGGAGCGATCGGACGCCAGCGCCGGCGGCCCGGCGAAGTCCGACGCAGAACTGCCGCCCTTCGCGCCCCAGCAGGACGAGCTTCCCGTGCCGCCGCCCAGCGACGCGATCGTGCTGTTCGACGGCCGCGGCACGAACCTGTTTCTGAGCAAGGAAGGCAAAGCGATCGACTGGCCGGTCGAGGACGGCGCGCTGGTCTCGACGCGCGGCCAGGTGCGCAGCAACCACATCGTCTCGCAGCTGCATTTTCGTGACGCCGAGATCCACGTCGAGTTTATGCTGCCGGAACAAGGACCGGGGAACAGCGGCGTGTACCTGCACGGCAATTACGAGCTGCAGATCTTCAACTCGTTCGGCAAACAAGAGCCCACGATGGACGATATGGGCGCGATCTACGGGTTCTCCAAGCCGCGAGCCAACGCCTGCCGCAAACCGGGCCAGTGGCAGGTGTACGACATCCGCTATCGCGCTCCGCGGCGCGACGCCGGCGGCAAAATCTTGCAGGACGGGGCGGTGACGGCGTACTTGAACGGTGTTAAAGTGCAGGACGACGCCAGATTTGGCGAGCCGAGATCCCCTTGGCATCCGTACCGTTACATGACGACGACCTATCTGACGGAAATCTGGGTGCGGCAACAGCGCACCGGAGTGGGCCCGGTGTTCCTGCAGGATCACGACAGCCCTGTCCGATTCCGCAATGTATGGCTTCGTCCGCTGGACGATCAGGCCTTCCTGTACACGGAGACAACTCAGGCAGAGGAGCCCCAATGATCACCATGATGACTTTCGCTTACGCCTCATTCCTGGCGGGCGCCGCCGAACCGGCACCCGCCGCTCGGCTGCCGGAGATCCCGTTCGAGAAATACGAATTGGCCAACGGATTGCAAGTGATCCTGCACGAGGACCATTCCACGCCGATCGTGGCGGTCAACGTGTGGTACCACGTGGGCTCGAAGAACGAGCGGCCGGGGCGGACCGGCTTTGCCCATCTGTTCGAGCACATGATGTTTCAGGGCACGCAGCACTATGACCGAGACTACTTTGGTCCGCTGCAGCAAGCGGGCGGGCAGTTGAACGGCTCGACCAACCAGGACCGCACCAATTACTGGGAAACGGTGCCGTCGAATTACCTGGAGTTGGCCCTGTGGATGGAGTCCGACCGGATGGGCTTCCTGCTGCCGGCGATGAGCCAGGAGAAGCTGGACAACCAGCGGGACGTGGTGCGGAACGAGCGGCGGCAAAGCTACGAGAACCGGCCCTACGGTTTGGTGTACGAGGTCCTGTTGGCGGGCATGTATCCGCCCGGCCATCCGTACAGCTGGCCCACGATCGGCTCGATGGCCGACTTGGCCGTCGCCTCGCGCGAAGACGTGGCGGACTTTTTCCGCCGCTACTACCATCCGGCCAACGCCAGCTTGTGCATCGCCGGCGACTTTGATCCGGCCAGCGCCAAGCGGCTGGTGGAGAAGTACTTCGGGCCCATCCCAGCGGGTCCCAGGGTGCCGAAGGTCCAGCCGGACCCTGTCGAGCCCTTGCAGGAAGACGTCCGCGTGAGCATGACCGACCGCGTCGGACTGGCGCGGTTGCACCTGGTTTGGCGCAGCGTGCCGCTGTACGCGCCGGACGACGCGGAACTGGACGTGCTGGCCGACATCCTGGCGGGCGGCAAGACCTCGCGGTTGTACCGGCTGCTGGTCCGCGACAAACAGATCGCCCAGGACGTGCAGGCGTCGCAGAACTCGCGCGAGATCGACGGCAGCTTTTTCATCGTCGTCACCGGCCGTCCTGGCCAGACTCTGGCCGAACTAGAGGCCGCCGTGCTGGGCGAAGTGGCCCGCTTGCAGGCCGAACCGCCGTCGGCCGAGGAGGTGGCCCGCGCGGTGGCGCGCCACGAATCGTCGCTGATCCAGAACCTGGAGTCCGTCGGCGGTTTCGGCGGGCGGGCGGACCAGCTGAACCTGTACAACGTCTATGCCGGCCAGCCGGGCTACCTGGAGAATGATTTCGACCGCTACCTGAGGGTCGATCCCGCCGCGGTACAGCGGGTGGCGCGGCAGTACCTGGGCGCCAAGAAGATGGTCTTGGAAGTCACGCCCGGCTCCCAGACCGAGATCAAGCCGGACCCGCGCGAACCGGCGGCCAAGGCCCGCGAAGAGCTAACCAAGGGCTACCAGGAGACGCCGCTGCCGGCGGCCCCGGCGGTTGCCGAAGACGCCGCCCGCCGGCAATTGCCGCAGGGCGCAGCGCCGCCGAAGTTCGAACTGCCGCCCATCCATCGCCGCACGCTCAGCAACGGCATGCAGGTGCTGGTGGTCGAGAACCATGAACTTCCCAGCGTCAGTCTGAACGCGGTGTTCCCCGTCGGCACGTCCAGCGACACGCCGGGCAAAACGGGTTTGAGCGATCTGCTGTCCGCCGTCTGGACCGAGGGGACCAAGACGCGCTCGTCCGATCAAGTGGCTGAAGCCTTGGCCAACATCGGCGCCCGGCTCTCCGTGTCGTCCGATTGGGACATGTCTGGCGTGCGATTGTACACGCTCAAACGGACGCTGCCCCAAGCGTTGGACGTGTTCGCCGACGTCCTGCAGAATCCGGCCTTTCCGGAAGAAGAGTTGGCGCGGCAGCGGAACATCGCCATCGGCCGCTTGATGCAAGTGCGGAACGAGCCGAACGCGCTGGCCAGCCTGGCGGTGAATGCCAAGCTGTACGGTTACGATCATCCCTACGGCCGGCCGATGTATTCGACGGAGGCCAGTCTGAAGGCGATCGGCCGCGACGATTTGGAGGTCTTTTACCGATCGAACGTGCGGCCGGATCGCGCCAGCCTGATTGCCGTCGGCGACGTGAGTCCCGACGAGATCGTCCAGGCTCTGGAAAAGTCGCTCGCCGACTGGAAGGCAGCCGGCGACGCGACGCTGCCTTCCTTTCCGCCGATCCCGCCCGCCGCGCCCACCACCGTCACGCTGGTCGACAAGCCCGGCGCGGCCCAGTCGGTAATCTCCGTAAGCCTGGTCGGGACCGAACGCAAGACGCCGGACTATTTCCCGCTGACCGTGATGAATTCGATTTTCGGCGGACAGTTCTCCAGCCGGCTGAACATGAACCTCCGCGAGGACAAGGGCTATACCTACGGCGCGCGGACGGCGTTCGATTGGCGCGTCCACCAGCCGGGTCCCTTTACGGCGCGGGCCGCCGTGCAAACCGCGGTGACGGCGCCTGCGCTGGTCGAGTTCCTCAAGGAGTTCGACGGCATGCTCGGCGCGCGGCCGATCGGCGCGGAGGAACTGGAGTTCAACAAGGGCTACCTGACCCGCGGCTACCCCGCCCGCTTCGAGACGCCCAGCGACGTGGCGGGCCAGTTGGAGACCCTGGTCGAATTCCAATTGCCCGACGGCTTCTTCAACCAGGTGATTCCCGACATCACGGCTGTGACCAGCGAAGAGGTGCTCCGCGTGGCGAACAAGTACCTGGACCGCGAACACCTGACCGTGATCGTCGTCGGCGACCGCAACAAGATCGAAGCCGACTTGCGGGCCCTGCCCGTCGGCAAGGACCTGCAGGTGGTGCAGTTCGACGACGAGTTCCGGCTGGTGCCGGTGAAGTAGGCTCCGCGTTGCCGGCTTTCCCCCCTAATCTTTCACCTGATCTTTCACTTAATCTTCCCGAACCTGGTGCCCCGCGGGGAAGATGGAAAGAAGATTTAGAACCGCTAACAAAACCGAAATCGGAGACCTTCGGTCGGCGGTTTCGGCGGGGTCAGAGACCCGCGCCGAACGGTTTTGTTAGCGGTTCTAAGTGAAAGATCAGGTGAAAGATGACGGGCGCACGAATCAGGTTTCAGCTCAGCCCCGTTGCCGTGCCGTCGGACGCCACTTTGATGCGGGCGGCGGCGGGGACTTTGGGCAAGCCCGGCATGGTGACGATGTCGCCGCAGATCACGACCACAAAGCCGGCGCCGGCGCTGATCCGCAACTCGCTGACCGTCATCGTGAAATCGCGCGGGCGGCCCAGCAGCCTCGAGTCGTCGGACAGCGACTTGGGCGTCTTGGCAATACAAATCGGCAGGTTGCCATAGCCGGACTCGACCAACAGCTTGAAATCCTCCTTGGCCCGCCGCTCGTAATCCACGTCCTTGGCTCCGTACAGGTCGCGGGCGACCTTGGCGATCTTGTCCACCAGCGGCATCTCCAGCGGGTACGCAAATCGCAGTTTCCGGCCGCGGTTCTTGTCCGCGCACCGCAGTACCGCGTGGGCCAGATCGACCGCACCGGCGCCGCCGTCCGCATAGTTCGTCGCCACGACCGCCTCGACGCCCAGCGTGCGGCAGTACTCGATGATCTGGTTCAGATCGCTGTCGGTGTCGTCGGCAAAGCGGTTCAAGGCCACGACCGGCTCCAGGTTGAACAGGCGAATGTTCTCGATGTGCTTGGCCAGATTGCCCAGCCCGCCGTCGTCCGTGAAGCCGCCGTGGTGCTGGATCGCCTTGGCCGTAGCCACGATGACCACGGCCTTGGGCTCCAGGCCCGCCGTGCGGCATTTGATGTCGAAGAATTTCTCGGCGCCCAAATCCGAGCCGAAACCGGCCTCGGTCACCACAATCTCCGACAGCTTGAGCGCCGTTCGAGTGGCGATCGCCGTATTGGTGCCCTGGGCGATATTGGCGAACGGTCCGGCGTGGACGAAGGCGGGCGTGCCCTCCATCGTCTGCACCAGGTTCGGATTGATCGCGTCGCGCAGCAAGACCAGCATCGCGCCTTCGGCTTGGATGTCGCGGGCGAACACCGGCTGGCCCTTGTAGGTGAACGCCACCACCATGTTGGCCAGCCGTTGGCCGAGATCGGCAAAGTCGCTGGCCAAGCACAAGATCGCCATCACCTCGGAGGCGGGAGTGATGTTGAAGCCGTCCTGCCGCGGCACTCCGTGCTTGACGCCGCCCAGCCCGACGAAGATCTCGCGCAGGGCCCGATCGTTCAAGTCGATGACGCGGCGGAGCACGATGCGGCGCGGGTCAATGCCCAATTCGTTGCCGTGCTGCAGGTGGTTGTCGACCATCGCCGCCAGCAGGTTGTTGGCCTTGCTGACCGAGTACATGTCGCCCACGAAGTGCAGGTTAATGTCCTCGGCCGGAACCACTTGCGATCGCCCCGCACCCGTGCCGCCGCCTTTGATGCCAAAGTAGGGACCCAACGATGGTTCCCGCAAACAGATCGACGACCGTTTTCCCAGTCGCCGCAGGGCGTCGCCCAGGCCGATCGTGGTGGTCGTCTTGCCTTCGCCCGTCGGCGTCGGCGTCATGGCGGTGACCAGCACCAGGTCGCCGTCCGGTTCGCCGGCCCGCCGTTTCAACTCGTCGAACGGGATCTTCGCGATGTAATGCCCGTGGGGCAGAATGAGGTCGGGGTCGAGGCCCAATTCGGCGGCCACGGCGTGAACCCGCCGCGGTGGGATGCGGTTGTTGATCGGGGTGGCGTCGGACATGAGAGGCTCCCGGGTGATCGGTAATCGGTGATCGGTGATCGGTAATCGGTAATCGGTGATCGGTAATCGGTGGTCGGTAGTCGGTGTCACGCTCTTTCTACGGGAAACGCCAACACCTGGGCGATGTCGGTCGCGGCGGCGGCGAGCATCACCAGTCGGTCGAAGCCCAGCGCAACGCCGGCACACGGCGGCAGGCCGCGCTGCATCGCGGCCAGCAGGCGACTGTCCTCCGGCAGCGTGTACTTGCCATCGGCACGTCGCAGCTGATTCGACCGTGCATTCCGCGTTCGCAACAAATCGGGGTCCAATAATTCGTGGTAGCCGTTGGCCAGTTCCACACCGCGCACGAACAACTCGAAACGCTCGGCCACCGGCGGGTCTTCGTCCCGCACGCGGGCCAGCGCCGCCTGGCTGGCCGGAAAATCGTACACGATTGTCGGTCGGCGCTGGCCCAAGTGCGGCTGGACGCATTCCACCAGCAGCAGATCCAGCCACGCGTCGCGGTCGGCCACGTCCAGTCCCGGCGGACTGGCCAAGCCGCGTCGCCGGGCGACTTCCGCCAGCTCCAACCCGGTCGCCGTCAACGGGTCCACCTCCGCATGCGCCAGGAACGCCTGGCGATAACTGAGCCGCTGTGCCGCCCCCATCCCCAGCAACTCGTGGGCGAAGTCCGCGAGCAACTGCATGCCCTCTGGCATCCCGTCGCCCGCACGATACCACTCGACCATCGTGAATTCCGGATTGTGCCACGCTCCCCGCTCGCCGCCGCGAAACACGTGCGCGATCTGGTAGATCGCCGTCGCCCCGGCCGCCAGCAACCGTTTCATGCCGAATTCCGGCGAAGTCTGCAGCCACAGCGTGCGGCCGACTTGCGGCTCGCGTGGATCGTCCAGCAGCGTCACCCGCAACGGGTCCAGGTGCCGGTCTACCACGGTGTCGGCCGACAGCACCGGCGTCTCGACTTCCAGGAAGCCGCGGCCGTCGAAGAACTCGCGCAGCCGCCGCAACAGCCGGGCCCGCAACTTCAGGTTGGCCAGCGGCGCCGTGGGAAGGAAATCCATCGCCTTGACATCGCCTGCAAGCATCGTCTGTCTGCGAACCCCCCCCTTTCCGAACACGCCGGGCCTCTCCGGTTGCGATCCCTGACCGCGTGGGCAACCCGCAACCCATATCCCGCAACCCGCATCAAGTGCTGACCCGTTCCACGTACTGGCCGGTCCGCGTATCGACCTTGATCACATTACCCATGTTGATAAACGACGGGCAGATGATCTCTGCGCCGGTCTCGACCTTCACAGGCTTGGTCACGTTCGTGGCCGTGTCGCCCTTCACGCCCGGCTCGCAGTACTCCACCTTCAGCGTGACGTGGTTCGGCGGCGACATCGTGATCGGATTGCCGTTGTACAGCACCATCTGGCAGGCCATGCCTTCCTTCAGGTACTTCCAGTTGTCATCTACCTGGGCGGCTGTCAATTCGTATTGTTCGTAACTCTTGTTGTCCATGAACACGAAGTTGTCCGCCTGCCGGTACAGGAACTGAACTTCGATCTCCTCGACGTCGGCCGATTCCAGGGAATCGCCGCCCTTGTAGGTGCGATCCAGGACCGTGCCGCGGATCAGGTTCCGCAGCCGGCACTTGTACATGGCGTTGCCCTTGCCCGGCTTGACGAAATTCATCTCGATCATCAGGTACGGTTCGCCGTCGATCTGAACCTTCAGTCCCTTGCGAAAATCGCTGGTCTTGTAAACGCCCACTGGTTCTAGTCCCCACTACGATTCTGTGATTGAAACCGTTACGATGCTCGTCCAAGTTACGTCTGGAGCAGTCCGGTTACTTCGCAGCAGCCGGACTTCTTGACCGTCATCCCTCGGTGCCTGCACCAAAATGGCCATTTTAGCGTCTCCCCGTCATCCTGTCCGCGCCCCTGCGTCGGCTGGACCCGCCTGGCGCCAAGCCCTCCGAACGGCAGTACGCGATCCGCTGGAACTCTGCCGACGGTTGCAGTTGCCGGCCGATTGCGAGCCCGCGGCGGTCCGTGCCAGCCGCCATTTCCCCGTGCTGGCCCCCTCCAGCTACCTCGCCCGGATGGAACCGGGAAACCCCCGCGATCCGCTGTTGCGGCAGGTGTTGCCACTGGACGACGAACTCACGGCTGCAGCTGGGTTTACGGCGGATCCCGTGGGGGATTTGGCCGCCCAGCGAGGTGCCGGATTGCTGCACAAGTACCTTGGACGGGCCTTGATGATAACGACGAGCCTTTGCGCCGTCCATTGCCGGTACTGCTTCCGGCGAGAATATCCGTACGGTCGGAGTCCGCCGACCGCAGCACGGTGGTCCGCCGCGGTTGACGAGATCGCCCGCGATGCCTCGCTGGAGGAGGTGATCCTCAGTGGGGGGGACCCATTGACGTTGGGGGACTCGCCACTGGCCGACTTGGTCGAGATGCTAGCACGAATTCCCCATCTTCGCCGTTTGCGCGTCCATACCCGGCTGCCGATCATGATTCCCGATCGGGTGACCGACGAGCTGATCGAGTGGCTTCGCGGCACTCGCCTGACGCCCGTGGTGGTCGTCCACGCCAACCATCCCCGCGAACTGGACGCGGAGGTCGCCGTTTCGCTTGGCAAGCTGGTGGAGGCAGGAATCCCGCTGCTGAATCAAGCGGTGCTGCTGCGCGGAGTAAACGATGATTTGGGCACGCTGATCGAGCTTTCGCAACGCTTGTTGGACTGCCGAGTAATGCCCTACTATTTGCACCAATTGGACCGCGTAGCCGGGGCGGCCCACTTCGAAACGCCCGTCGAGGTGGGCCGGCGACTGATCGAGGAAATGACGGCCCGGTTGCCAGGGTACGCCGTTCCGAAGTATGTTCGAGAAGTGCCGGGGGCACCGGCCAAACAGCGGATCGCGTAAGCACTCAATCGTTACTTTCAGGAGCCACGCCCATGATGCGATTCCTCTCCGCCCATTGCCTGTTCGTGCTCGCTTGCCTCAGCGGCTTTGCTTCCGCGGCCGAACCTGCCGTCACCGTCGCGACTCTGCCCGGCACGCAGCCGCTTACTTGGACCGATGATCTGGCGTCCCGCCTGGTCGATGGCGTGGATCGATTCCTGCTGCGCAAGTTGGAGGCTTCCATCGCCGAGCGGCCCAGACACTGGCAACGGGACTTCTCGTCGCCGGAGGCGTACCAGAAGTCGATCGAGCCGAATCGCAAGCGGTTGGCCCACATCTTGGGCGTGCGCGACGAACGGACGGCGTTCGACCATCCGGAAATCATCTCCACGCCGGCGCAGCCCACGGAGGTCGGGCGCGGCCCCGGCTACAAAATCTTCGCCGTCCGCTGGCCGGTCCTTCGCCTTGTGCACGGCGAAGGGTTGCTCCTGGTGCCGGACGGAAACTTGCCAGCGGCTCGCGTCGTGGCGATTCCTGACGCGGACCAAACGCCCGAAATGATCTGCGGTTTGACCGAGGGAGTGCCGGCCGCTTCACAGTACGCCCGGCGGCTGGCAGAAAACGGTTGCCTGGTGCTGGTCCCGACGCTGATCAGCCGCGAATTGCAGGCTCGTCACGGTCGCGCGACCGTCACCAACCGGGAGTTCCTCTACCGGTCAGCGTTCGAGTTGGGCCGGCACTTGATTGGGTACGAGCTGCAGAAGGTGCTGGCGGGCGTCGATTGGTTTGTCAAGGAGGCCGGCCAAAGGGATGCGAAGATCGGCGTCATGGGTTGGGGCGAGGGCGGCCTGCTGGCCTTGTACGCCGCCGCACTCGATCCCCGCATCGACGCCGTGTGCGTCAGCGGTCATTTCGATTCGCGGCAGGACATTTGGCAGCAGCCCCTGGACCGCAACGTGTTCGGGCTGCTGGAGCAATTTGGCGACGCGGAACTGGCATCCCTGATTGCGCCGCGGCCGTTGATCGTGGAAGCGTGCCGCGGGCCTGAGCTGGAATTGCCCAGCCAAGGCGGCGCGCCGGCGCGGCTGGCGACACCCCAGCTGGCGCGCGTCCAGGCCGAAGCAGCGCGGGCCGAGGAATTGGGACGCATGAAGATCGACCTGGTCGCGGTGGATGCCGGCAACGGGCCGTTCGGTTCCGATCAGGCCTTGGAGCGATTGCTGCAAGCGCTCGGGGCCAGGCTCGGCGCAGGGGCACCGGGGCCGCTGGAGCGGTTGCGAAACGCGTTTGATCCCGCGCCTCGGCAGAACCGCCAGATCCTGGAGATCGACGACCACAACCAGTGGCTGCTGGTCGAAAGTCCCTACATCCGGCAGCAGTTCATGAACAAACTGGATACGAGTTCGCTGGACAAGTACGCCCAGTCCGTGGAATGGTACCGGGAGTTTTTCCGGCGCGAGGTGATCGGCTGGTTCGACGACGATCGCCTGCCGTTCAATCCGCGGACGCGCAAGAGCTACGACACGGAGAAATGGACGGGATACGAGGTGGTGCTGGACGTCTGGCCCGACGTGTTCGCCTACGGCATCCTCTTGCTGCCCAAGGACTTGAAGCCCGGCGAGAAGCGGCCGGTCGTCGTTTGCCAGCACGGTCTGGAGGGCCGGCCGCAGGACGTCATCATTGGCGGTAACCGGGCGTACAACGAATTTGCCAGCAAGCTGGCCGAACGGGGCTTCATCACGTTCGCGCCCCAGAATCTGTACCTGTTCAAAGACCGTTTCCGCACGCTGCAGCGGAAGGCCAACCCGCTGAAGAAATCGCTGTTTTCCGTGATCGTGCCTCAGCACCAGCAGATCGTCGATTGGCTGTCGACGCTGCCCCACGTCGACCCGCAGCGGATCGGGTTCTACGGCTTGTCGTACGGCGGCAAGAGCGCGATGCGGATCCCGCCGCTGGTCAAAAACTATTGCCTGTCGATCTGCTCGGCCGACTTCAACGAGTGGGTTTGGAAGAACGCGTCGTCTCGCGCGCCGCAAAGTTACGTTTGGACGGGCGAGTACGAGATTTTCGAGTTCGACTTGGGCAGCACGTTCAATTATGCCGAGATGGCGGCCTTGATCGCCCCGCGGCCGTTCATGGTGGAACGCGGCCATTTCGACGGCGTCGCCCCGGACGAGACCGTGGCCTACGAATTCGCCAAAGTGCGCCACCTGTACAACGCCCGCCTGGGCATCGGCGACCGCTGCGAGTTGGAATGGTTCGTCGGCCCCCACTCCATCCACGGCGTCGGCACCTTCGACTTCCTGCACCGGCAATTGAACTGGCCCAAGCCGTAACGTTGCTGCGCTCAACGCGGGGTTGGATCGCGATGAGCCTGGCCACCGGCCGACGGGTTGTGAACCAACGGTTCGCGTTCAGAGAGTTCCCCACGGATGGCATGGCGATACCACGGATGGGAATCCCGAAGGACGTTCGTTTTCATCCGTGGGGTCTCAAGTCACAAGCATGCTCGTTTTCATCCGTGGTATCGCCATGCCATCCGTGGGGCTTCAACTCACGAGCATCCGTGGAGCCATTCGCAGGTCACGCGCCGGGAGTGCGCGATCAATTCTGCGTAGTCGGGGCACTCCAAGTCCTCGCCCATCAGTTCGATGTCCACGTCGCCCGCGTAGCCGCAACGGACGAGGCCGGCCAGGATTTCTCGCAGCGGCAGCGCGCCGGCGCCCAGACGGCACCGGTTCTGCTCGCCGCACGGCGGGACCCTGGCGTCGGCCAATTGCACCAGCGCGATCCAGGGCGACAAGTCCGGCAGGCGGTCGGCGATGTTCGGCACGTGCCCCAGGTGGTAGGCATCGAACACCAGCTTGACCTGAGGACTCTGGAACGATTGGATCATGTCCAACGTTTCGTCCAAGTCCGTGAGAAAGGTCCACGCGGACGCGCATCCGGCGTGCATCGGCTCGATGGCCAACGTCACACCGTGCTCCGCCGCGCACGGGATCAGTTCCCCCAGGGCGGTGCGGAACAGCCGTTTGGCATGATTGTGCGTGTGCCCGGATCGAGAGCCGGTGTAGATGATCAGCGAGCCGGACTTCAGATCGCCCGCCAGTTGCACCGCCTCCAGGGCGTCCTCGACGCTCTCCTTGTGACTCCGGCCATCGCTGCCGGTAAAGCCGCCGGCCCACAACAGGGTCGACACCGACAGCGGGCTTTCCTCCAACAGTTCGATCGCCTTCTCCTCGCCGAAATCCGACAGCTTCTGCCGCCACACCGCAATCGAATCGAAGCCGGCGGCAGCGTACTGGCGGACGTCCTCGTCGAAAGGCCAGCGAAAAGTCGTCAACTCGTTCATCGACAGCCGAACCATCCGTGCGAGCCCTCCCTTGTTAGAACCCGGCCAAGAAGTGCCCTCATCGCCCCGGAGCCAGGAGCATGACCGCGGGAAGGCCCGCTAGTATGCCGTATGGTCCAGCCGTTGTAAAGCGTTAAGA
>CAYPGE010000245.1:0-13726 GCA_964409865.1 uncultured Pirellulaceae bacterium
GATAGCGGGATCGCAAGCTGGAAGCTGACGCCACTTGTTTCTCGAACGGTGCTCAGCGGCTGTACGAAATACCCAGGGGCTGGAACGGGCGGCAAAAAGCGTATGGCAAGCCCATTGACGGTGATTGACATCCGTAGTAACATGCGGGCTGTTGACTGGCGAGCCTCCGGCTTGCGGGGCGCCCGCGCCTGGAGCCACAAGAGTTTGGGCATGGAATGCTCGCCCCCCGCAAGACAGCCGCCACGCCACGAGCCCTTTGATTCCTTCCGAAAGGACTGGCTTTTGCCGTTGTCCTGATGCGATTTTTTCCGGTTCTCATTGGCTCCATTCTCACGAGGAGGTCGGCAATGCAAAATCCAACGTTAGAGAGATTGGGGGTTCAATCGCCCACCGACGGTCCAAGACGCTCCATCAAGCAGAGACAAGGATTCACCCTTGTCGAACTGTTGGTCGTGATCGCGATTATCGGTATCCTGGTCGCGTTGTTGCTGCCCGCCATCCAGGCGGCCCGCGAGGCGGCGCGGCGGACGCAATGCGTGAACAACCTGAAGCAGTTGGGGATCGGCCTGCACAACTTTCACGATACCTACAAGCGTCTGCCGGCAGCCTGCTACGACCCGCTTTTTCAACAACTAACGGTGCCGCCTAACTCGGGTCAGTGGTACCGCTGGTCTTACTTGGCGGCCCTGTTGCCATTCATCGAACAAAACGCCCTCTACGACGACCTGCAGGCGAACAACGCTTTCGCACAGTGGCCCGACGGCAATAGCGCTCCGACGTGCAAAGTCCTGATTCCTTCGTTCATCTGCCCGTCCGACGACGGAAACGCAAAGGTGCTCTTTGCGTTCAATGGCAATTCTGCTCCGACCAGCTACCACTGCAACCGGGGCGACCAATGGCTGAACTGGGATTATTATGAGGGCCGCGGGCCATTCTGCCGCGGGGACAAGAAGCCCGTCAACTTGTCCCTCGTGACGGATGGAACCAGCAATACGATGGCCATCGCTGAGGTATGTATCGGTGTCTACAACAGCCGAAAGGTGACGGAAGGTTCTGCGCTCAGTGTGGGCGCCTACAATAGCGCGCCCCCCTCGTTATGCTTGCAGCGAGTCGGCGGAGACGGCGGGTTTACCGGCACCATCGAAACACGTGCCCATTGCCAGATCGGCGCGCGGTGGATGTGCGCCTCGATCTACACCCACTGGCTTCCCATGTTGCCTCCGAACGGGCCCAGTTGCGCGAACGGACACAACGAAGACTGGTTAATGACGACGGCCAGCAGCCGGCACCCGGGTGGCGTGAATGTGTTGTTCCTGGACGGGACCGTGAAGTTCATCAGCGCGTCGATCGACGCCGGTGATCCCACACGAACGGCGACCTCTCCGCCGCCTGGTTTTCCGCCGCTGGCGGACACCAGTCGGCCACAGGATTACTCCGGTCCGTCCCTTTACGGGGTCTGGGGTTCACTGGGGAGTATGGGAGGGGGCGAATCGGTGCAAGTGCCGTAGTGGGCAGGTCCGTCTGCTGGGTAGACTTTTTTCATTGCCGAGGTGCTTCGGCCTTATCAGGATGAACCGCCATTGGGAGACATGCCGCTCATGAAAACAGTTTCTCGGTTGTTAGTCTACTCGGTCGCCGCCACGGGACTGGCCTTTTTCCCAGGGTGCGGCGAACCGAAACCTGAAGTACCCACGACGTACCCCGTGTCGATCAAGATCGCGCACCGCGGCCAGCCCGTGCAGGGGGCCAGCGTGACTTTAGTTCCGCAGCAACAATCTGGTCGAGGCGCATCGGGCGTCACCGACGCCGGCGGCGTGGCCAAGATGGCGCTCCCCGGCCTGGCCGACGGCGCCGTGCCCGGCAAATACTGGGTGACGGTATCGAAGGTGGAAGGCGTCCAGAGCGATCCCAACATGTCGGCGGAGGAGTTTTACAAGCAACAAAGCAGTGAACCGTCCGCCGCCCCTTCCTCACCAAAACACCTCCTGCCCGTGAAATACCTTTCGGCACAATCCGGCGGGCTGGAGTGCGAAGTCAAGGAACAGCAGGACCAATTGTTCGAGTTCACTCTCACCGATTGAGAGATGGAAGTGCGGTCAAAGGTCCGGCCGCTCTTTGCGGCCTGGGATGCGCTGGTTCCGCCAGACGGCCAGCCAGTGCGTTTTTTCCGGAGTATTCGACACCTGCGGCCCCAGCCCGACGGCGAAATCCGGGTCGCCATCGCCGTCAAAGTCGGCCAGCTCGAGCGTGGCATAGTGAGCCGATTCGGTCTCGAGCGTGTGCCGGACAAACACGCCGGGCTCCGTCTGCTCCAGGCACACGATCGAAGCCAGCGGCGCGGCCTGCAGACTGCGGGGCTTGAGCGGCGGCGGCAGCCAGGCCGCCACGATGATGTCCAGGTCGCCATCCCCGTCGAGGTCGCCGGCCAACGCGCGGTAAGCGCCGGGCATGTCGGTGAGCCGGTGATAGGCAAACCGCAGGTCGCCCAGGTTTTCGAGCCATTGCACGCCGTGCGACGGGCTGGCATACCAGTTGTCCCAGGCATCGCCGTTGGTGTACAGGATGTCCTGGTCACCGTCCCGGTCCAAATCGACCAGTTCGATGCCGCTGGAGCCGAACATCAGGTCCGGTCCCGCCCACAAGTTCTGAAGCTGAAAAAGCCCCTGGCCCCGATTGACGAACGCCTCGACGTGTTCCCATTCCTGAGCGACCAGGGCGACGAAGTCCGGCAGTCCGTCGCCGTTGAAGTCGTGGACGGGCACGTTAATGGTGCCCGGCCGATCGTCGATTCGTGTCCGTTTGAAACGAGGTGACTCGCCGCGCTCGGCGACGTTACGGCACAGGAAGATGCCGCCCGTCTGGTAGTGTCCGAACTCGGCTACGACCAGATCGAGCCGCCCGTCGCGATCGAAATCGGCGGGGCGCACGTCCGCGACCCTTCCCAGACCGGATGCCAGCACCGTCTCTTCGTAGCCGCCCGATTCCTTCCGGCCCCGCAGCCAGATGACGCGGCCCCGATCGTGGTCACAGGGACGCGAACTGCCCAGGTCGGCGACCACTAGATCGAGCACGCCATCCCCATCCAGATCGCACGGCTCGACATGACACGGATGATTGAGGCGCGCCAGGACACGAGGACTGGGCTGGGGGTCGCGGAGGTCGACGCACGCGACGCGGCCAAACCGGACATCGCAGAACAACAACACGGGCGGTGCGTCGGGCGCCAGAGAAGCCCACCGCAGGTGAGCGATCTCCGGACGGATGCTGGCTTCTTGGCTCCATGTCAACTCCTGGACCTCAAACGTGGTCCGCAATCTGGTCGAGGCTTCCGCCGGCTGGGGAAACGACACGTCTTGAGGCGCGCGCGAGCGGAAGTAGGTGACGACTTGGTGCATGGGCGGCGGATGCAGATCGTTCCGTGCCGAACGAGCATAGAACTCGTAGCCGCGCTGCACGGCCGCATGCCAGCGGTCGCGAGGAAGATGCTCCGGACTCGGCAGCGTGTGGCAGTCGCTGCAAAACGCCACGATCTGTGACTCGACCGCCGGGTCCATCGCCGGCACCGGGGAATCGCCGGACAACCACGAGCGATCGTCGTCTCGCGTCGCGCCGCCGAACCAAACGTACCAGGCGAGCAGCGCGGCGAGGACGCACAGCAGCAGGGCGGCGGCGACCCGTCTTGGCGAGCGGCCTCTGCGCAACGCCCCTGTGCCCCGCCGCATCCTGCCAAGGAGCGACGTACACGCGAGCCTCCGAGAGCCGACGCACCCATCCCGTGGTCCGCCTCCTGCCGGTGCTTCCTCCGAATCGATGATCGGTTGGCTCGAGTCTGGCATGCGGGGATTCTAGCAACTCGTGGTGTCGGGTTACATGGGATGTTGTATGATAATCGTTTCGCGCGTCGCTGCCGGCCCATTCTCTGGCTGCTGCCGGGTCAGCGCTCGCGCAGGGTTTCACCACATGCCGCGGCGAAAAAGATCCCAGAACAGGCCAGCGAAGACGAAGTCGCCCGAGCCGTCTCGGAGCGGGCGTCGAATCGTTCTCTTGACGGCCGCCGTCTTGCTCCTGTTCGCGCTGCTGTGGTTCGGGCGGACGGGATTGGCTTGGTGGACTCGGACGATGGCCCAAGCCCGCATTCGCGACGGGGCCATCAGCACGGCGCAGGGGTGGTTGGACTGGTCGGCCTGGCTTGATCCGCGTCAGGGCGCAACGGATGTGCTCCGAGCCTCGTGCTATCGCCGCCTGCAGCAGCCGGATCGCTGGCAGGCGGCCCTCGCGCAGGCGGAACAGAAGGGCGCGCCCGCGACTTGGGTTCGACAGGAGGCCAGGCTGGGACGCATCGAGAGCGGGCGGCTTGACGGCGGGGTCGAGCAGGAAATGACGGCGATGAGCGAAGAGGGCGTACCGGCGGAGGAAGCCTGTGCGGCCCTCGTGAACGGCTGTCTCGTCAACAAAGCCCCGGCCTGGGCCAAACTCGTCCTCGACGCCTGGGAAGCCCAGCATCCGGAGCCAGCCCCGTTCGCGTATGCGCGCGGAGTCTACTGGCTGTGGATGAGCGACGTCGAACGCAATAGGTTGCGGCGGCGAGAACTCACCGAGCGGGCCCAACGGGACTTCGAAACAGCCCTCGCCAAGCAGCCGCGGCACGAGTTGGCACGGGCCGCCTTGGCCGGACTGCTGGAGGACCAGAGCCGGCTGGACGAGGCTGTCGCGCTGGCGGCGGATGCGCCTGCCGGCGAGGCCGCGGCACTGAACCTGGCGCGGCTTCTGCGTGCCGCAGGCCGGCTGGCCGAAGCCCGCAGGGTGTTGGAGCCGCTGTCGCGGCAGCCCCAGGCATCGGTCCGACTCGCCGCCCAAATGGCCGAACTGGAACTCGAGTCGGGCCGTTACCAGGAGGCGGACCGCTGGTTCGCCCGCGCCGCTCTGGATAGACCCGAAGGAGCGTCAAGCGTCGTTACCGCGGCCTGTTCCTCGGCCCTCCAGGAGAATCCCACCCGCGCCCAGCAACTTCTCGCGCGGTTCGACGTGAGCCACAACCGCAAAGTGCGGATGCAGGATTTGGCTGACCGCCTTGCCGTCGCTGCCGGCGACCCGCTGGCGCAGGACGAATTGCGGCGTCTGACGGCGGCCCTTCCCGGCCCATCCGAACTCGACGCGGCTCCCGCTGCGAACGAGCGAAAGGCGGACGCCACGGCGAGCACGGCTGGCGATCTGTTCATGCTGCACTGCAGCGGATGCCACGGCGAAAACGGCGACGGCGACGGCCGCGCCACGCGGCACCTGTTCCCCAAGCCCCGCGATCTCCGGAACGAAAAGGCCCGGCTGGTGAGTGCCGTCAACGGGGTGGCTTCGCTGGAGGACATCGAGGCGGTCCTCCGGCGCGGGATGCCCGGCACGGCGATGCGCGCCTTTGACAATCTCAACGCCGACCAGCGGATGTTGCTCGCGCAGGAGGTGCAGCGGCTGAACCGCCTGGGGTTCCGCGAACATGTCATCGCCACGTTCGAGAAGGCGGGCGAGGAACCTGACGAGAGCGAAGTCCGGGAGGTGGTCGAACGCAACACGACCCCCGGCGACCCGGTGCGAGTGCCCCGCATCGGGCCGGCCGATCCGGAGGCGATCGCACGCGGCAGGGACGCCTATGTCAACCTGGGATGCCACACCTGCCACGGCCCGGACGGGACGGGGCCGGGGGACTTGCCCCAATTCGACGAGAAGGGCCGCCCGGCGCCGGCTCGCGATCTGGTCCACGAGGCATTCAAAGGCGGAGCGGAGCCGGAGTCGCTCTACTTGCGGCTGTTGTTGGGCATGCCGGGGACTCCCCATCCGGCCTGTCCGGGCGTCGTCGAAGATCAACTGATCGATCTGGTTCAGTACTGCCGCTCGCTTGCCCGCGAGCCCAAGCGAGAATGGTCCAATCACCAGCGAGCCCTGCAAGCCTGGACATGGGGACTCACTGCGGAGCCAACCGCCATGGTTCCGGAAAGGGCAACTTCGCGGTCGCGCCCGTGATTCCGTCGACCTGCACCCGCTCGGTATCGCGCACCGCCTGTAACAACGCGGCAGGCGAGACACGCACCGGCCCCGTGATGAATTCCGGCAGATTGTAGACGGAGAGCAAGTCGTCATCGCAGCCGGGATCTCGTTGCGGCAAGAGGAACGGTTTCGACGTGCGGCCGTCCTTGTCGACATGGCAAAGGTACAGCCGCGTGAAAACGCCGGTGGGACGCTTGCTGCTGAACACGATCCACCGCCCGTTGCTCGACCAGCAATGCCAGGAATCGGCGCAGGGGCTGTTGCACTCCAGCTTCCAGTACTTGCCGGACTTCAGGTTCAAGAGATACAAGTCGCTGTCCGGTTGATAGACCGGAAACTCGCCGTAGTCGCACGTGCAGAAGAGCACGAACCGGCCGTCGGGCGAGATCCGCGGACTGACGTTGCTCCTTCCCGTGCGCGAGGCCGACAGCACGGTTTCCACCGGCCCCCAGTGATCCTTCTCGATATCGTAACGCACCCGTTTCAGGTCGTACCGGACTTGTGCATAATGCTCCGCCGGAAAGCTCTGCCCGTCAGCCCACGGTTTCGGGGCGCTGGCGAAATACAGGTAGCGGCCGTCAGGACTCCACGTGGGATGGGTCTCCAACCGGGCTTTGTCGGCGATCGGCGGAGCGGTTTTCAACGTGCGGCGATCGAGCCGGTAGTAAGTCAACATCGAATCCGAGTCCGTCGCGCCGCGCGTGTGGCCTCGTGCCGTGTGGTAGTACAACTGGATCTCGAATCGGGAAAAGACCACCAGTTTGCCGCTCGGATGCCACGCAGCGTACCCGAGACGGCCGGCCGCGGTGTACGCGCCGTCGCCTTCCACCAGCACCGCCGCTTCACCATAGCGACCGCGAACGTGCAGCGACAGGTGGCTCGGGTCGGCGTTCGGAAAGGCGTGGCAGTTCAGGCAGCCCTCGCCGAACCAGCGCCCGTGCAACACGGCCGAGCATTCGTAGGATTCCAGGTGGCGTTGATAGATGCCGATGCTCCGGTAATACACGGCGTCCGGTCTCAAGACCCGGTAGGCGATATACGGATCGATCTGCTCCTGGGCGATTTCGTTCGTCACGCTTTCATATCGCCGCCAAGAACCCTCACGAGGACGGGCATAGACGTCGATCGACAACTCCGCTCCACGGTTTTCGGCCAGCAGGCGGCGCCAGCGGTCCAGCGGGATCTCGACATCGCCGGAGCGACTGAGGATTTCCACGGGCGGCCCGCGGCGCGAACGGATGCGAATAAAAAACAGTCCGCCGGGCTCCTCGATGCGGAAATTGAGCGGAGCGAGGTTCGGCGGCACCACGAGGCCGTCGTAGTCGGGATGGATGCGAGGCCGCCGCGCCGTTGGCTGAGCGGCGTCGAGAATTGCTGCGCTGGGCCGCCCTGGAAGACACCACCACGCCGTCGCTGCGGCCAGCCCAACGGCGCCGAGAACCAGGAGGCAGGCGGGTTTTGTCGCCTTTCGCTCCGCGAAAAGGCGCCCTTTCGCGGAGCGAAAGGCGACATGGTCCGCGGACGAGTTCTTGGCGTTCATCGCGATCCACCTGTTCCCGAGATGCCGAACGCGTAGTAGTAAAAATAGCTGTCACCGAACTCGTCCGCCAGTTCGCCCATGATCAGCTGCGGCTGATCCTGCCACGGTCGGACACGATCGAGGAACCGCTGGCACGCCTGGACGGTCGCGGGCCGGATCTGCCGCCCGTGCAAGGGCACCGGCTGCGAGGTCTCGTTGGCATGGATCAGGATCGCCTCCTCGTAGTGCCGCGGGATCCCACGGTAACCGAAATCGTTCAAGCGGTGGAGGTTCTCCACCACCTTGTCCGTGCGGCGACTGAGAAGGTAGAAGGCCATCAGGTACTCAAACGCCATCTGGTTGCGCGGATTGGCCCGCAACAGGCCCGCCAGCATGAGTTCCTCGGAATAGTCCTGGAAGACGCGATCGTCCTTGCACCGCAAGGCGCCAACCCGGTCGACGTCCTGCAGCCAGGGCACGTCGGCGGCGTCGGACGCGTCGAGCAGGCCCAGCAATTCTTCCGCCCGGCGGCCGTGAATCACATTCTTCGCCATCCGGTTGAGCAGCACGCGAGCGGCTTCGCGACTGGAGGCAGAGGTGTCATCGGTGCCGCGGCCTGGCGAGGTTGTCCGGACGGTCTCGAAAGCACTCGCGCCGGTTTTCGGCGCAGTGGATCGTGCTTGGGTCCGACTTTTCGCCAGAAAGCTCTTCGCCAGCAGTTCCAGCGCCGACGGGCATTCGCCCACGGCCTCGATCCGCTCAAACGCCCGCTGTTCCGCGAAATTGAGGTCGCCCAGTTCCCAGGCGATTTCCGACAGCATCCAGAACTTCGGCGCACCGTGGCGCGCGTCGTCGGACAACAGCAGCAATCCCGCCTGATCCTGGGAAAAGGAAAACATCTTCTCCCCCAGTCGGCCCGTATGATAGAGCGCTCGGTTCACGAGGTGGCGCGAAAAACAGTCGTGACGCGAAGGCGGCAATTGACGCGCCACGAGCAGCACCTGGTCCCACTGCCGCTGAAGCGTGAAATGCACCATTTCAAAACGCTTCTCGCGATGCGGCGCGCGAAGAAATTGGTGTACCGCCGCAACGGCCGCTGCCAGCAGCAAGAGTTGCGCCGTCACTCGCAGAGCGCGCCCCCCGCGCCGCGAAAGTCCCGCCACGCGATCCTGCAACCTCCGCGGCAGTCCACGACAGAGGGCCGCGACCAGCAGCATCCCCAGCGGAAACGGGAACAAGCCGCGCAAGACATTCAGCGGCCCCGTTTCCAGGTCCGACGCGCTGCCCGGTCCAAACGGCCAGGCCACGCAATAGGCTTCCACCGGCGTCATGTAGAACCACTTGGTGCCGACGAGCCAGGGCACTAGCGCGCTGGCCATGATCGCACCCGCTCCCGCGACGACGCGGCGCTCGACGCACACGTGCCAGGTGCCGACCAGCAGCCCGAAGAGCAGACACACGGTCCCCGCCAGATAGTAAAGCGACACACACATCACGAGAAACGCGATCGGCTGCCAGGCCGCTAGAACCCCGTGGACGCGAATCCGACGCGCCAATGTCTTGTAACCCACTGCCAGCCACAGACAGATTGCCAAAGCCAGCAGGGCGGTCAAAGGATGATGATAGGTCTGATAGACAATCAGCACGGCCAGCGCCGGGAGCAGACACGGCAGCCACCAGCGAGTCTCCTCCCGCTCTCGGATCAGCCGCTCGGTGCCGAAACAAATCAGCCCCGCCGCGCCCGTCACAATCAGAGCCCCCACCGGCGAGACAAAGAACCACTGCGACAGGAACGCAGAGGCGTATTCCAGAGGCCCCGCGGCGCGGGAAAAAGCTTCTCGAAAACACGCCCGATCCACTGAGAATTCCGGGTACGGCAGGTAGATCCCGAAGGCGTCGTAAATCAGACGGGGTCTGATGGAAAAGCAGACGTAGGCCCAGAAGCCGGTGAAGAAAATACCGCGGACCAGCCACCGGTCGGTGTCGTGCCACCAAACGATGATCGCACGGCCAATCCTGGCACTCACTGGCCATCTCCCTGTTCGTCGTCTCCGATCGTGCGCCCGGCTTTGATCCGCTCGTCATCAAGAGTGAATCCTTTCACCAGCAGTTCAGTGAGCCGAGCGGTGGCCCACTGCCGGAAAAGCGTGCCACGCGGAGACCGAACGCGGTAGCCGACCGCAAGGATAACGTCGAGGCTGTAGTGCTTCAGGCATCGCCGGACCTGCCGGTTGCCCTCGGTGCGAACTTGTAAGTATTCCTTACAAGTTGCCGCTTCCGTCAACTCGCCCTCGTCGTAAATGCTTTGCAGATGGAGGGTTATGTTTTGAGGTGTGGGCTGGTAAAGCTCGCCGATTGCGGCCTGAGTCAGCCAGACCGATTGCCCGTCCAGCCGGACGTGCAGGTTCAGGCGGCCATCCTGGTAGATGAGCACTTGGCCACTGGGTGGCTGGGAATCAGACTCGTGGGTATTGCTCATGCTGGCCGCGCCTCCAGGGCAAATTCGGTCGGATTCGTGCGGAACCGCCGGTAGCAACGGCCTGTCGCTCAAAGCCAGAAGTATACCGGCCTGTTGGCAGATCGAACAAGTAGCGGTGACATCCCTGGGCCGCAATCCCTGAGGACGCTGTCGATGCTCCCCGCAGCTCCGGTTGCCGCAGAAGCGAAAACCTCTTATCCAGCCCGTCACCGGTTCGGCGTCTGGTTGCCGATCGGCGGGAACGTTCCGTTGTTCCCGGTGCCTGGGTCCACGTTCGCGACCAGATCGCTTCCGCAGATGGCTTGGACGATCGCTCGCTCCGTGGCCGGAACGGGCGCGGGGGTCAACTCCGGAGCGTTGTACGTCTTCAAAAAACGGTCGTAGAAGGTGGGGTCTTGCTGCGGCAGCAGCACGGGTTTGTGAACGCGGCCTTGGTCGTCGACAAAACTGAAGTACAGCCGGGCAAAAACCCCGTCGCGGCGCTTGCTGGCGAATACGATCCAACGGCTGTTGCTGGACCAGCTGTGCCACGACTCGCTGCGCGGGCTGTTGATCTCCAGCCGCGTGTATCGCCGCGTGCTCAGGTCCATCAGGTACAGGTCGCTGGAAGGCTGAAACACCGGGAACTCGCCATATTCCGACATGCAGAACAGCAGCCAGCGGCCGTCGGGGGAAACCCGTGGCTCCGCGATGCTCAGCCCCGTATCTTTGGCCAGCAGCACGGGCTCCACCTCGCCCCAGCGTTGGGAATCCGCGTCGTAGCTGACCCGCATCAGGTCGTAGCGGACTTCGCGGTGACGTTCCACGGGCAACGGGTCGGTGCTGCAGAAATACAGATACCGGCCGTCCGGCGACCACGTGGGGAACGTCTCGACGCGGTCTGGGTCCGAGATTTGCGGGGCGGTGGTCACGGTGTTCGCATCGGCATCGTACAGCGCCAGATCGGACTCGATGTTGAAGACGTCCCGGTTCTCGCCCACCGAGTGGAAGAACTGGATCATGTCGCCGGCCACGAACGTTGCCAGACGCCCGTGGGGATGCCAGGCGATGTAGCCGGCCAGCGATTTCGTGACTCGGCCGCGGTCGGACTCGGCATCCCGGACCAACTTGCGGCTGTCCACCTTGATGACCCGCCCTTGCCTGACCACGACCATTCCGTTCAGGTCGGAGATCTCGCCCGTACCGCGAGCGTGCAGGATCATCTGGTCGGGATGACGGGGAGCAAAGGTGTGACAGTTGACGCAGCCGCCCCCGCGGCCGAACGACTGATTGCTGACGACGACCGATTCGTCGTAGGTCTGAATGTCCCGCTGGTAAATGCCCACGTTGGTGCGGACGATGTAAATCGGCTTGATGAGCCGGTAGCAGACGTAGCGGTCGATGTCCGCGTCGGCAATCGTGTTGACAAGGGGTTTGAACCGCGTCCACTGTCCGTCGGCGCGGCGGACGAAGACCTCGAAGCTCAGCTTGCGGCCCCGATTGGCATCCAACAGCTTCTGCCACGGCCGCAGAGGGATCTCGATGGACCCGTGGCGACTTGCCACGTCGAGCGCCTGACCGCCGTCCGCCCGGATTCGCGCCCGGTAGTCGGTGCCCGGTTCTTCGACCAGGAAATTGAGCGGCGCGATGTTGGGCGGGATCACGGTGTCGCTGTAGTCGGGTCGGATTCGCGGAGCACGCTCGACCGGCATCGCTGACGCGAGATCCGCCGCACCGCCGAACCCGATCGCGAAGATGCCGACGAGTCCGGCGACCGCCAGAAACAGGACAGACACGATTCCATAGATGGCCAGACGTTTCATCGAGACGGCCTCGCCGGTGCGAGTCGCGGGTCGTTGTATCCGAACACGTAGAAGAAGAAATAGGTGTCGCCAAACTCGCGGTGCAACGCCGTGAAAGCCGCCGGGTTGCCCTGGAGCCGCTGCGCAGCCTGCACAAACTCGGCGCCGCGCCGCCGTGTCTCCGCCCGGATGTGACGCCCTCCCAGGTCGAGTGCCTGCGCGCCGGTCTCGTCCATGTGGATCAAGATCGCTTCCTCGCAATGCCGCGGCAAGTGAGCCTGGCCGAAATCATCGAAACGGTGCAGATTCGCGACCATTTTATCAACTTGCCGCGTCAACAGATAATAGGCCATCAGGTACTCGAAGGCCATCCGGTTCCGGGGGTTACGCTCCAGAAGCTGGCCCAGCATCGTTTCCAGATCCAGCCGCCCAGTAAAGTCGCGCAGCACCATCCGTTCGCGGCGCGAGGCGACCGCGGGCAGGCTGGCGAGCGTCGGGTCGGCGTCCAGTTGCCGGAGACAATCGCGGGCCCAGTCGCGGTGCAAAAGGCTGCGTTCCAGCACCGCCAGGAACCTGCGCGCCGCATCCGGCTCGCCTTTGACCGCGTGCAGGTACACCAGACGCTTTAGCGTGTGGGGCCGCTCGCCGAACTGCTCCAGCGCCTCGTACGCCATGTGCTGCGACTCGTTGATGCGGCCCAGGTCGAAAAAGATGTCGCTGCATTCCAGCGGCGCCCGCTGGGCCGTCACCGTGAGGCTCTCGAACTGCAGTGTCAGCGTCGGCACCGAGTCCGCCACCTGAGGATACGCGAACATCCGCTCCAGCAACTCGCCGCGATGGTACAACGCCCGGTTGACATGAAACACGTTCCACGCATCCGAGGGCGGCAACCGGCTGGCGCACGTCAGAACATCGTTCCACCGTTCCCGCTCGGCGCAGTAGGCCGCCAGCAGCGAGTACTTCGTCGAGGCATCAGACAAAAGCGCGTCGGCCGCGACGCCGAAAGCGATCAGCGTCGCCGCCGAGACAGCCGAACGTATCCAGTCGCGCCGGGCTCCTGACTCGTGCTGCACGGCTCTGGAGAGCCATGCTACGGGGGACGGCCCTCGCGGCAGGGATTCCGCACCGGAATCCGGCGAATCGCCGGACTCCCGGCGCCATCCCACCGCCAGCGCGGCGGCGGGAAAAAACAGCAGCAGAGCGGCCCGGATCGCGTTACTGAGGAGCGCCGACGAGGGCACGGCGAGCCAGTATCGCTCCGTCGGCAGCAGGATTCCTCGATAAGCATCCTGGACGCTTAACTCGCACAGCCAGACACCGGCCGCCAGCGGTACGACTGCGGCCGATAGCATGCACCACACAGCCAAGGCGCGACGCCGGTGGACTCGCCACTCGACAATGCCGCACAACAGGGCAAACACCACGTACAGCCCCGCGGCGGCGTAGTAGGCCAACGCGGAAGCAATCGTGAACGCGACCAACCTCACAGCCCAGCGCCCGTGACCGATCCGTACATACACGCAGGCAGGCCCCAAGACGACGCACAGGCCCACGCACAGATTGAGCGGATGGTTGTACCGCCCCAACATCATCAGGACCAGCAGGGCGGGGATCAGGAATAGGAACCAGCCACCCGCCGCTGCAAGCGCCGCCAGGAACCAGCGCGTCGCCAGGCAGATGAACGCGGCCAACAAGGTCACGACCAGCGCGCCGAGCCAGCCGAAAGCAAACAGCGGTGACAAGAAGGCGGATGCGTACTCGACGAGCCCGCCGGGTCGACTTGCGTAGGCGGCGAAGAAATAGGAGTCGAACAAGAACACGTCGGGTTTCTGCTGATAGAACAACTCCGCTCGAATTCGCCACAGCACGTAGAAGTAGAAGACGACGAACAGACCGACGACCTGCGCGGCG
>CAYPGE010000246.1:0-13713 GCA_964409865.1 uncultured Pirellulaceae bacterium
GACAGTCCGGTGACCGGCCCTCTGCGGGACGGCCCGCATATCGGCTTTCGGGTCGACAGCGTGGAAGCCATCCACGAAGCGGCAAAGGGGCTGAAGGTCTTGCTGGAGCCGTTCGACGCGGGCTTCGCCGTCGCCGGCTTCTACCAGACGCCGGATGGAGCGGCGATCGAATTCGTCACCTACAAGGACGGCCCGTCCCCGTGGGCGGCGGCCAAATCGTAGGCCGCACGCTCCGCGTGCGGATTTCGGCGTAGCATGGCTCTCCGAGCCGTGCAGATTACGCCATTGTTCGGGAACGAACTGCACGGCTCGGAGAGCGCGTGCTACGAACAGTCACTGTCTCTGAATGTGCCATCTACCTCGATCCTGCAGAAAATGGAAGCACTGGCGAACCTGGGCAGACGTAAGGAGATCGGCGTGTACGAGTACGTGTACGAGGACGGCAGGAGTTCAAGCGAGAACGGTTTCCCATGTACTCGTACACGTACTCGCACACTCGTATCTCTTCCCGATCCTGATCCCCTAGGCCGTTGACCGCGTTAGGACCCGATCATGTTACACGGTTTCCTCCGCGTCCTGGACGCCGAACAGATGGACCGCCTGCACGCCGGCGCGCTGGCGATCCTCCAGCGCACCGGGCTGCAGATCCAGGGCGAGTTTCTCCTGAGCGCCTTGGCGGACGCGGGCTGCAGGGTCGACTTTACGGCGCGGCGGGCCTGGTTCCCGCCGGAGTTGGTCGAGCGGCAGATCGCCGCCCAGCGGGACCGCTACCGCATGGTCCGCTCGTCGCTGTGGTATCCCTTCTGCCGCGAGTTGCCCCCCGATGGCGTCGCCGTGCCGGAGCGGTTCGTGGTCGACTACGGGTTCGGCACGCCGTGGATTTTCGACTATCCCCAGCGGCGCTACCGCGGGCCGACCGTCCAGGACCAGATCGAGGCCATCCAACTGGGCAACGCGCTGGACTGCGTCGCGGCCGTGAACGCACCGTTTATCTGCAGCGAATTCGACCCGCGTCTGGAGAACATCGAATCGGCCCGACTACTGCTGTTGCACACCCAGAAACCCGGCTGGGTCGGCACCAGTTCCGGCGCGCAGGTCAAGTACCTGGCGGAGATGGCCGCGCTGGCCGCGGGCGGCGATCGGGAACTGCTGAGCACCCAGCCGCCGATCATCGTCACCGCGTACTGCACCACCTCGCCGTTGAAACTGGACACGCGATCGTGCGAAGTGTTGGAACAGGCCTTGAAGTACGACTTTCCGGTAAACTTTGCACCCATGCCCATCCTGGGCGCGACCAGTCCTGTCACCCCGGCCGGCAGCGTGATCGTCGCGGCTGCGGAAATCCTGGGCTGCCTGACCGCGACGACGTTGATCCAGCCGGACCGGTTCTATTTCTCGACCAGCATCGCGGCTGAAATGGACATGCGCACCACGCAAGTCTGCTTCGCCACTCCGGCAGCCATCCTCACGGACGCCGCGCTGCACCAGTTGTTCCGCTGCAAGTACGGTTTGGCACACAACGTCGAACCGGCGTATGTCGAGGCGAAAGTGCCCGGCATTCAAGCCGCGATGATGAAGGTCTATCGCCAAATGGCCCTCGGCTCGACGGTCAGCCTGCCGTTGGCGATCGGCGCCCTGGACAGCGCCGCCGTGTTCTCGCCGACCCAGGCCATGATCGACGTGGAGGTGAACGAAGCGCTGTACAAATTCTATGCCGGGATGGAGGTCAGCGACGAAACGATGGGCCTGGACGTGATCGCCGAGATGGAGTTCTGTTCCCAGCGGACGTACCTGGAGACGGAGCACACGGCGCACCACTTCCGCCAGGTGGGTTGGCTGCCCAAGCTGTTTGACCGCAGCTACTGCGATCATGAGTCGCCCGCGGTCGTCAGCGACGAGGCCCTGCTGGACCGGGCGGACCAGGCCTGGCGCAGGCTGGTCGCCCAGCAAGAACCGCCGCAGGTTGATGCAGCCTTTGCCCGAGAACTGGACCGCATCACCGCCGCCGCCCGCCGTGAACTTTTGGACGCGTAACGCCGCCGTTCAAGCCGCAGCCAGCGCCTTGTCGGCGGCTTGGCGGATGTAGGCTTCCGACGCGTCCTGGCGAGTGTCACGCAGGTGCTCGTAGATCCGCCGAGCCTCCGCCTTGTTGCCGGCGGCGGTCAGCTTTTCGGCCAGCACCAGGCAGTGTTTGGCGGCCTGGATCCGCTCCCAGCCGGGTGGCACATCGGCCGCCTTGATCAGCAAGTCGACAGCGCCGGCGTCGCCCAGATTGGCGAGTCCTGCGCCGGCGGCGATGCGGACCTCGCGGTCGTTGTCCTTCAGCGCCTGCTTGAACGCTTCGGCAGCGCCCGCATCGGCCAGCGCGGCCAGGCTGTGCAGGATGGTCAGCCGGCAGCGGCCCTGGGCGTTGGGCAAGGCCGACCGCAGCTGTTCGCCCGCTCCGTCCTTGATCGCGACCAAGGCCATCGCGGCGGCATCGCACAACTCTTCATCCGTCAGCAGCTTGCCCAGCGCCGCGGCCGACTCGCGATGGCCCGCCCATTGCAGCGTCTGGCACAGGAAGCCCTTGACGTACGGCGTATGGTTGCCGGAGAGCGCCTCGCACAGCACTTCGCACAGCGCCCGGCGGCCGTTTTCGTCCTTAGCGACAAGCGTATGGTTGGCCAGGCAGTGCAACGCGTAATGCGGTTTGACATCCTGATCGCTGCCCGGCTCGCCGAGCATTTCGATCAGTCCGCGGACGTGATCGCGGCCGCCTGCGTGGATCGAGGCGATCGCTTTTTCGATTTTCTCTTTGTCGATGTTTTCCGTGTACATTCCTCGGCCGTCGGGATCGGGCATCTGCTCGACCAGGGCCTTCAATTGTTCCGAGACTGCCATCGCATGGTTTCCTTTCAGTGTCAGCGAACGGGCCGATGTTGTCTTTCCAAATCCGAAATCTCAAATCTCAGATTTCAAATCCGAAATCCGAAATCTCAAATCTCAAATGTGAAATCTGAAATTTGCCTACAGCCGCCACGGGGCCCGCAGTGGCGGGTTGACCAGGCGGTTGGCTTCTTCGTCGCCGACGATCTGTTCGGTGACGGGGTCGAACTTCAGCGGCCGTCCGCAGCGGAAGGCCACGTTGGCCAGGTGATAGATCGTAGCCACGCGGTGCGAGCGTTCGGCGTTGCCGCCGGTTTTCGACCGCGTGCGGATCGCCTCCTCGAAAAACGGCAGCCGCACCGGATCGGGCATCTCGTCCAGTTTCTTCCGGTCCTCCTCGCTGAGCATGTTCAGCAGTTCGGCCTCGCCCAGGTTCTTGTGCTGGTGCCGGTTGTACCGCTCGCCCCACTCGGTGCTTTCCAGCACCAGGGTGAAGCCGTCGGCGTATTTCAGTTCACACCAGCCCCACATGCCGCAGCATTCGGGATGCGCCGGCGGGGCATAGGGGATAATCTCTACGGGGGCGGTCAAATCGCGGCCGTACTGATAGGCCAGCGCGTGCAGGTGGTGGTGGGCCATATCGGCCAGGCCGCCGCCTTCGTGGTCCCAGTAGCCGCGGTGCGTGCCGCCGACCCGGTGCGGGTTGAAGGGCCGCAACGGGGCCGGACCGCAGTACATGTCCCAGTCGAGGCTCTTGGGCACCTCCCGGACCTCGTACTTCACCTTGCCGCTCCACTCCTTCACCTTGAACCCGCCGGGCCGGACGAGCACCGAGTCGCAGTTCTTCAGCAGCCCGCTCTCGAAGATCTTGCGGACCTTGTTGGGGTTGTAACCACCCTTGCGTTCGACCTGGAAGACGCGGCCGAATCGCCGCTCGGCGTCGGCCACCGCGCGGCCTTCCGAAATGAATCGCGTCATCGGTTTCTCGGACACCACGTCCTTGCCGGCCTCCATGGCGGCGATCGAGATCAAGGCGTGCCAGCCGGGATGCGTGGCAACGGCCACCACCTGGATGTCCTGCCGCTCGAGCAGCAGGCGGTAGTCGGTGTAGTACTCCTTGTTGTCGCAGCGATCCTTGAATTTCACGTCGCACGAGGCCAGCCGTCGCACATTGGGGCCCAAACACCCGAACGTTCCCGGCCCGCGGCCGCCGCAGCCGATCAAGGCCCCGCCAATCTCCTCGCTGGGCGGCGTCTCGCCCATGCCCAAGACATGTCGCGGCACAATCGTAAAGGCCGCGACTCCCGCCACCGACGCTTGCACGAACTGCCGGCGACTCAGCCCCGCTTTCGGCTTCTTCATGATCTGCTCTCCTTGAAGGTTCTGAGGGCGATGGCCCTGACACGATCCGACCGGACCGCCCAGTCCGGCTGTCGCGTTCAGCACCGCCGCCCGTCACATCGAACCGCGCCGGCCCGTCCGGATTACGCCCCGCCGGACCACAGCGCACCGCGGTCATTGTATCGGCTTGGCAATCGCCTTGAAAATCAGGGGGACGGGCCGCGGAAGAAAAAGCAGGACGCCAGGACGTGCACGGGAACATGAGGGAAGAGAAAGATGCCGGCGAGAAGCTGACAGAAAGATGAGGTGACAGAAAGATGAGCAAGAAAGCTCATCCGGTCATTTTTCTGTCACCGACATCTTTCTGTCAGCTTTCTTCGTCTTGTTGAGTTTCAGATACCAGACGCAATCAAGGGCAGCGCGGGGTTGCCCAGGCGGTTCAGCAGGACGCCGACATGGCCGGACAAGCCTTGGTCGCGGAACAACTCAGGCAGGCACGGATTGCCTGCCACGTGCCGCCGCCGACTCGGCTTCCGCGGCAGGCTCTGCCGGCTTCGGCTCCGCAGCGGGGGCTTCCTTCTCGGCCTCCGGGGGTATTGGCGAGCGGGGCGGCGTGAGCCCCCCGGTAGGTTCCGCAGCGGGGGCTTCCTTCTCGGCGTCGGGGGCCGGAGCGTCCCGTGCGTCTTCCGCGGCCGGTTGCTCCATCGCGGCGTCGGGGGCCGGAGCGTCCTGTGCGTCTTCCGCGGCCGGCGCCTTCTCCTCGGCTTCCGTATCGGAAGTCTCCTCCTCCGCTTCGACCGCTGCAGTTCCGTCTTCGGGGGCCAACGCCGATCGGACGCCGTACTGATGGACCAGTCGGCCGCCCAGGTGGGCTCCGCTGGCCATGTACACATTGGCCCCCATCAGCGCTGCCAGGAACACCAGATTCACCGGGAAAGCGAATTTCAAGCTTTGCAGTGATTTGGCCAACAGCGGCAGGACAACAATGCCCGCATAGATGACGGTCAGAGCGACGAACACGTTTCGTGCCTGCTCCATCATCTTTTCGTGTTGATCCATGACGTCCCACATCGCATCGTCTTCGGCATCTTCCACCACGTCGCGTGCCGCGATGCCCGTGGACACCGCGACAAACGTGCCGGCCGTGCCGCCGATCAACACAATCAGGGCCGACACGGAGAACCACCAGCCGCGTTTGGGCACGATCATCGCCAGGACGACAAACACGGCCGCAAACAGCAGCAAGGCAATCGGGAAATGGACGACCAGGGGGTGCATGCCTTCCGGAGGCGGCACCGGCGGCGGAGTCAGAAGATCTTTGAACACGGTCGGGCTCCTTGATGCAAAAATGCGTGCGTGGGAACCGGTCACCTAGCCGGGCTCCCGCCGCGAGCATTGTAAGGTCTGGAACAGGGAAATACAGCCGGGTTCGAGCTTCCGGACCGTTGGGAGAAAGCCGTGATAACCGTGTACGAGGCTCGGAAACGCTCCGGCATTTTCGAAAAGACACGCCGCGCCGCGCAAAACTTAGGGCCGCCCCAACGAATTGTTGGGACGGCCCTTTCTCGTCGTTATCACTGGGTCCAATGAGCGGTCGCCGGCTGCCAGCAAGCTGACAGAACGCGGCAGTCGTTCATCGAACGGCTGCCCGCGGCGGCCTACTTCTTCTTCTTGGCCGGGGCCTTCTTGGCGGGCGCCTTCTTGGCGGGCGCCTTCTTCGCGGCTGCTTTCTTCGGTGCAGCTTTCTTCGTGGCCACTATACGTCCTCCGTAAAACTAGGTTCCGGCGAGTTCCTTCTCGATGGCATCCAGGTTGCCCCGAGCCGACGAGTCCTACTCGCCAACTGCTTGACTGCCACTGACTCGTTTCCGAGTTGTCTGCCCCCGTCCTCATTCCGAATGAAGCGAGCACAGACACGGGTGGCACGTAATCTCCATGCACTGCTAGCTAATGTTTTACGCATCGGCGAAAATTATGCAACACGTTTTCAACATGTTTTCCACAAAAAGATAAAAGATTTTCTCCGCCTCAGTACAGCGAGATCACGCTGCCGCCGGACAGCGTACACGCCGGTTGCTCGCGGCGCTGCGCGATGCCGAACAGCCGGCGCGACTGCGGGCGCTGGCGGCGCAGTCGCCACCAGCGCCGCCACGAACCGCGCGCTGGGTGCGCCGGCCGGCGCTGGCCGGCCACCGACAAAATCTCGCACCACGCGGCGGACCAAGACGGGCGCCGGATGTGAATCGGATCCAAGCCGTACCACTCCCGTCGCGGCGATTGTAGCGCGGCGCGGTACTGCGCCGCTAACTCGATGACGCGTGCGTTCAATTCCCGCGCTCGCTGCATCGCGTCCGCAAACGTCACTCGAGATCCCGGAAACAGCAGCCAGCGAATGACGCGATACTGCCACGACGTGACCGACCCGATTCGAGCCAACGGGAGTTCGGTGACGACGATCCGATCACACACACCGCTCAACCGCGCGAGGGACTGCTCGACCCAGTCCGCGATCTGGACGACGCTCGCGCCGTACAGAATGTCATTGCCGATGTCCGTCACCAGCGCCGCCGTCGGCAGCGCCGGCCGGCGCTGCAAGTCCTCCCACAGCCCGCACTGCAAGATCCCCGGCAGCGACCGCCCGAGCACGCGACTGGTCTGTCCGTACGATCGACCGTGGCCGCAAGCCGCCAACACATCCAGCGGCGGTTCCCAGATCAACTCGGCGGTCTCGACGATCGTGGAGATCGCCCGCACGACGTTGCTGGCGCCCAGAAAAACGACTCGCCGCGACGGGCTCGGCAGCGGTGCATTCGCGAGGCCGGCTGCCGGCTCGAACCCCGTTTTGCAGTCCCCCTGAATCACCACATCCTGCCGCGCAAGTTCTGAATTGCCATGAAGTTAGAAAATGCCAGCAGGCCGAAGAGGATTCCCAGGAACCGGTCGTGCAGCACCCCGAAGCTCACCAAGGCGACCGCCGCGCCGACAATGACCGACAGCCACAGTGACTTGACCACGCCCTCCCAGGGATCCTTGGCGACGAGTACTTCCCGCGCGATCTGACCGCCGTCCAACGGATACACGGGCACCAGGTTCATCAGTCCCCAGAAGATGTTCACCCACAGAAGGCTGTAGACCACTTCGTACCACGCCTCGTTGACGGCTTCCGGCAGTCGTACGGCGGGGATGGGAAGGAAGCCGTAGGCCAAGCCGAACCGCACGACGCCTCCGGCGGCAAAGACGAGCGCCACGACCAGAACGGCCAACAAGAAACCCGCGCCAGGCCCCGCCGCCGAAATCAGGATCTGGGACAGCGGTCCCCGCGTGCGTCTCCCAGCACCCGCTCGCCATGGCGACGATTCGGGAATCGCCATCCCGCCCATCATGTACAGCACGATGCGCGCATCTTGGCCGAAGTAGCGCATCGTCAGCGCGTGCCCTAACTCATGTACCAGGATGGACACAAACACCGCAGCCGCCCAAATCACCAGCGGCAATCGCTCGCCGCCGCCGCTGGCGCCAATCAAGAATGCCACCAGCCAGAACAACGGGTGGACACGCACGGGGATGCCCGCCATGCGGAAGTGCAAGTCAAACTGAGTTTGTGCTGGCTCACCGGCGAACACGGCGTGAAGTCCTTGCGTTTTCAAAGTAGCCATCACGCTCCGCGTGATGATCGCCAACAAGAATCGGACAGTTATTGACTCGCCGAACCTGAACCCCCGCTTCCGTCCAAGAAACCGGGGCTCGTCCATTCGCTCGGATTCTAACAGGATCAAGCTGGAAAGAAAACGCCTGCCGGCGCGTGCTCGTCGCAAACCTCGTCGCCAATCCTGTCGGAGCCCTTGTCGCCGCCCCCTTTCCGCTTGCCCCATCGACGAAATCAGGGCGGGCTGGGGCCGTTTCGCTCCGCGAACAGAAAGGCTATCCTCTCGCGGAGCGAGAGGGCTACTTTGGCGAGGGCTGCTTTGGAGGACGCAATCATGCCGAAAAAGACGCCGACGGCGGACCTGTGGACGTTCACTGCGGAGGATCGGGCTGTGGCCCGGACGCTTGCCACGCGACTGCCGGGGCAGCTGTTCGACGCCCACGCGCATCTGTACGAGCAGGCGCACATCGGTCCCGGCATTGCCTTGATTCAAAGCGGACCGGTGACGGCCGGAGCGGGCGTTTGGCATCGCTGTCTCGGACAGCAGCTTGGTGCGGCGCGGCTCAAGCATGCCCTGTGCCTGCCGTTTCCGTCACGCGGCGGCGATGCCGCGGCGGCCAACCGTTTTCTGGTGAAGGAGGTCCGCCGGCGCAAGCAGCTGCGTGGCCTGGTGCTGGCCGGCCCCGCGACGCCGCGAGCGGAGATCGAATCGCTGCTGGAGGCCAATCCGCAGATCGTCGGATTCAAGGTCTATCACTTCCTGGCCCCGCGTGCGGATACCTTCCAGTGCGAGCCGTCGGAATACATTCCGGACTGGGTCTGGCAGTTGGCCGACGCTCGGGGCCTGGTCATCCTGCTGCACCTGGTGCGGGACGGCGCCTTGGCCGACCGCGCGAATCAGCGGTACATCCGGCGCTGCTGCCAGCGATTTCCTCAGGCGAAACTGGTGCTCGCTCACGCAGGTCGCGGGTTTCACGCGCCGAATACGGCCCGCGGCGTGGCCTCCCTGCGCGGTTTGACCAACGTCTGGTTCGACACCTCCGCGATCTGCGAACCCGATCCGATCGCCGCGATCCTGGACGAATTCGGGCCGCGCCGCGTGCTGTGGGGCAGCGATTTTCCGGTCTCGCAACAGCGCGGCCGCTGCGTGACGCTGGGCACCGGCTTTGCCTGGATCACGACGGACCAGGTGGACTGGAACCAGCGCGCGTTCTTCGGCCGCCCCGTGCTCGTGGGCTTGGAATCGACGCGGGCCCTGCTGGACGCCGCCGACCGGTTGGGCCTCGATTCGGCCGACCTCCAGGACCTGTTCCACGATAACGCCGCGCGATTGACGGGGTTGCTGGCCGAATCGGGCACCCGGACGCAGGACCGCTACCGCACGGCCAAAACGCTGATCCCCGGCGGTACCCAACTGCTGTCCAAACGTCCGGAGATGGCGGCGCCGGACCAGTGGCCGGCCTATTTCCGCGAGGCACGCGGGTGCGAGGTCTGGGACCTCGACGGCCGGCACTACTACGACTGCGGCCTGCACGGCATCGGGGCCACCCTGCTCGGATTCCGCGATCCCGAGGTGACGCGGGCGGTGCAGCGGCGCGTCGCCTTGGGCAGCCTGTGTACGCTCAATCCGCCGGAGGAGGTGGAACTCGCCGAGCGGCTGTGCGCGATTCACCCTTGGGCCCAGCAGGCCCGCTTCACGCGGACGGGCGGCGAGGCCATGGCCGTGGCGGTGCGCATCGCCCGGGCGACGACCGATCGCTCGGCGGTCGCCATCTGCGGATATCACGGCTGGCACGACTGGTACCTGGCGGCCAATCTGGGCGAGACAGAGGCCCTCAGCGGCCATCTGCTGCCGGGCCTGGAACCGCTGGGCGTGCCCCGCGAATTGCGCGGCACCGCGTTTACGTTTGCCTACAACGACCGGCGGCAATTCGATCGCATCCTGGGCGAAGCGGGCCCGCGTTTGGCCGCCGTGGTCATGGAGCCGTGCCGCTACCGCGACCCGGAGCCGGGATTCCTGGAGTATGTGCGCGAACGAGCGCACCAGGTTGGCGCGGTGTTGGTTTTCGACGAAATCACGATCGGCTGGCGTCTGTGTTTCGGCGGGGCTCATCTGCGGCTGGGCGTCCAGCCCGACATGGCCGTGTTTGGCAAGACGCTTTCCAACGGGCACCCGATGGGAGCCATCATCGGCACCCGCCAGGCGATGCAAGGCGCCCACGGTTCATTCATCAGCAGCTCGTACTGGACAGACGGCGTCGGCCCGGCGGCCGCGCTGGCCACGATCGAGAAGCTGTCGCGGATCGACCTTCCCGCGCATTGCCAACAGACCGGCGCCCGCATGCAGGCCGCTTGGCGCCGGCACGCTGCGACGCACCGGTTGCCGGTGACCGTCGACGACGGCTATCCAGCGCTGGCCCGTTTTGCCTTCGAGCACCCGCAAGCGGCCGCCCTCAAGACGCTGTACATCCAGTCGCTGCTGGACCGGGGCTTCCTGGCCAACACGGCGATCTACGTCAGCCTGGCCCACACGCCGGAGATCATCGGCGCGTACGAGGACGCGGTGGACGAGGTTTTCGGCGAGATCGCAACGGCCTTGCAGGAGGGTGACGTGTCCGCCCGCCTGCGCGGTCCGGTCGCGCACAGCGGATTCAAGCGGTTGGTTTAGCACCGTTCGAGAAATAAGTGGCGTAAGCTTCCAGCTTGCGATCCCGCTATCTGCCGCAAGCTGGAAGCTTACGCCACGCACAAATCGGACAGTTATTTCTCGAACGGTGCTTAGGTCGTCAGGCGAATCCGGTCCAGTCCAGTTCGACACCAAAACGGGCCAGCGCGTCCTGCAACTGTCGAAGCAGTTGGGTCCGCTGGCGAACTGCACGCGGTGGCTCTCCTCGGTCCAGGCAAAAGGCGGCCAGCGTGCCGGCTGCTTCGCCGATGTTCCATTCCGTCGGGTGCAGGCGGTACGCGCCATTGGTCAGATGCGTGGTGCCAAGGTTCTTGCCGCCGGCGATCAGGTTCTCGACGCGTTGCGGGATCAAAGCGCCGAGTGGGATCTGGTACGGCCGGCAATCGACGTGGAAGTAGTTGTCGCCGCCGGTCGACGGGTGCAGGTCCAGCGAGTAGTATCCGACGCCGACCGAATCGTCGAACCGTTCGGCTAGAGTCTGCTTTCCGATCCGCCGCGGCGAAGCAGGTCGGATGTGCTGTTCCAGGATGGTGAATTGGGCCTTGATCCGGCGCGATTCGCGGATGTAGGGGAATTTGGCCAGGCCGTCTGCCGTGCCGAGCACGTCGGGGCGCAGGCGTAGCCCCTTCCAGCCGGTTCCGCCGTCCGGCCGCGGCGCTTCGGTCTGCAGCCAGTACAGCAGCGACAGGCTCAATTGCCGGGCGCCCTCCAGGTGCTTGGCTTGTTCTTCCGGACTGACTTCGAACGGATTGCCCAACATATAGTCGTTCTGCGGCCAATTGACGATCGTGATGTCGCCTGGGAAGACCCCCTTGTCGAAATTGGCGTGATGGATGATCCGACGATAGAGCCACAGATTCAACGTCTTGGTGGGACAGCTGGGGATCTGCGGCGACAACGGCAGGAACGACAATTCCAGGGGCTTGCGCGACATCGGGTGCGTGTACCACAGCGACAGGAGTTTGCCGGGCCAAGGCGGGTTGAGTTGCGGTTCATGCTGCCGCCAGAAATCGTACCTGGCGGGCTTGTCGATCGTGTGATCCTCGTCCGGCAGGTAGTCGATCGCGTAGCACCAGGTGAACGACTGCATATTGGCCGGCCGCGCCGTTTCCGAGGCATTCGGCTCGCCGGTGTCCCGTCTCGATTCCGATCCGGTGACATACTCGGTTCCCGTCAGCGGCAGCAATTCGCCGGTTTCCGAGGCGTCGATGAAGTACTTGGCCTGGACGACGGTCTGGCGGCGATCCGGTCCGCAGGCAAGACGCACCGCCCGCACCCGATCGCCGCTGACGTCGGCGGCCAGCGGCTCGGTGTTCAGAAGGATGGTGAGCAGCCCTTTCTGGACCGCCGGCGCCAGCATCGCGTCGAGCACGGCCAGTGCGACGCGCGGTTCGTGACACAGCCGCGAGACCGATCCGTCGCCGGGATTCAACCGCGGCCGGGCCTTGGCTTCCGGGGTGAGCGCACCGTGGCGCCGGTAATACTCGCGGATGCCTTCGCGGAGCTGGCGGTAGGTGGCCGTGCAGCCGAATTCCTCGATCCAGCTGTGCTCGTCGGGCGGAACGGCCTGCTGCGTCAACTGGCCGCCGAGCCAGTCGGTCGGTTCCGTCATCACGACCCGCTTTCCGAGCCGCGTCGCGGCCAGCGCCGCCGCACAGCCGCCCAGGCCGCCGCCGACGATCAGCACGTCCGCGCTCACGTCCGGCAAAGCGACTCCGCCCGCCGTGGCGGCCCCCGCTGCAGCCGCCGTCGCGGGATACCAGCAGGCCGCAGCGGCCAGTCCACACTGCTCCAGAAAACGACGCCGATGCACCATCGCGATACGTTCCATGATGATCTCCTCACGACTTTCGCAGATCCCCTGTCTGATGATACGAAAAGCCGGGGTACAGTGAAGATGCCAGACCGAGCAGCGTTCCGCCGCCCGCGTTCGCTCGAAAAATCGCCAGGCGGCCGAATCTCGCGAAGCCTGAGATAGATCAAGGCTACCCCGATGGATCACACTATTTTCACACCGCCTTAACATCTCCTTAACGGTTCGCCGCTAGAATCCGGCTCCGGTGGCTGTCGGTTTGGCTACATTTTGACGACTTGGACGGCGGCGTGCGAGATGCTCATGGTTTCGTTCGACGCCAACGTCGGCGACACGAACGAAGCCGCCTTGAAAGCGGACTTGGGCAAGTACGGAGTCACCGGCGACCGCACCTGCGAGTCGTACAGCGACGGCCCGGTAAAGAACCCGTCGACGCCCTGGACGGATTGGGCCAGCAACAAGTGGGATGCGCTGGCCGTCGAGCCGGTGATGCAGTTGACGGGAACGACAATCACGTACAGCCTGTATGCCGCCGAGCAGCCGGCGCCTGGCATGACCGCGCAGGTCGGGAACGCCGCTCTACACCTGCAGGATTATCGGGACATGGCTGCCGTCCACGCCGGACAGTGCAATGTCCTCTTTGCGGACGGCAGCATCCGCAGCTTCAGGGACACCAACGGCGACGGTTACTTGAACCCCGGCTTCAACATCGACGCCACGGCCGCGCCCGCCGCCTTGGACGCGGTCGGCTACCGCGACGCGCGGGTGGAACTGCCCCCGGAGTTGGTCTTCAGCGGGGTGTTTATCGAGAAGCAAACGCTGAAGGGCAAGCTCGACTGAGCCCGCCGAAATCGGCGAGTTGGAATCGCAGTCGTGATTGGCTCGAGCCTCCTTGCGACAGGCCCGCGTTCGCAAGGAGGTTCGTAGGTTTCCGTTGTCCGACAGATTGGAATCCACGCATGAAACGCAAGCCAAGCATGCTCATCGCGCTGCTCTGTCTGTCAACCCTCGGTTGCGGCGGGGCGAACGAGTCCTATCTGCCGAAACCACGGCCGCCGGAGCCCGAGGTAGCTCCGGCCGCCCGCCCGGCCGCAGCCAAGCCCGCCCCAATCGCGGCAACTCCGCCGATTGCCTCGGATGCGTCCGCACCTCCGGATGCGCCGGCAAACGTCCCGCCAGGGCCGCCCCCCGGCAGTGCAGCCAACAGCAGCCCGTCCGCCCCGGCGACGTCCCCCGCGCCCCAGGGCGAACTCAGCGAAGCAGATCGCCGCCGCCGGGTCGTTAGCCAGTTGACGCGCATCGGCCAGGCCCTGGAAGCCTACCGTGCGAAGAAAGGCTGCTACCCCAGTCGTTCGGCCT
>CAYPGE010000247.1:0-13638 GCA_964409865.1 uncultured Pirellulaceae bacterium
CGTTCAGGTTTCCCGTCATGCGGTAGAAGTCCCGCATCAAGGTGTCGCTGGTCAGGTCCTTTCGGCCCTTCACCTTGATCAGCGACTTGTACAGCTGCGTGCATTCCCGAACCGAAGCCCAGGACGTTTGGGCACTCTCGAACCGCTGCCGCAGTGCGGCGTAGCCCTCGCCGTTGTCGTAGGTTTCCAGGGCCCGGCCGATGCAATGGGCAATGTCCTTGCCCAGACTGACGTCGCTGCGGAAGGCGGGTGCGTACCCCACCATGCCATTGGTGCAAATCTGCCGCAGCAGCGACAGGTAGATCTTCGGATGGCTGAAGCCGTCCACGGGCGTTTCCAGCACGAAACGGTGCTGGAAGTGGTCCGAGCCAATCTGGAACGGCTGATCACCGGATCGTGGCGTGTGGTGGCTGGTGACGATCCCGTTCGCGTAGGACGGCTCGCGGCCACCGTAACGGGACACGAGATCCAGGACTTCGGCGTAACGGATCACATCCCGGTTAGGGTGACTTACCGCCAGCAACTGCGGCGGCCCCCCGCCGTCCCGCTCCAGGCAGTATCGCAGCGTATCGTCCGCCGCCCGCTCGGAGATTCGCTCGAATACTTCGGCGGGCTCGAAGTACCGAAACACACTGTCTGAGATCCCAAAGCGGACGAAAAACGACTTCCAGAATCGTTTTGTCGGAACCGCCTTTTGACCTTGGACCATGATCGCCGAAATCGTCGCCTTGGCGGATTTCCGCGGGCGCTGTGCGACGGCGTACAAGTCACGAACCTTGCTGTAGCCGTAATCGAATGTGCAAGCCATGGTTTTCTCCTCCCTCGTTAAGTGCTGACGAAACCTAGCCCTCCGTGTGCCAAGGCATCGGCCGCGGTCGGTGAGCGACCACCAGTTTCGGCAAGCTCACCTGGGCGCGGGCGATGATCTGTCGTGTTCGATCACTGATCGCCGTGATCTGGCGATTTACGGTCAGCGCCCGCCATTGGCCGTCGGCCCAGACGTACTGCTCCTCGGCCATGGCGGTTCGAATAAACGGGTGCCGCGTGTTCTTGCACTGGACGATCTGCTTGCGGGCCAAATCGGGATGTTTTCGGAACACACGGCCGCCCATTTGGATCGTGCAACCTCGGCCTGATGGCCGACAGAAAACCGTCTTCAGCGACGGGCAGTCAAAACCTTCGGTGAGGACCAGCATATTGATCAGGACGCGGATGCGGTCTTCGGCGAAATCGGCGAGCTGTCGCTCCCGATCGGTCTTGCCCGTGACCACCTCGGCGGGAACACCCGCCGCCGCGAGGATCTGCCAGCAGGCGTCGCATTGATCCTGGCGGTGAAAGAAGACCAGCGACTTGCCCCAACGGTTCGGATCGTGGATCAGGAACTGGGCCACCGTAGCGGGGCTGTAGTCGGGAATCGTGAAATGGTGGTAGCGGCTCAGGTATCCGTCCTGGATCAGCTGATGAATTCCCGTGTCCCGGATCACCTTGTCGAAGCACAACTTGATGCGATCCGTGCGAAACGGCGTGGCGGTCAGCCCCAACACCTTGCGGGGGCGGATGTTGCAGTGCAGGTTGGCCATGCTCATCGCGGCATCGTGCTGGGCTTCGTCCACGATCAAGAAGTCCACCGGAGGTGGGTCCTTGTCGAACATCGAGATGGTCACAAGGTCCACGTCAAACCCCCAGCGCCGGTTTTCTTCCTCGGCCTGGGCCAACAGGTTGCGTCGCATGGCCACCCAACCGACCGAGAAACCGAATTCGCGCTGCATTTGGCGGGCGAGGGCCAGTCCCATCACGGTTTTGCCGCTGCCTGTGGGACTTTCGATCATCACCGAATGCGCCGCCGGTTCGAGATTTCCGGTTCGGTCGCGGAAGGTGCCGCGAAACATGCGGAACGCCTTGGACAGAATGCGCAGCTGGTACAGTCGAGATTCGACCGAAGTGCCTGTGAGCAGGTCGGATGCGTGCGGTTCGGCCTCGTGCGGAGCAGAGCTGGCACTCGGCGCGCGGGCAAAGACAGGCTCGTGCATGATGCGATTCCTCCGTGCTACGCACTTGCTCGCAGCGGATGCCAACTGCGGCCCATCCATTTCGGGCCGGGAAGCATACCGCGAGCAACCATCGATTCAAGTCCCCTCCAGCGATGGAAAGGTCACCGCTGGTAGTTGGGATAACGTCGTAACCAGTGCGTCGGCTGGGAGTATCGAAAACCCGACTGACACGGTTGGTCAAACAAAAGAAAAAAAGTTTCTTCGAAACAGAATGCGGCAGCCTCCGCAGCATCATCGAATCGGCTGCGGGAAAGTAGTGCTGGAAATCCCGCAAGTCCGGAGAAGCCACGCAAGAGCCGAAAATCAAAGTCAGCTCGTTCGGCCAGACGCTAAAAGAAACGGCATGACGAAGCGGAAAATCCAGTACTGGGTGATCCCGCCGGAAGCCGACGCCGAATTTGTCGCGAACATGGAGGAGGTTCTGGAAACGCACGCTCAGCCGTACGATGCCGCTTGCCCGGTGATCTGCATGGACGAACAACTGGTGCAGTTGGTGAAAGAAATGCGCAAGATCATTCCCGCCACGAAGACCCATGATCCGGCAGTTGGTTGAACATCGCGGAGAATGAGTTGAGCTGTATGACGAGTCAATGTCTACGCGACCGACGAATCGGGGACATCGGAGAATTGCAGGATGAAATCGATGCCTGGTCGATTGATGTAACCAGTATCCAACGCGGAGTTGACTGGCAAATGAAGATCGATGACGCACGCTGTAAGCTCAAGTCCGTTTACCCTAAAATTCAGCTTTGACCGGGCACTAGTTTCGTTCTTCAAAACGGCAGACATTCCGCAGTGACGACAGGGTTCAGGGCGGCGGCCGCCGCCCTGAACCCGCCATCCCCCTTGACTCACCACGTCTCCCTGCTTAGCCTCGGTCCTGTGGGAGGAAAACAATTTCCTATCAGTCAGCGTTTCCTTAGGAGAAATTCCATGAAGAAAATGAATCGACGTCGTTTTCTTATTTTATCTTCTTCTGCTGCTTTGGCGGCAGGTACTTTCCCTGTACCTGCATTGATTGCAGGCAGTCCCAATGAAACAGTGCGTGTGGCCGTTTTGGGAAATGGTAATAAAGGGCGTGAACATAGCGGAATCCTGAACCGTCTGAATGCTGCTGGTGAACCGTACAAACTTGCTGCCATTAGTGAAGTGGATTCTGTACGTCTCGAGCAGGCGCAAAAGATGTTCAAGCCGGAGAAACTGTACAATGACCCGCGCCGCGTATTTGATGATTCGAACATTGATGCGGTCGTGGTAGCAACCCCGAATCAGTGGCACTGTCTTGCAGGGATTTGGGCGATGCAGGCGGGCCAACATGTGTATGTCGAGAAGCCGCTATGCCTTACTTTCTGGGAAGGTCAACAGCTGTTTAATGCTTCCAGAAAGTATAAGAAATGCGTACAGATTGGCACACAAATGCGTACAGACCGCGAAGCGCATGCTGCGGTAAAGAAGTTCCTTCACGAGGAAAAAGCTCTTGGGAAAATTCTCTCTGCCCGTATTAATCGTTACGCCGTCCGCCGACCGATTGGTTTGCGTGCCGAGCCTCTTAAGGTTCAGCCGGAAGTGAACTACAATCTGTGGCTTGGTCCAGCGCAAGACCTTCCTCTTTACCGTTCCGGTCTCCACTATGACTGGCACTGGATGTGGAATACGGGAAATGGCGAAACCGGAAACTGGGGAGCGCACCTGATTGATGACTGCCGAAACGATGTTCTCTGCAATCAGATTAGAGTCCCGAAACGGATTTTCACCTGCGGCGGCCGCCTTGGCCAGAAAGATGCCGGGGAAACTCCGAATACCATGTTCACCTATTTTGACACGGGGGGCATTCCTGTCATTTTCGGTTTCTCCGGCGTAGAAGCAAAGGCAAAACGCGGTGCAACCTGCCCGTGCCCTGGTGCCAATCCGGGTTATATTGTCTACTGTGAGGGTGGAACTTACGTGAAGCCTTGGGGACCTGCTTCTGCTTACGATAAAGACGGCAAAAAAATCCGTACGTTTTCCACTTCCGATTATAGTCTGGGTGCTTACAATCACCTCAAGAATTTCTGCGAAAGCGTTCGCAGCAACGACCCCTCCAATCTTAACGGCGAGATTGAGTACGGCTTCGATTCCTCTTTCTGGTACAATGCCGCCAATACGTCCTACCGTCTTGGGGGAACATGGTCCCGCGAAAAGGCTCTGGCCATGGCGGAAAATACTGGGAAACTGGGCGACATGATTGACGAAATGCAAGTGTTTCTCGCCACGCAGGACATTGCGTTGGATGAAACTTTTGCCCTCAGTCCAATGCTCACGCTGGATGAAAAGACCCGCAGATTCACCGGTGAAAACGCCGATGCCGCCAATGCACTGATGGACGGTCGTCCTGGACGCGGTGAGTTCATGGTGCCGGAAGTTAATCTGTAACGGAAATCCGACCAAAAGCTCTTAAGGTGAGCGTGAGCTGCGGCGTCCCGATTTAGTTGGCCGGAATTGTCTCGTTTTCGATGTCCGGCAGATTGGGAAGGACGGGGAGAACGAAGGGGCGGAGGCGCAAGGGGGAAGAAGAGAGCACGGGCGGTGGAGAGGACCGCCCGTGGGGGAGTGACGGGGATGAGCTACCGCATGGCCACGGGGTCTGAGCCGCGGTCGATGAGTGGCTTCAGGTAATGCACGGCATCGACGAAGCGGCAGCCCTGGACGGCCATGGTGAACTCGATGGCATTGAAGTGGCGCCTCGCCCAGTTGCGTGACGACCAGTTTCAGCAGGCCAGCGGCGGGCAAGTGGCTGAGTGGTGGACGACACGACCCATTGCGCCACATGGGACTTGCTGTGTCAGTTGGTGGGCAGTACGAATTTCCTTTACGTGGCCGACTGCAAACTGGCCAGCGAAGAGAACCTTCGCCACATCGCCCGCAAGGGTCGCTTCGTGACGGTGATGCCTCGCACGCATGGCGAAGACGAGAAATTTCGGACTCGTCTGCGGAAGTCTCCCCAAACGATCCGTTGGGACCCATTGTACGACGTCACGGACGAACAGGGGGAGGTAACCGACCGCTTGTTCGTCTGCGCCGACGAATGGGTCAGTTCTCATGGCTATCGGTTGCTCTGGTATCGCAGTACGCGGAAGGCCGAGGTGGATCAGTTCCTCGTAGGCAGCGGTCATGGCCGGGGGCCCTTCGGTGAGGTTGGTCAAGTCGTTTTCGCAGCGTTTCCCTTCCTACAGTTATTATTCGCCAAAGGTGTGAAACGATTGGTCACGCAGAAGCACGGTATCGTGGAAATCGGCGAGGAAGGCGAGAACACCGTCACCGACAACCAGCGCCAGGGCAACGCTTCGGGGCTCGTCCGCGCCGCCTGTGTGGTGCTAGAATCACCTGTTTCTGCCCGACGAATTCCGCGTCAAAATGCTCGCTCCACTGATGCCCGGAGAGAATTGTGATTGCCATGACCAGTCCGAACCACTTGCTCCGCGCGTTCGTGCCACTTGCTCTGCTCGTTTGCCTGTCTCAGGGCTGCGGCAAGTCCGAGTCCCCGGCAGCGGACCCGGAGCCATTCAAAGCGGCAGTAGCCCGGTATCTGGAACAGAACAACATGGCGATGGCCCTGAAGCAAATCAAGGCTGGCCCGACGATCGAAGGCAAGACGGCAACACTCACCGGTTCACTTCAGCACGCGACGATTCCGGGGCCGGCGGTGACCTGGACGTTCCGCTTCGAGCAGAACGCTGACGGAACCTGGAACGCGGTCAGCCACAAGTGACATGGCGATCTTGATGCCCCGCGACCACCCCGCAGCCGTCAAGAGCCTTTCGCGGCGGACGCCGTGTCCGCGAAACGGACTTGACGGACGTGCGGGCCGATGCGCAGACCGGCCGCCTGGGGGTCGCTGATCGGCCGGCCATTGAACCGCAGGTTGGCAATCGTGACGCCGTCGACGCCGTGTTCCGCATCGAAACCGCGGAACGACGATGGCGGTGTATGCGGGCTGCTCACCGCGATATCGGCAAAGACCACGTCGCGGACGGTGCCGCGCTGGTCATCCTGAGAGTAGTTGTTCTTGCGGATCACAATTTCCAGCAGCGTCGGGCAGTAGCGGCTTTCGGGGTTGGCGGAGTACTTGTCCTCGCGGTTGGCCTGCATCCGCGGCTGCGGGTTCCGCTCGTCGATCTCGACGCGGATGTTCTCGAAGCGAAAGTTGCGGATCGCGGCCCGGTCCCCGTGTTGGATGTCCATCGCGATGTGCGTCGTGCGCACGATGTCGCAATCCTGGAAGACGACGTCGGCAATCTCCGGCGCGCACGTCTCGGCGCCGATCTCCATCGCCCGCCCCCAGTCGCACCACACGACGCAACGGCGGAAGCAGACATTCCGCACCGGTCGCTCGTCGAACGAGTTCCGCCGTGGTTTCAGCCCCTTGATGACCAGGGCATCGTCGAACGCCCGGACAAAGCAGTCGCGCACCTCGACGTTCTGGCTGTTGCACACGTCGATCCCTTCCGCGTTGTACCGCCACAGGCCGACGAGTTTGACGTTGGCGACCGCGACGTTGCGGCAGCCGAACAGGCTGCAGCACCACACGTCCGGATCGCGCATCACGATCCCCTCGACGGCCACGTCGGAACAGTCGGACAGACGCACGGCGCCGCCGCCTTCGCCGCGCGGGTAGGGACTGACGTCCAGGATTCCGCGGCCCGCGACGCGGATTCCCGATGCGCCGTGGGCGTTCAGGCTGCCGTAGACGACGGCGCCGCCGGCGATGTAGACCGTTTCGCCGCTCTTCAGGTCGATCTTCCCCACGCGATGCACGCCCGGCCCGAAGTACCGCACGCCGGATGCATCCGGGGCGGGCGCGTCTTTTTCCGGCGGGCTGGCGAATAAGTGCAGCGCATGGTGCGGGCCGTTCACCTCGACAATCACCGGGCCGGGGCGCGTCAGAGAGAACGCAATGCGGTTCGCCTCAACCGTGGGCTGGATGCCCAACGACATCGGCCGCACCACGACCGACTCCACGGGCCGCCGCGACTGCACCGCGACCTGGACGGGTTCCGCCATGTCCCAACAGGCAAACCCGGCCGGTTCCGTCTGGTCCAACGGCCGCTGACAAACCTGGAAGGCATTCCGCAGACGGGAGAAGCGGCCCTTTGCGCAATCCAAGGAAGCCCAGGGCGAACGCGCCAATCACTGGGCAAATCTCTTGGAGGCGATCCGCTCCGGGCGAAACGAAGATATGCATTCCGACATCTACGAGGGCCACCTCTCGACGTCGCTCTGCCATCTCGCGAATATCTCCTACCGTGTCGGCCGCTCGCTCAAGTTCATCGGTGCCCAGGAGAAATTTGCCAACGATCCGGAAGCGGACAGTATGCTGACGAGGGTCTACCGCAAGCCGTATGTCGTGCCAGAGGTTGTTTAGGTGTGTTCAGTCGGCAGAGCGATCTGCAGAACACAACGGTTGTCGACGGAAAGCCGGTTCGCGACTGGCTGGACGGTTACAGCGTATTTCCCGACGGCGTGCTGGTCAATCACAACCGGGTGCATCCCGACTACCTCGTCTCCGATCTGCCCCGCTGGGCCTCGATGGTCGATCCAGAGCAATGCCCAGGCATGGATGCAGTAGTGGCTCATGCAGCACAACCTCATGTCGGCCGTTAGCGACGGCTGAGAGACGACGTCCGAGCCCGTTTCCGCCGAAAAGTTCTTTTGCTGAGGGCGATCGCATGAACGGGACTGGCGCGGAGCAGATTCACGAGGCTTCCCTGGTGCTGCTATCTCTTGATCCAGACCGTCTGCCCTGTGAGTTCCCGCGACCCGGGACGCGACGGCCCCGCATTCCAGCCGTTCGGCTGCTCCCGGATCACATACCGGTTGTTCAAGATCGCCGAGTTGAAGAAGCCCAAGTCCTTCCCGCCCACCACGTCGAACAGCGGCCCCGGCTCGCCCGACCAGTGTCCCGCGATGCCCTGGAAGATGCTGACGTGGCGGCAGTTCTCCACCCGGACGTACGGCGCCGAACTGCCCTCGAACTGAAACACAAGCATTGCCAGGTTCTCGCACCCGCGCAGGATCGCCGCCGTTCGCGTGTAGTGTTCCTGCTGCACGCTGTACATCCACTTCCGCCCCGTCGACGAGATCTCCAGCCCGTCCAGCCCGACCCCCGGATTCCACGAGTTCTCGAAAAAGCCTCCGCCCCTTCCGCTGATCCGCCACAGCAGTTCCTGGACCGTGCTCGTCGGTATGCAGAGTGTGTCGACCAGCATCGACTTCTCGCCCGCCCGCCAGTCCATCCAGGTCCCGCCCGGACTCTCCATCTGGAAGAAGAGGTGGCACAAGGTTACGGTTGCGATGCGATCCGGCGTCGCGACGTGGGCGATGTAGCCGCGTCGCGGGCGGAGGCTGATCGCCTCCGGCTTCTACCCGTAGAACATGCCTGAAATGTGGCCGAGATCGGCCCCCACGAACCTTTCGCCCGTCTTCGCCCACACGCCCCGGAAATGGGGCGTTTTTGTTGGATTGGTCCACGGGGCCAATTTGCCCGCCGGTCGCGACGTGGGCCAACGTGGGCGACGTGTGGCCGCCTCGCCAAAGTCTGTTGGGGGAGCCCAATGCCCGTTCTGCATCTTGGGCGCTACTCGCGAAACCGCAAGGAGTACAGGTCCGCGTCGCGCATCACTACTCGGAGGCGGATGGGCCGGTTGGCAAGGGTACTCACGTCCGACTTGTCATGCCAAGTTACGACTCGTTCGAGCGTGTCGCCGAAGATCTCGTCGCTGTCGGCCACTGAAAACCCGGGCAGCGGCTGGCCCGTGGCGTCTTGCAGTTCGACGCGGAGATGACCGGCGGCGGAAGTCGCGAAGTTCAACGCCAGTTCGCGGCCGCGGAAGAGTAGCGGCTTGGTCAGAAACTCGCCGCCGCGTCCGGCGTGCAGCGATGCGAAGCCGTCGATCCGCAGCGTGTGGCGACGGAGCCGCTTGGGTCCTTTCCAGTGATCTTCGCCGACGTATAGCGACAATTCCGGCGGCGCGGTGGGATCGGCGGCGGGCGTTTCCAGCAGGCCCAGGTTTTGGTAGCAGTCGCCGTAGAGCCAGTTGTCGCGACGTTCGGGACCGGGCCGGAGGAAGGCCTCGTCCCAGCGATGAAAAGTCCGGCCATCGCGGCTGGTCATGAACAGCCCATCGGTAATCGCCGTGCCGTAGCGCGGATGGAACTTCATCCGCCGCTGGCGATGCTCCGGGTCTGGCAGGGCCTTCATCGACGGCGACCACGGCCGTTCGACATACCGTGTGGGGAAGCCGACCAGCAGGTGCGGGGCACGGTAGTACGGCTGCACTTGGTTTGTGTACAGCGGCTCGTCGGGTGCGTCGGGGAACTTCAGCAACTCGGGCGTCGTCCACGTCAGGAAATCCGCCGACGTGGCTACGCGAATGTCGCGGATGCCGCTGTGGAAGTCGCGGACATAGCACCAGTAGTGTTTGCGTTCGGCGTCCCAGAAGGCGTTGTTCTGCGTGTCGAACGCTCCTTGGGTGATGACCGCTTTGTCCGCCAGCGGCGACCAGTGCAGGCCGTCGTTCGACCTGTAGGCCCACAGCCCACCCGGGCCGCTGCCCACGGCCTTGTATCGCTCGCTGGGTGGGCAGTCGGGCCGCGGGTCCTTGAACGGCGTGAAGTTATCCAGGCCTGGCCCCGACCATACGATGTTGTTCCGCTTCGAGCCCTCGAATTCGAACAGACCCAACTCGGGCTTCACCCAGCGGATGCCGTCTTGGCTCTCGGCGTAGCAGGCGAAGATCGGTCGCTGGGCCATCTTCGTCCCGTCGGCGCTGGTCAAATCCGCGGCGATGTAGTACATGCGGATGACATTGCCGTCGCGAAAGATTGTTTCGTAGCCGCAGCCGCTGCCCTCCCACGGTGCGTCGCAAACGAACACCTCCTCCTGCGGCGCGGGCGAATGCAGACGCAAATCGACGCCATCGCGACGATCGAGCAGGAAATCGTCGACGAACAGCTCACGCCGCGTGCCGATGTCGATCGTGGCGGGCTCCGCGGCAGACAGGACGGCCGCGAAAAACAACGCCCCAAGGGAAACAGAACGGACAACGGATGTAAGCCTGCGACTCCCGCTCATCGTCGATCTCCTGCCAAGGACGTCTGTCGGCCCCGCCAACTGATAGGTAATCTTGCCTCCGACGACAGCATAGAGCATAAGCGGGGAAGCGTGGTCAAACAAGAGTCTTGGGTCGGCAGTGGCCCGCCATCGCCGCCCCCGCGTCCCCAAACCGGCCGGCAGGGCCCCGGCGTCGCGACGTGGGCGACGTAGCTGCCTGGACGCGATGCAGCAGGTCCTCGACGCCGGCGGTCCACCGTTCTGCCGCAGCCCCAGGGCGCTCAGTTGGCGGCCTCCCGGTGGCAATTTGGCCAACTGCCGTTGCGCGCTTGGGTGATGCCGTTGCGCACTCAGGTGAAACTCACCCAAGCAGGAAACGGGAGGTACGCAACCTGCAGGTCGCGCCCACCCAAGCGACTTACCACAGCGACGAGCGGAAGCCGCGGCGGTTCGAGATCCTCGTCGCAGGCCGGCGGATCGCTGAGACAACGATCGACCGCAGCGAGCCTCCGCGGTTCTTCGACGTCGAGCACGCGATTCCCGCGGAACTGACGCTGGACGAACAACGGGTGACGGTGCGATTCCAGGCGGCTGCGGAGCAGCAGATCGGGGCGGTGTACGGCGTCCGCATGATCCGCGCCGACGCGCTCAGGTAACCGCTGGCGACGTTTTTCGGGAACTGCAGCGGGGTAAAGCCTTTGAGGAGCTACAGAGACCACGGTTCGCGGAGCGGCTGGCTGAGAAGCGCGTTCGCTTGCTCGTCGCCCTCGAACACCTCCTTTACCGGATTCCACTTCAGCGACCGCTCCAGCCTGAAAGAGGAGGCGACGAGGTGGCCGAGCGACGCCCCGCGGTGGCCGATCTCCTCGTGCGAGCTCGGCTGCTTTCGCGTCTTCATGCACTCGAACCAGTTGGCATGATGGTTATTGGCGCCGCTCGCCTGTCGCCGCTTGAGCTTCAGCTCCTCGAAAAGACTGTCCGGTCCGCCATTGATCGGGTGGCCGTACTCGACGTTCAGCCAGCCGCGTTCGCCGACGAACAGCCCGCCGAACATGCCGTCCAACTGCGTCTCGCCGGGCACCGCATGGTAGAGCTCCGTCACCTGCCTCCAGCCGTCGACGTGATGGAGCAACGTCCCGTTCGCATATCGGCACGTCAGCGTCGGAAACTGCTTGCCGGAGGGGTGCATGATCTCGACCGGCCCGCTCTCTTCCACGCCGAGGGCATACTGAATCACATCGGCCGAGTGCGAATGATAGTTCGTCGAGACGCCATTGCCGAAATCCCGACAGAACGTCCAGGGCACAACTCCCGGGACGGGATTTCTGTGGTAGTGATGGCTATAGGAATGAACGGCTGCGGGACCGACCCAGAGATTCCAGTCCAAGCCCTCGGGCACCGGTTCCTCGGGTAACGTCGGATTCAGCGTGACGCGCGAGTTGCCGACCGTCGGCACGTGCGTCCATCCCCAGAGCGTGAATACCGACTTGATCTGGCCCAAGCCACCGGCGCGAATGAAGTTGATCGCCTCGTGGAGCGTCGTCATCGAACGGTACTGCGACCCGTTTTGAAAAACGCGCTTGTTCGCACGGACCGCGTCGACCAGCGCGCGCCCCTCGCGGATTGTCATGGAGACCGGCTTCTCGCAGTACACGTCCTTGCCCGCTTTGACCGCGTAGATGGAAATGGGTGTATGCCAGTGGTCTGGGGTGGCGATCACCACGCCGTCAATGTCCTGGCGGGCCAGCAGCTCACGGAAGTCGTTATAGGCCGCGCAGCCGTGGTACGTCCCGCTGGGTTGTGATGCGGCGTAGTTGGCTTCGACAACCTCCTTCCCCTCGTCGCGGCGCGACTTGTCCACGTCGCACACCGCCAGCAACTGCACGTCGCTGTCGCCGGCCAACCGCGTCAGATGCCCGCGCCCCATACACCCGCGCCCAATCAGCCCCAGGGTAAGCCGGTCACTCGGCGCCACCGCCCCAGCGGCCCCCAATGCCGACGATGGTATGATCCATGGCAGCGCCACCGCCGAAGCCGTGGTCCCCATGAATTCCCGCCGCGTCATGCTCTTGCTTGCAGAACTCGCCGTTATCGTCATGCCTCCGCCTCCTATTCTCAGTGTAGGCGGGTTTCTCCGAGACTCGCAGGCGGTCTGAGGCAGACGGGGCATCGTAGCCGCGTCGCTCCGCGGCGCGATCCCGCTCGCGGAGCGAGCGGCCTACGGTGGAATGCCGGTCTCGGAGAGACCGGGCTACGTGAACTACTGCATCAACTGCTCGACCTTGGCCGCGACTTCGCGGAGGGCCGCCACTTCTTCCCGCAACTGGGCGACTTCCTGGCGGAGTTCCTCAAACTTGTCCTGCGAGACGTACGAACAGGCCGGCGTCAGGCCGCCGCCTGGGCGAGGCCGGGGTTCCGCTTCGTCGGCCGCCGCCGGCGGCGTGTAGGTCGCCATCTGAGCCTTCAGCTCCTCCAGTTCGCGATCCTTGTACAAGTTGTGACTGACCATCTGCCCGCGGCCCTCCGGCGTGAGCGCGAGCACGAGGTTCTTGGCCGTCAAGGATTGCAGGATGGGTTTCAACTCCGGCAGGCCGGGAATCGGCTCCATCCGCGACGCATGAGCCCGCAACTCGCCCACGGTCTGCTCGCCGCGCAACAGCAGTTCCCCCATGACGGCCAACTCCACCTTGTCCACGCCGAGCCACTCGTACATTTGGTGCCGGTACTTGGGAACTCGCCCGCTGCCTTGCACCTCGACAATCGCCCCCATTTCCCGCAAGTCATCGACCGCCTGCTGCACGTCGTCTGCGTTCAAGTTCATCTGCGGCGAACGGTTGCTCTTCTGGTTGCAGCCGGTGACGAGGGCGTTGAGCGTCATCGGATACGCTTCCGGCGTCGTTTTGGCTTTCTCAATCAACACGCCCACCACGCGGCGCTGCCGGGAGTTCAACGCATGCCACTTGGGTTGCGGTTGTTCCGGCGGAGATGAAACGGTTTCATCCATTAGATGCTCGCAATTCTGTCTATCTTGCTGTCTAAGTTGCGCGGAACGGCCACGTGGCCCGGCGAGCGGTGGGCGTTAGCCCACCGGTTCTTCCGCATGACTCGCTTGCGGGCGTCGACGAAACCGGTGGGCTGACGCCCACCGTTCGCCGAAACGGGGATTTCGCAGGACCTAATCTAAGGCCGTTCCGGTCTGGGTTCAACGGGCATGCGGGAAAAACGGGCTGTGCCGCGGTGGCGAGAGAAAAGCCACTGCGGTTCGTCAAATTGGGGTATTTCCTCGGACAACTTCCGACGAAAAGCCCCAGGTGGGGGCGTTCCCGACGGAACTTGGCATCGTGGGTGTACGTCCAACGGCGGAAAGAGTGGAAGAATCGGCCCAGTTCTGCAGGAAGCGTGCAGGGGTACATCGGAGGCGTCATGATCCTGGCCAACACAACCAACTTCAGGACTCCTGACCTCGAATAGTGGTCGCTGGGGCGTTTGGGTTTCGTT
>CAYPGE010000248.1:0-13636 GCA_964409865.1 uncultured Pirellulaceae bacterium
CACTACGGAGCGGTGATCGCGGCCTGCACCGGCTTCCCGTCTTTCCATCCGATCGGTGTCATCGACAGGTACCAGGTGCGGCCACCATCATTGTTGCCCTGGTAGAAGAGGTAGTCTCGGCCGTCGTCGTCCTGGAAGAGGAACGGGTGGCCCGATTCGCTGGAGTTCCACGTGCCGGGTGGCCCGTTGGGCAGGAATGGTTCGTCGGACAAACGCGTGAATTGCACGCCATCGTCGCTCACCGCCACACCGATTTGCTGGGGCTCGTTGTTGTAGCCTCCGGCATAGAACATGTACAACCGCCCGTCGTGTTTTGCCATCGCAGCCGCCTCGATACACTGGCGTTCCCAGGGCAGTTCCGGTTTGAGGATGGGGCCATCCAGGTTCAACTGGGTCCATTGGCCCCGCGTGAAGTCGCTGTCGATGGGGGCCGCGGAAACGCCCTGCATCTGGACCTTGAAGGCCGGATCGCGAGTCGCCCAATAGAGCAGCAGGCGACCCTCGTGTTCGATCACGTCGGCGTCGATCGCCCGGCCGCAGTTCCACTGGCCCGTAGGATGAAAGATGGGATTGGTCGGGTTCCGCGTAAATCGGATCCCGTCGGTTGACCAGGCGTGGCAAATGGCGTCCCGCCGAGCGTTGCCGTAGGTCTGGTAGAAAAGATGAACCTTGCCGCCCAGCACGATCGCCCCCGGAGCGCAGAAGCCGTTCTGCTCCGCCGGGCCATCGTTCGTCAACTCGCCAATCTTCTTCCAGGCAAGCAGATTGCCGCTGGCGGCGATGCCGATGCTCCAGCCCTTCGTCGGCTTGCCTGCGTAGGGAGGCAGAGAGTAGTACAGCAGGTACCGGCCTTGAAACTTCACCACTGCCGGATCCTTGGAGAACGGCCGGCCGGAAGCGATGTCTGCAAAGAACATCCGCGGCGGGCGCTCGTCGGCCGCCGACGCGGAACCCCACAGCAAGCACGGAAGAGCACAGGCCACGAGAAGCGAACGCATTCAGTCATCTCCCATGCCACGCGCCGGATGACGATATCGTCGCGGCACCAGATATTCCACCCCCAGGGCTCAGCTGTCTTGAAAGCCGCCGTCAAACAAACCAGCCACCGCGTCCAGCACTTCCTGCGATTCAGCCCCCGTTGCAGACAGCACCAGTTCGGTGCCGTGGGACGCTGCCAGCGTCAGCAATTCCAGAATGCTGGCGGCATCTACGGACTGGGCACCCTTGTGAACCACCACATTCGCTCGGTGTCTGCCCACCGTGTTCACAATCGCCAGACACGGCCGAAGATGAAGACCGTGGGGTTGGGTGACTTTTACCCTTCGGGTGGCTGTCCTCGGCGGTCTGCGCTCCATGTCAGTTGCCGCTTCCGCGGCATGGAATTGGGACCTCATGGGTGTTTCCTGAACCGCAATCACTTTTGCCCTCCTAATGGCGCAAAAACCCAATAAACAGTGTGTCAATCCTGCCCATCACGGCAACTTCTTGATGAGCGGCCAACCGCATGGTTTTAGTGAACGAGTGTTCTCAGTCGAGATCGGCATTGACGAGTCCAACCAAGAATATCTGTTCCAAATGGTACGTCAACCCCCCGCCGCACAGATAACTTGCACTCCGCCGTCTGGCGGCCGAGCCACAACGTGACCTGCTAGCAATTCAATTCGGTACGGCTCGTCCCGTTGGGAAGGACCCGTCCTTGCTCAAAACAGCCTCTCCCGGCAGAATCTAAGCGGAGTTTCGCGAAAAGGGGACAGGACCCTTTTGGGCGCATTCCCCTTTCGGGTCGTTCCGGCAAAAGGGTCCTGTCCCCTTTTCGCGAAACATGGCATAGCAGTAGAAGGGCTTACTCATGGACACCAACCCAGCTTGCGACGAACTCCTGCACCTGGTCCCGTCCGACCGGACCTCGCTGACCGATGACGAGCGGATTGCGGACATCGTTCCGCTGCCGCCGCCCGCTCACTTGATCCGTTTTTTCCCGATCCAGGGGACGCCGACCGAGACGCTGATCGGCCAAACGCGCGACCGGATCAAGCAGATCCTGCGCGGTCAATCGGACCGACTGCTGGTGGTCATCGGCCCCTGTTCGATCCACAACCCCACGGCGGCCGTCGAGTACGCGACCCGGTTGTCCGAGGTCCGTTCGCGGCTGGCCGAGGATCTGGAGATCGTGATGCGGGTCTATTTCGAGAAGCCGCGCACGACGATGGGCTGGAAGGGGTTGATTAACGACCCCTACCTGGACGGCACTTTTCGCATCAACGAGGGCCTCCGCATCGCGCGCGACTTGCTGCTCCGTATCCACCAGTTGGGCGTGCCGGCGGGGTCCGAGTTTCTGGACACCATTTCGCCCCAGTACATCGGCGATCTGATCAGTTGGGGGGCGATCGGCGCTCGCACTGCCGAATCGCAAGTCCACCGCGAGTTGGCTTCCGGCCTGTCGGCGCCGATCGGCTTCAAAAACGGCACGGACGGCGACGTCAAGATCGCCGTGGATGCGATCATTGCCGCCGGCCACCAGCACAACTTCCTGTCCGTCCACAAGAACGGCCAGGTAGCCATTGTCAGGACGCGCGGGAACCCGGATTGCCACCTGATCCTGCGCGGCGGCCGGACGCCCAACTACGACGCGGCCAGCGTGGCCGCGGCGTGCGCGGCGCTGGCGGCGGCCAAGCTGCTCGAACGGCTGATGGTGGACTGCTCGCACGCCAACAGCAACAAGGAGTACCGGCGGCAGGTCGCCGTGGCCGAGGCCGTCGGCGCTCAAGTGGCGCAGGGCGATGTGCGAATCATCGGGCTGATGGTGGAATCCCACCTGCTCGAAGGGCGGCAAGACCTCGCGCCCGGGCAACCGCTAGTCTACGGCCGCAGCATCACCGACGCCTGCCTGGGCTGGGAGGATTCCGTCCAACTGCTGGAGTCGCTGGCCGAACAGGTGCGCCGTCGCCGCGAGCGACGACGAAACCCTTGAAATCGCGAACGTGATGGATTCGCAGATCCTCACTCGATCTGCTTCACGCGGATGTCCTTGAATTCCGTCCAAAAGGGCTTGCCGGCGTGCAGTTGCAGGGCCAGGACGCCTTCGCGAAGGGCCAGCTGAGGATCGTTGTCGGTGAAGTCCAGGATCAGCCGGCCGTTTAGGTAATGTTGGACGTGACTTCCCTTGGCCAGGATCACGACCTCGTTCCAGTCGTCCAGCTTGAACAGTTTCTGGAACTCGTCCGCATCGATCAACGTACCGGTCACCTGCTTTTTGCCGTCTTCGCCCCAGGTGGCCTTTTCGCCGACCAGGCACACGCGGCCTCGCTTGCCGCCTTCGTCATAGATGAAACCGGAAACGCTGGGCAGCTTGACCTCGTTGCGGATCTCGTGCTGGTACCCGCGGACGACCCACTTGTTCCGGACCTTGCCATCGGTGATGTGCTTGGATCGGTATTGGATTCCCGAGTTGTTCGCCGCGCTGCAGCGGAAGGCGAGACGCAGCTCGAAGTCCTTCAACACGCCGCCCGTCCAGATCAGGAACGTATTGCCGCTGGCCGGGTTCTCGGCGGTCGTCTCGCCGTGAATGACGCCGTCCTTGACGGACCACAGCCGCGGATCGCCGTCCCAACCGGTGAGGTCCTGGCCATTGAAAATGCACGTCATGCCCGCGGGCTCAGCCGGTGCCGCCTGCGGGCCCTCGGCGGCCAGGGCGTTAGAAGCGAACGAAATCAAAACAACCAGTGTCAAACAGCGAATCATGGTGTTCTCCTAAGTGTGAGGAATGGAAACGTGATTACGTCAGATCGGAAACGCGACCGTATCACGAAGCAGCTCGTCAGATGTCGTCAGGCGTCAGGTCTTTCTGTGCCAAATGTCGGACTGCGTACACGATCACTTCGTCAGCCCCAATTCTGTGCGAAGTTCCTGAAACGCCTCAGCCAGAGACAGGCCCTTTCCGGCGCGATAGTCGTGGACGCCCTGACGCACGTCTTCGACGGTCTCGGAACACTCACGATCTTGCCGCCACATCGCGAGTAGCTCTTCGAGCGAAGGAACGGCTCCGCGGTCGGCGAACTTTTTCGACGCAAAGCGATGGAAGCTGTCGAGTTCTTGTCTCGTAGCCGGCATGCCGTGACACCCTCTCGAAAGGGGATTGAATCTAGTCGCTATTCTAGGCTCTGGAGTGGCTGGGTCAACGGCCCTCCAACTTCGCCCCGCGCCGCCCTTGTAGCCACTGCTCGGTCAACCGCTCGACCAATTCCGCGTTGGCCGGGTCGTTGGCGATGTTGACGTTTTCCTGCGGGTCGGTCTGATGGTCGTACAATTCGATGGCGTCCAATTTCGTGTGGTCATCGCGGTGGACCCAGCGCGTGAAGCGGTAGCGGTCGGTGCGCATCGAGTAGCCCATCAACTGCCGGCCGCTGACGCCGCGCGGGTACTGGCTGAACGCGGCGCTCTTGACCGATTTCGCCGGATCGCGCAGCACGGGCAGCAGGCTGGTACCTTCCAGGTGCTGCGGCAACGGCAGGTGGCACAGTTCGGCAAGCGTGGGGTAGACGTCCACGAACTCCGCGAGGGCATCGGTGCGTTGGCCGGCTGTCTTGAAGCCGGGGACCGAGATCAGCAGCGGCGCGTTGGTGTCGTTTTCCACGTTGCTGTGCTTGCACCACCCGGCGTGCTCGCCGAGCTTCCAGCCGTGGTCGCCCCACAGGACAATGATCGTCTTGTCCGTCAGGCCCAGCCGGTCGAGTTCGTCGAGGACGCGACCCAGCTGCGCGTCCATGTAGCTGATGGCGGCGTAGTAGCCATGTTTGAGCTGGCGCGCCAAATCGTCGGGAATCGGCCCGACGGGAATGCCGTGGTAGCTGCGCAGTTCACCGCCGGGCAGCACGGCATAGTCCGGAGCGCCTTTCGGCGTGAAGGGATTTGACGCGAGCTGGATCTTTGCGGGATCGTAAAGGTCCCAGTATTTCTTGGGCGCGACAAACGGCAGATGCGGCCGGATGAAGCCGACGCCAAGCCAAAACGGCTGGTCCTTCTTGGCGCACTCGCGCAAGGCCGCCACGGCCATCTCGGCCAGCGCGCCGTCGTGGAAGGTGTTGTCCGGCACGTCGGAACTCTCGAACGCCGGACCGCGCGGCCCGCGACGGGCGGCTCTGCTTTTCTTGGCGGTTTTCGCCGGCTTGTCGGGAGTCCGTTTCGTCAGCGCGTTGTTCTCCGGCAATCCGTACGTCCCGTGGCTGGTCTTGGGCGAAGTCCACGGCACCGACCACGAGGGCGGGTCGTCGAGGCCGCCGTGATACAGCTTGCCCATACCCTGGACGAAATAGCCGTTCTGCTTGAACAACTGCGGCAGCGTCACCACGTCGGGCAACGCTTTGCGGAAATGGGTCTCCAGGTCCCAGACCTTCGTCGTGTCGGGCCGCGTGCCGGTCAGCAGGCTGGACCGCGACGGCGAGCAAACCGCCTGCTGACAGTACGCCCGGTTGAACGTGACGCCGCGGCCAGCCAGCCGGTCCAGGTTCGGCGAGTGGATGTAGCTCATGCCGTACGCGCCGAACTCCGGGCGCAAGTCATCCACGGCGATAAACAGCACGTTCGGGCGCTCGGCGGCGGTGAGTTGGCCGCCGGCGAGGATCACCCATATCGACAAAAACACTCGTACTTGAGTAGTCATCGCATCTCTCCAAACGTTATTCCAGTCTGCGGTGCATGAAGCCAAAGCTGCTGGACTTCTGCGCCGCCTGGGCCTTCAGACGCTCAAAACTCGCTACCACAAGGGCACGGCTCATTCCGGCCGATTGTCAGTCTTCGAGTTCCTCGAAGCACGATTGGATTCTACGCCGCGGACTTGCCCCGTGCGACGCATTCTAATGCCGGCCGTGGTTTGAAAACAGCCTCCCGCGCCCTTTCACCTTTTCACTCTTCCACTTTTCCACTCTCACTTTTTCACTTCCTGATCGGCGCCCGCTTCACTTCCTCCACCAGCGGCACGTGCTCGTTCATGGCATCGAAGATCGCTTTCAACCGCTGGACTTGATCGGGGTGCTCCGCGGCCACGTTGCGCTGTTCAGCCGGATCGCTTTGCAGATCGTACAACTGCATAGTGGCGGGGGCATCCCCCGTGGACAGGCCGGGATGCGAATCCAGGTTGTATTGTTCGCAGGGTGCCAGGATGGTCACGCCGTCGGGGGCTCGCGGATCCAGCCAGCGACCGTCGGGGCCGGGTTTCAGCTTCATCTCGGCAGCGGGCAGGACGTGAAGTTTCCATCTGGCATCCCGCACGCTGGCCAGTCGCGGCCCTCGATGGCCGAAGATGGCCTCGTGAGGCGAAGCAGCGTCGCCGGTGAGCAAGGGCATGATATCCCGGCCGTCGAGCACGCGGTCGTCGGGCAGCGCGGCGCCGGTGGCTTTCAACACGGTGGCAAACAGGTCCATCATCACGGCCGGCTGGGAACTGGTATGTCCTGCGGGAATACGCCCCGGCCAGCGGGCGATCAGCGGCACGCGGAAGCCGCCCTCAAACGTGCTGCCTTTCATCCCGCGCAAACCGCCGCTGCTGCCGCCGAACCAAGGTCCGTTGTCGCTGGTGAAGAACACCAGCGTACGATCTTCCACGCCCGCTTTCTGCAGGGCTTGGAGCACCGCGCCCACGCTGGCATCCAATTCGGCCATCACATCGCCGTACAGTCCGGTGCCGCTCTTTTGGTAATACCGCTCGGAGGCGGCCAGCGGCTTGTGGGGCATGGCGTGGGCGAAGTACAGGAAGAAGGGCCGGGCTTTGTTGCGCTCGATGAACCGCACCGCGCGCTCTGTGTAGCGTTGCGTGAGCGTAGCCTGCACCACGGGATACTCGACGACGCGGGTGTCTTCCAGCACCTGCACCGGGCGCATGTCGTTTGAGTACGGGATGCCGTAGTACTCGTCGAATCCGCGCTCCGTGGGCAGCCACCCAGGCTTGTGCCCCAGATGCCACTTGCCTACCATGCCGGTGGCATAACCGGCGCCGCGCAGCACCTGGGCCAGCGTGACTTCGCTCTTTGGCAGCGCCAGCGCATCGGCCGCCGGTCCGCCGTCGGGGGCGGGATTCTGCGTCATGCCACAGCGAAACGGGTAGCGGCCCGTCAGCAGCGACGCCCGTGTCGGAGCGCAGAAGGCAGTCGGCGTATTGAACTGTAGGAGCCGCGCTCCTTCCGCCGCCAGGCGATCGATCGCCGGCGTCTTGAACTTCGGATGCCCGTAACAACCGAGATCTCCGTAGCCGAGATCATCCGCAAGCATCAGCACGATGTTGGGTACACTTCGTGATTCGGCTGAGAATGCGTATCTTGTCGCACCGATTGACAAAGCTAGGGCGACAGTGGCAAGGATTAGCGTGGTTGTTTGATGTAGCCGTTGACGAGGTAAACCACGATTGGACTCGTACCCCCCTGCGGATGCTCTGGAATTCATGGTGGTGCCTCCATGGCAAACGGGCGGAGGATCAGTCTTGCCGAGCCGTCCGCAGCGGACGGCGACGCCTCGACCGGGATTCAGCTAGGAAAACGAGAAACGGAAACACGGCGGCGTTAGTATCGCGCGCTTCCGTGCCGCCGTCAACTTGCAGAGACCGACGCGTTACATTGGCTCTACGGCAGAATTTGTGGGTAGTCAGGGTTAAGGTTCGAGGCCGGGTCGGCCAGCCAGCCGGTGGCCCACCACAACTGGAACTGGGCGACATTATAGTCGGTGACGGCGTTCAGGTACTCGCGCCGGACCAGGGCCAGCGATTGGATCGACTGCAGCACCTCGATGGGCAAGCCTTGGGCGTTCTTGATCCGCTCCCAGTTGAGCCGGAACGATTCCTCCGCCGCTGGAATCCCGGCGCGGGCGATTTCGATCCGCTTTGCGCGGATCTGCACTTGCGCGTGGGCGGTGACGACCTCCTGTGCGACGCGGTCCAAGTCGGCCACTTGCCGCAGTTCGGCCTGACGTACGCGGGAGGATGCCTCGGCCCGGATGGCCCGCTCGCCCAGCCCCCGCTGGCGTAGTTCCCAGTAGGCCGCGGCGTCGGCGTCCAGCCGGTCTCCCGCGTTTGCGATCTGGCTGCCCACGCCTGCCCCGAAGCCGCCATGACTCACGCCCAGGATGACGCTCGGAACCAGCGGGGCGAACCGCTCGCGCTGCAACCGCGGCACCGCCGTCACGCGGTTCCCCTCGCGGACTGCCCGCGCCACGGAAGTGTGCTTGTGGAGTTGAACGTGGATGTTCTCGATCTCGACCTTTCGTTTTTCGTTTTCCGTTTCGTTTTCGCCCACCGATCAGAGTGGCGTCGCCGACTTCTCCTGACGGTTTGAAAATTCGACCGTCGGGCACTACGAAATGTTCAAAACGTCCGCATGCCAAATCCCTGGGAAGCGGACTGGTGCAAACAGCTGGCAATTCCGTAAACGGATTGCCCGTCGTGACTTGGCGTTTCCTTGACGCTCCATCCGGTGATCTTTCGAGGCATTGGCACTCCAGTTGCATGAAGGAGCGGGTGTCGTCGGAAGGACCGCGAACTTCCGATTCACTGAACGCCCTAAGCCGGAACGGAGTTGGCCATGATCGAATCGACTGTTCGCCGCCCCCAGCCTCTGGAAATCGACTTGCTGCCGTGGGCCGATCCCTACATTGCCCAACTCTTCCAGGAAGCGCAGTTGCTGGGCCCTTCCAACCTGACGGGATTCGCCGTCCACGCGCCTGCTTCGCCGCCGGACGGCCAGCGAGCCCAAAACGCGGCCAAGGCCCCCTGGGACCGGCCGCTGCGGGTGATCAGCCGGCCTCTTCCGCGATCGGCTCCTCGCAGGCAAAAAACTGAATCTGCACGCTTGTTGGCTCGCTGCTGAGTGCCGCGAGTCTGACCTCCAAGCCGACGCCGAACGTTTCGACCAAGGCTGTGCGAATTCTGGCGGGGGGCCCTTCGACCTGTTCGCAGCTGAACTGGGGAATCCGTTTCAGCGGCGGGCAAAAGGCAAGATGGATGTCACGTTGCCTCTCACTCGGTGCAAAGGCGCAACGCACCAACCCGGCTACGATTTCGCCCCCGCCCTGATCGTGGAACCGAGAAATCCGCTGCGATCCGCCGGGCGGAAGGAGTTCGCTGGCGTGATCCTCGTCGTCCATGGCTTCCCAGGAGAATGACGGCGGACAGGCAGCCGGCGACTCCGCAATCTCGCCGCCGAGCACACCGTTCCCCGCGTCCGGATCGCTCGTGCCGGGCAGCCGGGGTTTGCGAAATCCGCCGCGGACTCGCCCCGCGGCAAACCAGGCGGCTTCCGCAGTCAGCACGACCCACCAGAATGACAGCAGCGCGACCGGCGGCGATCCTGGCAGCGACAAGGCAACGCCGCACGCCAGCACGCCCAACGTCACGATCGCACCTGGGATTGGAGGCGGCCAGGCGAGACGAGACTCCGACCGCGTCTGGGTGTGTCTTGCCCAGCGCAATCCTCCGGACAGCGTGCTCAAGCCGACCGCCGCCGCGATCAACCCCATCGCGTCCAGCGGTTGTGCCAGCGCGCCCCCGAAGCGCCGGACCAGGAGCCACAGGCCCAGTCCGAGCAGGAGGCCTGATCCCCAGCGGTAGGCTTGATTCGCCAACCTGTCCAGCCCCGCTTCGGGTCTTCGGCCGCGAACCGCCGGCGGACAGATAGACGTGACGTGCGTCAAGGTCAGCTCCCTATCTCTGTCACGCGGCTCACCGCGTGGCCGCGGGCGAAACGCGACGTGATCTCCTCGCCTGCGGTCAGCGTGGCCGCATCGGTAACGAGCCGGCCGGTGGCGGTCCGCTGGGTCAGGCTGTATCCGCGGGCCAGCACGCCCAGAGGGCTAAGCGATTCGAGCCGCGCGGTCAAGGCGGCCAGGCGGTCTTTGTGACGCGTCGTTTGAAAAGCGATCGCCCGCTTGGCGCGCATTTCCAGGTCGTCCAATTGCCGCGCCAGATCGTGGACCAGGTCAAAAGGCCGGCGGAAGACGCGATTTTGGGCCAACGACTCCAGCCTGGAGCGGGCATCGGCGGCCCGGGCACGCAGGGCAGCGGCCAATCGCCCCCGCATGCCGTCCAGGGAAGCGCGGACTTCTTCGGCCGAGGGCACGACCAGTGCCGCCGCTTCGCTGGGAGTCAACGCCCGCACGTCGGCCACCAAATCCGACAGCGTCACGTCGATTTCATGGCCGACCGCCGAGATCACGGGAATCCGCGACGCGTAGATCGCCCGCACAACCGGCTCTTCATTAAAGCACCACAAGTCCTCCAAGCTGCCGCCGCCACGTCCGACGACCAGTACGTCGGGGGGCTCGGGCAGCGAGTTGGCCACGCGGATGCCGCGCACCAGATCTTGAGCCGCTCCGTCGCCTTGAACCTTGGCGGGGATGATCAGCACTTGGACGCCGCGCCAGCGACGGCGGAGGACTTCGAGAAAATCCCGGACCGCCGCGCCGGTGGGACTGGTGACGAAGGCGATCCGCCGCGGAAAGCGGGGCAGCGGCCTCTTCCGGCCGGCGTCGAACAGGCCCTCCGCCGCCAGTCGTTGGTGCAGCTTGCGCAACGCCAACTGCAGCGCCCCGACGCCCAGCGGTTCAATTTGGCGGATGATCAGTTGATACACGCCCCGCGGCGGATAGACGTCCACGTCGCCGCCGCAGACCACTTGCTGGCCGTCCTGCAGGTCGAACTCCAGCCGCGAGGCGACGCTCCGCCACATCACGCCGCGGATCTGCGCGCCTTCGTCTTTGAGCGTCAGGTAGATGTGCCCCGATTGCGGCCGCGCTACGTCCGACAACTCGCCCACCACCCACACCGACCTGAACTCGGCCTCCAGCGACTGCTTGATCAGCTGCGTCAACTGCGAAACGCTGAAGGGCTGGACCGTCTGCCGTGGTTCATCCATGCTGCGGGCTCTCACAACTCTTTCACCGCCCGGACGATGTCCAGGATCGCTTTCTGGCCGTCGGCGAAATACATCAGCGTGTTCGGGGCGCCGAACAACGGGTTGGGGATGCCGGCAAAGCCGGGACTCAAGCTGCGTTTGATGACCACGACCGTGCGAGCCTTGTCGACGTCGATGATCGGCATCCCCGCGATGGGACTGTTGGGATCGGTCTTGGCCAGCGGATTCACCACATCGTTGGCCCCGATCACGATGGCCACGTCGACCGTTTCCATCGTGGGATTGATCTGGTCCATCTCCTTCAACTGTTCGTAATCGACGTCCGCCTCAGCCAGCAGCACGTTCATGTGCCCCGGCATACGGCCCGCCACGGGGTGTATGGCGTATTCGACATGCCCCCCGCGATCTTCGATGATTTTGCCCAAGTCACGCACGGCATGTTGGGCTTGGGCCACGGCCATCCCGTAACCGGGGACAAAGACCACTCGCTGCACCCCGTCCAGCAACATGGCGATGTCGTCCGCCGTCGTGCTCCGCACGGTGGCATAGAATTCGTCGGCGCTGCCCGCCAGCGACCCCGCTTCCATCACGCCGAACAGGACGTTGGTCAGCGAACGGTTCATGGCCTTGCACATGATGTTGCTGAGGATGATGCCGGAGGCGCCGACCAGCGAGCCGGCGATGATCAGCACGCTGTTGTTGATCACGAATCCCGTGGCGCAGGCGGCCAGACCGGAGTACGAGTTCAGCAACGCGATGACGACCGGCATATCGGCGCCGCCGATCGGATTGACGAGGAACACGCCCAGCACGGACGTGACGACCACAATGGCCAGATAGATCCAGGGGGCCAGACCCGGCTCGGCCACCACCAGCCACGCCGACAGCGCCAGCGAGACGAGCAGCAGGACGACGTTAATCGCCTGCTGGCCGGGCAGGCTGAACGGCTTTTTGAACGTTTTCAGTTCTTGCAGCTTGCCAAAGGCCACCAGGCTGCCCCAGAAGGTCACGGCCCCGATGATGCCGGAAGCCGCCGTGGCGATCATCGCCACGTACGGATTGACCTCGCCCACTCCGCCCCGCAGCAATTCGGCGCCGGCGACCAGCACGGACGCCCCGCCGCCGAAACCGTTCAGCAGGCCGACCATCTGCGGCATGGCGGTCATGGGCACTTTGAGCGCCAACCACGCCCCGGCGATGGAGCCGATGAGGACGCCGGCCAGGATATATTCGTACGTGACCACCTCGTGCAACAACAGCGTCGCTACGATCGCGATCAGCATGCCCAGCGAGCCGAGCAGGTTGCCGCGGACCGCCGTCCGGGGGTGCGACATCATCTTCAGGCCGAAGATGAACAGCACGGCCGCCAAAACGTAGGACAATTGGACGAGGACATTCAGCGTCGTTGTATTCACAGTCAAGTTCCCGTCACTTCTTCTTGAACATCTTCAGCATCCGATGCGTCACCAGAAATCCGCCCACCACGTTGACCATGGCGAAGGCCACCGCCGCGGTGCCCAGGATGGCGGCCAGGTTGAACTGCTCCGCGCCGGAAGCCACCAGCGCGCCGACCACGGTAATGCCGCTGATGGCGTTCGATCCGGACATCAGGGGCGTGTGCAGCGTCGGCGGGACCTTGGTAATGATGTCGAATCCGTTTAACATCGCCAGCACGAAAATCGTCAGGCTGGCCAACAGGGCCTGGGTGGACGGCGCCAGTCTGCCGCTCTGGGAAGTCTCACCGCCGGCGGTCGCCGACCCGGCCTCCGCGGCGGCCGGCGCCACACCGGCAGGTTCGTCACCGGCCATCACAGCCTGGCCCACACTCACGGCCAGGCAGACGACCAGGATCAGCAGGCAGATTGTGCGAATGTTACCAACGGCAGTCATAGCTTCCTCAATCCGCACTCAGGCGGTTTGTCATGAAGGAGAAACGTCGCCCGGCGCGGCCGCGGCCGCGTCCGGTAGCGGGCCCAAATTCAGCAACTCGCGAAGACGCGGATGGACCACTTCGCCGTCCCGCGCGGTCAGCGTCTCGCGGATGATTTCGTCCTGCAGGTTCAAATCCACTTGTCCGCCCTTGATCAGGTTCTGCAGGAATTTCGTCACGTTGTTGGAGAACATCAGGCTGGCCGGGTGCGGAATCTCGGACGGCAAGTTGGTCGGGCCCAGAATGACGACCCCCCGATGCTCGACCCGCTGGTCGGCTTGGCTCAGTTCACAGTTCCCGCCCCGTTCGGCCGCCAGATCGACGATCACGCTGCCCGGCCGCATGCCCTCGACGGCCTCTTTGGTAATCAGCACCGGGGACTTCTTGCCGGGAATGGCCGCCGTCGTCACGGCGATGTCGCTTTCCGCCACGATGCGGGCCATCAGTTCGCGTTGCCGCCGATAGAACTCGTCGCCCATCGCCTTGGCGTAGCCGCCCTTGTCTTCCGATTGCCCGGCCTCGATCTCCAACTCGATGAATTTGCCTCCCAGGCTGGCGACTTGTTCGCGGCAGGCGGTCCGCACGTCGTAGGCCGAGACGATCGCCCCCAAGCGTTTGGCCGTGGCAATCGCCTGCAGCCCGGCCACGCCGGCACCGATCACGAACACGCGGGCGGCCGTCAGCGTGCCGGCTGCGGTCATCATCAGCGGGAACATCTTGGGCAGTTCGACGGCCGCCAACAGCACCGCGCGGTAGCCGGCGATGGTGGCCATCGAGGACAGCACGTCCATGCTTTGAGCCCGCGTGATGCGGG
>CAYPGE010000249.1:0-13632 GCA_964409865.1 uncultured Pirellulaceae bacterium
TCCCGCCTTCCCGCGCTTTGGCTGCGTCCACCGCAGCCTGAAGGACATCAACGACGCAGCCAAAGCGCGGGAAGGCGGGATGGTCGCCTCGATCATGGACTACATCCCGACCAATATCGTGCCCCAAGGGGCGCCGCAGGGCGATTTCTATCCCACGACCATCGGCCCTTATGACATCTGGGCGATCGAATACGGCTACAAGCAGTTCTCCGGCAGTGAAGCGGAAGAACTGAAGAAGATCGCTTCGCGCAGCGGCGAGGCGGCCCTGAAGTACGCCACCGACGAGGACACGCTCGGCATCGTCGACGCGGACCCAGAGTCCAACCGCTACGACCTGGGGGACGACGCGCTGGAATACGCCAGGCAGCGAGCCGAGTTGATGAAGCAGTTGATCCCCGGACTGGTCGAACGCACCGTGAAGGACGGCGAGGATTACACCAAGGCTCGCCAAGCGTTCAACGTGATCCTAGGCCAATACGGGCAAGCGATGCAGTTCGCCGCCCGGTACGTCGGCGGTCTGTACACCAGCCGCAGCCACAAGGGCGACAAGGACGGCAAGCCGCCCTTTACCGTCGTGGACGCCAAGAAACAGCGGGACGCCCTGACGCTGCTGGAACAGGAGGTGCTGAGCGACAAGCCGTTCGCTTTCCCGCCGCAGCTGTACAACCAGTTGGCCTCCTCGAACTGGCGGCACTGGGGCGCGGACATCCCCTTGCGCAAGGACATCGCAGTACACGAGGTGATCCTCATGTGGCAGGAGGCGATCCTCGACCAACTCCTGTCCTCCTACACCCTGGAGCGGATTCACGACGGCGAGTTGAAAATCCCGGCCGATCAAGATGCGCTGACGACCGCCGAGTTGCTCGACCGCTTGACCAGCGCGGTGTTTGCCGAGGTCAAAGCCACGCCGGAAGGGACCTACACCGAGCGCAAGCCGGCGATCTCCAGTGTCCGCCGCAACCTGCAGCGGACGTACTTGCAGATGCTGTCCAATCTGGCGATGGGGCGGTATCGCGCTCCGCAGGACTGCCGGACCGTTGCCTACGCCAAGCTGACCACGCTCCGCGAGGACATGGAAAAGCTGCTCGCCGGCAAGGTCAAGCTGGACGCCTACTCCAGCGCGCACCTCCGCGAGTCCTCCGCCCGCATCCAGAAGATACTCGAAGCGAAACTCTCACTGACGTCGCCCTGACGCTGGAGTTACGATTCCGCCAATCTTGCACCAAGTCAGGACACGGGTACAATACAAGAGTCAAGTGTATTGTCTGAGGCCGGGGGTGGCTTCAGTCCGATTGGAGAGCGGAATCCGGATGAACCCTAGCGCAGAAAAAGAAGGCAACGGTTTTCAACTCGACGTCGGCCAGCCGGCTTCGCGGCACACCACGCAGACGCACAGGCAAAAGCGAAAGAAATCGCCCGCGCTCGTCGGAGCGTCGCTGTGCGCGCTGGGGCTCGTCGTGGTCCTGGCAGCGATCGGGTGGACGCTGTTCTCCCGTGAGCCGGATTCGCTGACGATCCAGCCGATCAACGAGCAGGTGATCCAACAGGGCGACGAACTGCGGGTGCCGATTTCCGTTCGCCATTCAGGGCGCCAACGCGGCCGGCTGACGTACACCCTTGGCGACGCCCCGCCCGACGCGGTGATCGATGGCAAGACGGGGGAATTCTCCTGGGTCACGGGTGAAACGCACAAGCTGGGCGAGTACCGCGTGACGGTCAAGGTGGCGGCAGCCGGGCCGCGGCCGCTGAGCGACCAGCAGGCGTTCGTCGTCCGGCTTGTAAAAAACCCGGCCCGGACTCTCCAGCCGAAAACGAGGCCGAAGGATGACGCTTCTGCCTTGCCCACGATGGGAGCGTTCGTCGATCCGCTCCAGCAGACGAATCCCTTCGAAATCGCGGGTGCCCTGAAGCCTCAGGGCAAAATCGACGAGTTGGTCTTCGCCAAGTTGAAGGACTTGAAAATCGAACCGGCCAACCTGTGTTCCGACGGGGTTTTCGTCCGGCGGGCCTACCTCGATACCATCGGCACGCTGCCCACGGCCGAGGAGGCGAAGAGCTTCCTGGACAGCAAGGACCCCCAGAAGCGTTCCGTGCTGATCGACCATCTGCTCCAGCGGCCGGAGTTCGCCGACTACTGGGCGATGAAGTGGAGCGACCTGCTGCGGGTCAAGGCCGAGTTCCCGATCAACCTCTGGCCTAACGGCGCCCAGGCGTACCACCGCTGGATTCAGACCTCCATCAAGGAACACATGCCCTACGATCGGTACGTCCGCGAGTTGCTCACTTCCTGCGGCAGCAATTTCCGCACGCCGCAGGTCAACTTCTTCCGGGCCTTGCAGAGCAAAGAACCGACAGCCATCGCTCAGGCGGTCGCCCTGGCGTTCATGGGAGTACGGGCGGAAAGTTGGCCAAAAGAGCGCTGGGAAGGCATGGCCGTCTTTTTCTCGCAGGTCGGGTACAAGCCCACGCGCGAATGGAAGGAGGAGATTGTCGTCTGGGACCCCCGCAAGGCCAAGCCTGCCGGGGACGCGCCGCCGCCTGAGCCCGTCTTTCCCGACGGAACCAAGGCCGTACTCCCTCCCGGAAAGGACCCACGGGAGGTGTTTGCCGATTGGCTGATCGACGCCAAAAACCCCTGGTTCACGCGGCACATCGTCAACCGGGTGTGGTACTGGCTGTTGGGCCGCGGCATCGTTCACGAGCCGGACGACATCCGGCCCGACAACCCGGCGCAAAACGTGGAACTGTTGAACTGGCTGGCGGAGGAACTGGTGGGGGCTAAGTACGATTTGAAGCACATCTACCGTCTGATTCTCAATTCCAGAACTTACCAGCTTTCCTGCATTCCCAAGAGTAAGGGGCCCGAGGCGGCAGCCAATTTCGCGTGCTATCCGTTGCGACGCCTGGAGGCCGAGGTGCTCGTGGACGCCATCTGCCAGATCACGGGAACCACGGAAAGTTATTCCAGCATGATTCCCGAACCGTTTACGTTCGTCCCCGAGAAACATCGCACGATCACGCTGCCGGACGGGAGCATCACCAGCAGCGTGATGGAGATGTTCGGACGCCCGCCGCGCGATACGGGCCTGGAGTCGGAACGTAATAATCGCATGACGGCCGCCCAGGCGCTGCACCTGCTGAATTCCAGTCATATTCGGCAGAAGATCCAGAAGGGGCCAAAGATTCAAGAACAGCTGACCGTTCGCGGCAGTTCGCAGGAGTTGGCAGAGAGCCTGTACCTGACGATCCTCTCGCGCGCGCCGACCCCCTTCGAGTTGGGCGACGTCGGCTGGCACTGCGATTCGAAATGGGGCGCGGAGAACCTGGTATGGGCGTTGTTCAATAGCGAGGAGTTTCTGTTTCGGCACTGAGGCGAACAGCTGGAGCATGGGAGAGGTCACATGATTGCGAAACATCATTCGTTTGTCCCCGGTTCGCAGCCCGGGCAGGTTTCCCGTCGCGAGGCGCTGAAAACCGGGATTCTCGGAACGGCTGGTTTGCTGTTGGCCGAGCGGCTGGCTGTCGGCGCCGAGTCGAACGCCCCGAGCCCTGCCGCCGCGGCCCCGGCTTCGGGTCCGGCCCCGAAATCGCCCGCGGGCGGGCCGGCGGCAAAGGCCAAGGCGGTGATTCAGATCTGGATGTGGGGCGGTCCGCCGCACACCGACACGTTCGATCCGAAACCGGACGCGGGCAGCGATTACACGGGTCCGTTGAACGGGACGATCGAGACGAACGTCAAGGGGATCCGAGTCGGCACATTGATTCCGGAATTGGCCAAGCTGGCCGACAAGTATTCGATCATCCGCTCGATGACGCACGGCATCAACGGACACGAAACGGCGTCCTACATGGTCCAGACCGGGCGGGCGCCCGGCGGCCGGCTCGTGTACCCGGCCGTCGGCGCCGTGGTCACCGCCTTCAAGGGGTTCGTCGAGGGCTCGGAGAACCTGATTCCCCCCTACATCGTGCTCACTCAGCCTCAGGGCCGGTTTTCGGAAGCCGGTTTCATGGGGATCCGCTACAAGCCGTTCGCCACCGGGGGCGACCCCAATGCCGCTCGGTTCGCCGTCGAGGGCATCGTCGCTCCGGGGCTGACCGACGACCAACAGCGGCAGCGCCGCGAGTTGCTTGACCAAGTCAACACGCTGGGCCGAATGATGGGAGGCGATCCGCAAGTGGAGGCTGCCAGGCAGGCCCGGAGCCAAGCGTACGATCTGATCTTGGGCGACGCGGGAAAGGTCTTCGATCTTTCCGAGGAGAAGGAAGAACTCAGACTTCGCTATGGCCGCAACACGTTCGGGCAATCCTGCCTGGTGGCCCGCCGGTTGATCGAGAAGGGAGTCAAATACGTCACGATCAACTACGCCGGTTGGGACACGCACAAGGACCATTTCCAGATCGTGCGCCGGAAACTCCCGGAACTGGACAAAGGCATGGCCACGCTGATTTCGGACCTGGCGGATCGCGGGCTGTTGGAGAGCACGATCGTTTGGTGGGGCGGCGAATTCGGCCGCACGCCTCAGGTCGACTGGAAATCGCCCTGGAACGGCGGACGTCATCACTACGGGGCCGTTTTCTCCACGGTCGTGGCGGGCGGCGGATTCAAAGGCGGACAAGTGGTCGGAGAGTCCACGGCCAAGGGCGAGCAGGTCAAGGACCGGCCCGTCTACCCCTGCGATCTGATCGCCAGCATGTACGCGTTGCTGGGCATCGATCCTGAGGCCGGACTGCCGCACCCGATGAACGAGTTCGTCCGCGCGGTTCCGGGCCCCGATGAAGGTTTGAAATCGGCTGGCCTGCTAAAGGAAATTATGTAGCGCGGCGTTCGGCCCGCAGACCAGGTAAGTTGGGACTCCGTCCCGACCCGTTCGGGACAGCGTCCCAACGTGCGAAGATGCGCCCCTTGTACGACCTGACACTCCAACCGCGGAACCCACCCATGCACTGGCTTCGATCGCATGCAATCCTCGCCGCAACGGCGCTGTTGACGCTCACCTCAGGCCTCCACGGCCAAACGGCGAAGGACCCGCATATCGGCTATGTGTATCCCACCGGCGGCCGGCAAAACAGCTCCTTCGAAGTCGTGGTCGGCGGGCAGTTCATCAAGGAGGCGAACGGAGTCTATGTTTCCGGCAGCGGCGTCAAGGCAGAAGTCGTCAAATGGTACCGTCCGCTCACGCAGGGGGAGTACGTTGGACTCAGCCAGAAGATCCGATTCACGCGGGAGGACATGGAGGAAAAGCAGAAGCAAGCCGGAAACACCGAACCGATCACGGACGAGATGGTCTACAAGGTCGCGGGCATTACCGAGAACGACCTGAAGGAGATGGAAGTCTACCGCAAGCGGGACGCCGACCCCAAGCGGCAGCCCAACGACCAGATCGCCGAAGAACTCACGCTGAAGATCACGATCGACACCACCGCCGAACTGGGCAAACGCGAGATGCGGGTGCTCACTCCGGGCTCGATGTCCAATCCGATCTGGTTTCAAGTGGGGCAATGGGAGGAACGCCGCGAGACCGAGCCCAACGATGAGATTCCCGATCCGGTGATCGGTTCCACGCTCCCCGTGGTCGTCAACGGGCAGATCATGCCCGGCGAGGTGGACCGGTTCTCGTTCACCGCCAGCAAAGGCACGCGTCTGGTGATTGCCGTCGACGCCCGCGAATTGATGCCCTACCTTGCCGACGCGGTCCCCGGCTGGTTCCAGGCCGTCCTGGCCCTCTATGACGCTGCGGGAAACGAGGTCGCCTATGCGGGCGCTTATTACTACCGGCAGGATCCGGTGATCTACTACGAGGTGCCGGCCGACGGAACCTACGTGGTCCAAATCCGCGATTCCATTTACCGCGGACGCGAGGATTTCGTGTACCGGATCACGCTGGGGCAATTGCCTTTCGTGACCGGCATCTTCCCGCTGGGCGCCCGAGCCGGCCAGGAGGTCACGGTCGAACTGCAAGGTTGGAACCTGGTCGAGACCCAACTGACGTTCCGTGCCCTGGTGGACCGCAACCGCCCCCTACGCTGGTACTCCATCCCGCAGACCGACAAGGTTAACATCCAGTTCCCGCTGCGGATCGACATGATGTCCGAAATGCTCGATCAGGAGCCGAACGACACTCCGCAGACGGCCCAGGAGATCAGTTTGCCGGTCGTCATCAACGGCCGGATCGATCGGCCGGACGACAAGGACGTGTTCCGCTTCAATGCGGTCGGGAGAGTCGTCGCCGAAGTCTATGCGCGCCGGGCCGGCTCGCCTCTGGATTCAGCCGTCTGGGTGACCGATGCCACCGGCGCCGAACTCGGCTTCAACGATGATTTCAAGGATGAAGCCCAGGCGCTGATTACCCACCATGCCGATTCGCTGATGACGGCCGCCATGTCCGGCAAAGGCCCCTACTGTCTGCACTTGAGCGATGCGCAGCGCAGCGGCGGGAAGGATTTCATCTACCGGCTGTATGTCCGGGCTCCCCGTCCCGATTTCGACTTGCGAGTCGTGCCGTCGTGTATCATCGCCCGGCCGGGAACAACCGTACCGATCACGGTCCACGCCATTCGCAGGGAGGGCTTTGACGATCCCATCCACCTGTCGCTGATCCAGCCCCCCGACGGATTCAAGCTCAGCGGCGGCGTGGTGCCCGGCAACGCGGACCAGGTACGGCTGACGTTGACCGTCCCGCCGGTCCCCGCCACGGAACCCTTTCTCCTGGAAATGGAAGGGCAATCGCTGGGCAGCAGCCGGCATCGGCGTTTCACGCGCCCCGTCGTCCCCGCAGAGAGCATGATGCAGGCCTTTCTGTGGCTGCAGATCGTGCCCGCCGAGCAGTGGGCTATCCTCGTCACCGGGGATGCCCCTGCCAAGCCGCCGCTGGAGTTGCTCCCCGTCGAGCGGATCAGCCTCAAGCCGGGCGGAACCACGCTGCTGGGCGCAAAACTGACGGCCAAGCAACCGCCGGCCAACGAACTCCGCGTCGAGTTGACCAATCCGCCCAAGGGAGTCACCGTCGAGAAGGTGTCGCCCGAGGGTCCGGGCCTGGTCGTCTCGTTGGCGGCCGACGCCAAGTCGGCCGAGCCGGGAACGGAGGGGAACCTGGTCTTCGAAGTCGTCCGGGCGTGGACGCCGGCGGCTACGGAAGAGATGCCCAAACCTCAGCCGCAACGCAGGTCGTACGGCATCCTCCCGGCGGTGCCGTTCAGCGTGGGGGGGCAGGCCAAGCGGAGATAGTCGCAGGCTTGCGTGGCCGCGAGTTAGAACCGCTAACAAAACCGAAATCGGAGACCTTCGGTCGGCGGTTTCGGCGGGGTCAGAGACCCGCGCCGAACGGTTTTGTTAGCGGTTCTAAGAAGCCCGGCTCTTCAGAAAACCCGGGCTTCTCCACCCAGACTTGCGTCACGACTCGACAGTCCGAGTCGCCGGCTTGCCGCCGTACAGCCACAGCACAAACGGCGAGGCGATGTAAATCGAACTGTACGTCCCGCTGACAAAGCCGATGAACAGCACGTAGGCAAAGGCGTGAACGCCTTCTCCGCCGATGGCGTACAGGATCACGGCATTGACCATCGTACACAAGCCTGTCAACAATGTCCGGCTGAGGGTTTCGTTCACGCTCCGGTTGACCATGTCCTGCGTCAACGTCGCGCTCTTGCCGCGGACCTCGCGGATGCGGTCGAACACGACGATGGTGTCGTTCACCGAATACCCGATGATCGTCAGGAAGGCGACGACCACCGTCAGGCTGATCTTGAATTCCTCGACCGCGATGAATCCCAGCACGCTGGCCAGATAGAAGCTGACGGCGACCGCAGCGAGCGAGATGAGCACATCGTGAATCAGCGCGACCACGGCGGCCAGGCCGAAGACTACCTTCTGGAAGCGAATCCAGATGTAGATCACGATCGCGATCCAGCTGGTGACCAAGGCGATAATCGCCAGGTCCCGCGTGTCGCCCGCCACCTTGCCGCCGATCTTGCTGGACGACGACCACACGGGAGCCCGACTCATCCTCTTGCTCATCTGCTGGAGAACCTGCTCCACGCTGGCCCGGTCTTTGGCCAACGTGATCACCCACTCTCTGTAGCCCAGCGAGTCGTCGATCGTCCAGTCGGGGTTTTCTGCCAGATCTTTGGCGTTCAGGGTAACCGTGACGTCCTCTTCCGCACTCAGCAGGACATTGACGGCTTCCGCCGCTTCGAGGATTTCGTGCTCCACCGTGCGGCCGTTCAACTTGTAGTCGAACCTGAGCGTGGCCGTCGTACGGACCCTTTCGACCGGCTTGGAGGCAGGTGGTGACTTTGCTCCTTCGCCCGTCGCTGCGCTTTCCAGTTCCTTCTTGGGCGCGGCGTCCGCTGGCTTGTCTGCCGCTTCGGCCGATTTCGGTGCGGCTTTGGCCGCGTCGGCTTGACTCGCCGGCGGGGTCTCCGTGGCCGGCTTGGCCGGTGTTTCCGGGGCTGACTCGGCCTTCGTCTTTTCTGCGGACGGCTTCGCGCCTGCCGCCTCCTCAGGCTTGGCCGGCTCCGTTGCCGGCTTCGTGTCCGGCTGCTTCTCAGTCTTCTTGGCTTCCCCTGCCGGAACCGCATCCTTCGGCGGTTCAGCGCCGTCGGCGAGCGCCAACAGTCGCCCCTCGCCACCGGCCCAGGCCAACATGGTAGCCGGAGGCAGATCGCGCCGAGTAGAGCCTTCCGCCGCGGGTTTCGCGTCCTTGGCAGCGTCTTTCGAGGGAGCGAGCTTCTCGGACGCGGACTTCTCCTCGGCTTTACCCTTCTCGGCGGCGTCGGGATTGGGTTGCTCCGCAGCCTTTGGCGCCTGTTTCGCTTCCGGCTTCGGCGGAGATTTCGCCTCCGATTGGCGGGCCGTCGGCTTCGCCTCTTCCGGCTTCACTTCTTCCGTCTTCGCGTTGGGCTGTTTGGGCTCTTCCAACGTTTTTTCCAGAACCGCTGGTTTGGCTTCCGGAGACGCTGCCGACGTGCGCGAACCCGCGGGCGTCCGCTCCTCGGTCAACTGCCCTACGGTCACGGAATGCATCGCAACCGGAAACGCTTCTTGAAGGACTTGCTCGAGTTGTTCCACCTCCTGCAGCGAGGAATCGATCTTCCAGACTGTTTGAGGCGGCAGACCTTCCACGTCCACCCGGTTGACCGAGTACTCGACGGCGGAATCGTTGACGCGCATGCCGGCGAATCTTTCGTTTAACTTGGCGCGGATGCCCCGTTCGTCCGCCGGTTCCTTCAGGACCATCGTCACGGACGTGCCGCCCAGGAAGTCGATGTCGAAGATCTGTTTCCCGCGCGCCGCCGTCGCTACGAGACCGGCGACGATGAACAACAGCGAGAGGCCGATGGCGATGTATTTCTTGCCCAGGAAGTCGATGTGGGTCACATCGAATAGCTTGGTCATCCGCAACGTCGCGATCCAGCGCTTGCGTTCAGCGATGTCGAACACCACGCGGGCACAGAACACCGCCGTGAACATGCTGATCATGATGCCCAAGGAGAGCGTAATTGCGAAGCCGCGGATCTGGTCCGTGCCAATGACGTACATGACCAGTGCGGTGATGAGCGTGGTCAGGTTCGAGTCGATGATCGTGATCATGGCCCGGTCGAACCCGTTGCGGATGGCCATCCGCAACGCGGCGCCGCGTTCCAACTCTTCACGGATCCGCTCGTAAACAAGCACGTTCGCGTCAACGGCCATGCCGACGCCCAACACCAAACCGGCCAAGCCGGGCAAGGTGAGCGGCGCACGCAACGGGAATTTCATCACGGCCAAAGTCAACAACAAGTTGGCGGCCAGGGCCAGGCAGGCGACGAAGCCCGCGAAACGGTACCAAATCAGCATGAACACGAATGTCGAGGCCATCGCCAGTCCCGCCGCGAGCTTGCCGCGGCGGATGGTCTCATCCCCGACCATGGCTCCGATCGTGTTCTGGGCGATCGGCGCCTTCTTCAGAGCTGCCGGCAAACTGCCTGCCTGCAAGATGCCCACCAGGAAGTCCACTTCCTCCTGCGTGAACTGTCCCGTGATCCGGCCGCTGTCCGTAATGGTGCTCATCACGCGCGGCGCGGAGAGGAGATTGCCGTCCAGCATGATGCCCAGCAACGAATAGAACCCCCGCTGCTCGTCCGGCAGGTTGTCTCCCGTCAGCCCGCCCATCAGGCCGGCGCCGGCGGCTTTCATGTTGAAGTGGACGCAGGGGCTGGCGACTTCATCATAGCCCCGGCTGACCATCCCCAGGTTCTCGCCGGTGACGTTGTATTCGTCGCCGGTGTACATCAACACGTCAATGTCCTGGATTCCCTGCTCCTTCAGCCAGGTCTCCAGCGGATAATCGGTGCCCGACGGCAAGTTGGGAGGCAGTTGAAGGATTTCGCCCGTAGCGGAGTTCCGGATCGTGTAATTCGCGACACTGACCTTCAGTGGCCGAAAAGCGCCCTTCACTTCGTTCACTTCGCGGCCCACACGAGCCCAATAACCCACCCTTCGGACGGTTTCATCCAAAACGTACTTGGATCGGCGTTTGGTCTCGTCCTCCGCCTGACGCGTCGCCAGTTGGATCGTATCGCCATGTTGCGTGGAATTGGCGACGATGCGGAATTCCAAGGAACCGGCGGTACTGATCAACTTCTTGATGCGTTCGACTTCGGTGGTGTCGACGTCGGGAATGATCACTTCGACCTGCCAATCGCCGTATCGACGCACCACGATCTCCTTGGTGCCGGCCGGGTTGATGCGGTCGTTCAATCGTTGCAGCAAGTGCCCCCAGTCGATCGAACTCGGCGAAATGGACGTGGAGTTGTCGATCTTGAGCGCCTCGCGGTCGATCTCGTAGACCAGAATCACGCCGCCCTTCAGATCCACGCCCAACCGCAGAGGAAAACTGACCAGAAGCACGCCCCCTATACACAGCGTGCAGAAGATCAGCGCCAACTTCCAGCCAAAATCCCGCATCCGCAGATATCTGGCCAGCCAGACTCCGACGAAAATCGGCAGCGGAAAGGCCATGATCAGCTTCAAAAGCGTGATGACCTCCGGCGACAGCCACCAAGAGGACGCGGCACCTTGCCCAAACAAGACCGTCGAAATCAAATCTAACGACATAACAGGAACTTCCTGATTCCGAGAGATTCTGTACGGAGCCAACGCGGAGAGCCCACGCTCGGATCGCGTGACGTCAGCTCTCCTTTTCCTCTTCCGCCGGCTTCTCGGATGACAGCACTCGCGAGATGGAACTGCGCAGAAAACGGATCCGGGTGTTCTCGTCCACGCGCAGTGTGACCTCGTTGGATCCCGACGGCGCATTGACAACCACGCCCATGATGCCTCCGATGGTCACTACGTGATCGTTCTTCTTCAGATTCGCCTGCATCTTGGCGACGTCCGACTGCTTGCGCTTCTCCGGGCGGACAATCAGCAGGTAGAACAACACGCCGATCATGACAATCGGCAACAGCAGACTCGTCAGGCTGGGGCCTTCCGCAGCGAGCAGGACCGAGTAAATCGTTGGCAGACCAGCAAGCATGAAGAATTCCGATTATCAACGGCGGGGAGCCGCGCGACGCCCGCATCCGGGAACAAAAAACGGCCCGGATGCACGTGACAGGCGGGCCGGCCTGGCGGCAAATTACCCGCGTATGATAAGGCCTTGCGTCGCAAGGGGCAAGAGCAGCTAGCGAACGGGCAACGGTCGGGCGAGTCTTGCCGATATGCGATAATTCGTTTCCCCTTGAATTATTAACTTATTAAATTTGCGCATCTTGCCCCAGCCGCCACCGGTTCCGTTTCGCCTGGACGAACTCCGAGAAACCGCCGGATTGAACGGCGGCCCGGGCGTCAGCCAGCAGTCGTTGGTAGTAAACGATGTTGTGTGCGGAAAGGAGGATTGGGCCTAGCATTTCGCCTGCCATGAACAGGTGCCGCAAGTAACCTCGGCTGTGCCGACAAGCGGGACAAGGGCACGTCGAATCAATCGGCCGGTTGTCTCGTTGATGCTTGAGGTTCCTGAGTTTCAGCGGCCCAAAGTCCGTAAATGCCAAAGCGTTACGGCCATTACGCGTGGGCAGAACACAATCGAACAGATCCACGCCCCGTTGAATGCTCTCGAGTATGTCTTGCGGAGTCCCGACTCCCATCAGATACCGTACCCGATCCGATGGCAATTCGGGGCAGGTCACGTCCAACGCGCGATACATCTCGACCGGCTCTTCCCCAACGCTCAACCCGCCGATGGCATAGCCGGGAAAGTCGAGCGCGACGAGCTGTCGCGCGCATTGAACTCGGAGATCCTCGTCCAGGCCGCCTTGGACAATCGCGAATAACGCCTGATCGGTGCGTTTGGCTGCGGACCGGCACCGATCCGCCCAGCGGATCGAGCGCTGGCAGGCGTCGCGGACGGCGTCGGGTTCGCTGGGCAACGGCACCACATGGTCCAGAACCATCGCGATATCACTGCCCAGCGCCTCCTGGATCTCAACGGCTCGCTCCGGACTCAGTTCCAGCAACCTGCCGTCGATGTGCGAGCGGAAAACGACGCCCTCCTCAGTGACTTGGCAATTTGTGGCCAAACTGAAGACCTGGAAACCACCACTGTCGGTCAGGATTGGCCCGTCCCAGCCCATGAATTGGTGTAGCCCGCCGAGATCGCGGATGACCTCCTCGCCGGGGCGCAGGGCGAGGTGATACGTGTTTGCGAGCAGCATCTGCGTGCCTGTCTCGCGGACCATGCGGACGGTCAGTCCCTTGACCGTCGCGGCGGTGCCCACCGGCATGAAGGCCGGCGTATCAACGGGGCCGTGGGGCGTGTGCAGCACGCCACATCGCGCGCCGCAGCGAGGATCGGCATGCAGCTGCTGGAAAGAGAACATGCGCGGGATCACTCCCCGCGGAGCTTCAGGTTGTACTGCCCCAGTTTCTCTTTGACCTCGTTCAAGCTGGTCACGCCGAAATTCTTGCACTCGAGGAGATCATCGCCGGTCTTGCGGACCAACTCGCCGATCGTCGTCAAGCCCAAACGCACCATGCACTTGCGTGCTCGCACGGACAGGTTCAGATCGGAGATCGACCGGCTCAACAAGGCCTGCTCTTCCACCGACAGATGCGACACGTCGATGGGTGGCTCCTGCTCCGGACGCTCGTGCGCGAACTGGCCCAATTGCAGGCCCTTGGATGCCAGCATGTCGCGGATTTCGACCAGCGAGGTCTCGCCAAAATTCTTGCTCGACAGCAACTCGGCCTCCGTCGTTCGCGCCAAGTCGCCCAGGGTCCGAATCCCCATCCGCTGCAGGCAGTTCCGGCTGCGGACCGACAACTCGAAGTCCGTGACGGGCACGCTGAGGATTTGCGTCAGCCGGTCCTGCCGTTTGAGCGCCTCTTCGTCGTAGAACATGTCCCGCGACGCCGATGCGTCTTTCAGGTACAGCCGAGCACGCGGATGATCCGGGAATTGTTCCAGGATTCGCTGATAGCACTGTTGCGCCCGGTCATAAAGCTGGAAGTCCTCGCACAAGACGCCCAGATTCAGCAAGGCGCCGATATAAGTCGGGTAGCACTCGGCGGCACGCTGGTACAAATGCAGCGCTTCATCATCATTTCCCCGCCGGTCGTTCTCCAAGGCCAGCCCGAACAAGGCGCCCGCATGC
>CAYPGE010000250.1:0-7973 GCA_964409865.1 uncultured Pirellulaceae bacterium
CGCACACCGGCTTCTACGTCGCCACGACGGCCGACGCGCTGCGCGTGGCCAGGCAGGTCGATCGCCCCAACGCCGGCGTCTCGATCAATCTGTGCCACGAGCTGATGACCGATCAGGGGCCGCAGCTTGACGCCACGATCCGCCAAGCGCTGCCGCAGTTGATGCTGGTGTCCATCAACGGCGCGGATGACAAGCAGCCGGGCTCCAGCTGGGACCGCCTGATCCAACCGCTGGGCCGCGGCAACTACGACGTGTGCGGGTTTCTCAAGAAGCTGAAGTCCGCCGGGTACCGGGGACCGGTCGGACTGCAATGTTACGGCGTCAAAGGCGATCCGCTGGAGAATCTGAAGCAGTCGATCGGGGCTTGGAAGGACTACCAGGCTCAGTTGAATCCGTGAAAGAGCGACGAGGAGACTTGGACGCTGCCGGTCGGTTTCTCGAAAGCGGAGTCTGCTCAACCCGAGCCGCACTCTGCCTGCACGCTCGGACCGCTCAGCGTGGCGCAGGCTTTGGCGCCTTGTTCCACGCCGCTTCGGAGTTTCCCCGGACCGCGAGTTTCTGTTTACGGAGAGGAATCGTCATGCTTGTTTGCTCGACCCGACTGCGGACGATACGGTACGTCGGGGTTGCCGTGCTGGCTGCCGCCATGATGGGCGCGGCGGGGGTGGGTGGATTGTGGGCTGCGGAGGGGCTGAAGAAGCCTTGCTTCGCCTACCGGTCGTTCTGGCCGGAGTTCGCGGCGATGGGGCAGTTCCGGGATGCGGGCGTTGATACCGTCTGCATCTTTGCCGCAAATACCGATAACTCGCTGGGGCAGCCTTATTCCAAGTACCCGCCGGTCTGGCGGTGGTTTGGGAAGTATGATTTCGACTCGTTGAACAAGCAGTACGATGACGTGCTCGCGGTGAACCCGAACGCGGACTTTATCTGCATGATCGATCTGAACACGCCGATCTGGCTTCAGCGGCAACTGGCCCTGCGCGGACACAGCGCGGAGTGCGAGAGCTTCACGATGCTGAGCTGCGCCTGTGCCAATCCGGCTTGGCGCAAGGCCACCGGCGAATATCTGGAGGCGGTCGTCAAGCACATGGAGACGCGGTACGGCGACCGCATTCGAGCCTATCTGCTGGCGTGCGGGCAGACCGACGAGTGGATGGACTACAGCCGCGGTGTCGCCGGACGCACGAAGACGCAGGCTTGGCAGGCGTGGCGGCAAGCGCACGGCAAACCTGAAGCGCCGGTGCCGGCATTCGAGCGTCTGGACCGGGCGTCGTTCGACAATCTGATCCGTGATCCGGCCTCGGAGCAAGACGTGGTGGACTATGCGCAGTTCACGGGCGACCTGATTGCGGATACGGTCCTGGAGTTTGCCGCCAAGACCCGGGCCCTGATCCCGAAGCAACGGCAGATCGGCATGTTCTTCGGGTACTTGCTGGAGTTGACCCACTCGCGCATGGTCTGGGCCGGGCACTTGGAGTACGAGCGGCTGTACCGTTCGCCCGCTATCGACTTCTTCATCAGCCCCGGCACCTATGGCGACCGCCCGATGGGCGGCGGCAGCGGCTTCATGGTGCCCAACGGGACCCGGCGTCTGAACCACAAGGGCTTTCTGCACGAGATCGACCACCGCACGCCGACGTACAACGTCAAGCTGGACGAGTTCGTGTCGATCGGCTGGATGGTGCCCTGGAAGGACCAGGCGGAGACGAATGCCGGACTGAAGCGCGAATTCGCCCTGGCGATCATCAATCAGGCCTCGCTGTGGTGCTTCGACATGTGGGGCGGCGTGTTCCAGACGCCGGAAACAATGAAGCTGGTGGCGCAGGCCAAACAGCTGTGGGACCAGTACGCCGCCACGCCGCTGCAGAGCCGCGCGCAGGTGGCGCTGGTGGTGGACCCCCACAGTGCGCGGTATCTGAACGACCAACACGCCGCCATCCCGCAGATCTATCAGGGCACGCGAAACAAGCTGAATCGGCTCGGTGCGCCGTTCGAGGTTTTTTCGTTTGACGACTTGCCGCAGGTGGATCTGCAGCCGTACCGGTTGCTCGTGTTCCCCGGCCTGTTTGTCGTCACGCCGGAGAAACTCGATGTACTCAAGAAATACGTGTTCAACAGCAACCGCTCGGTGTTCTTTGCTTTTGCGCCCGGTATTTGCGATGGCCGGAATCTGGATCCGGAGCGCGTGCAGGCCTTGACCGGCGCCGCGTTCAAGACGCCCGGCGTCAGCACGGTGCAACGCGACGGCTGGAAAGCGGTCTACGTGCCGGGCTACGAGGACCTCACGCCGCAAGTTCTGCGGCAGGCGGCGGTGGACGCCGGCGTGACGATCATCTGTCAGGACCCGGTCCCGGTCTACGCCAACGAGCGTCTGGTGGCGATCCACGTGGCGCAAGGCGGCGAGAAGGAAATCACCCTGCCTGCTGACTGCCGTCAGGTGCAGGAACTCTTCACCGGTCAAGCGTTCCCGGTCCAGCAGCGGCGTTTCTCGTACAGGTTCCAGACTCCCGATACGGCGTTGTTCGAACTGGTGCGATGAGGTCTGGTAGACTGTCCCTGGCCGATCCACCAATAGAAAGGGCTGCCACCCATGCTCAGGCTCGTTGACGCTGGCCTTCACTCGCTAAGCCGAATGCTCATCTTGCTGGCGCTGGCCATCTCGCCGTTGGCCGCGCGAGCTGGGGAAGTGCGGTTCACCATTTCCAATCCGGCCGCGGTGCCGGTGGCAACCGTGGCACGGGTCTCGCTGCCCGTCCCGGCCGGGCTGCTAGCCGGGCCCCCGCCGGGCGAGGCGGTCATCGAGGGCCAGACGGTGCCGGTCCAGGCGACGGTCGTCACGCGTCACCCGGACGGCTCGATCCGCCGCGTCATGCTGAGCGTCCCCGTCGATCTGCCGGCGCACGGCGACAAGGCGGGGGTCTATCCCGCCAGCCAACCAGCAGCGCAGGCGAAACCGCCCGCCACGGCGGTGCCGGCCGCCATCGCCACCGACTGCTGGACGGTCGTGCCGGGGATGGATCGCATCGAGCTGCGCAGCCTTGGCAGGGTCCTTCTGGCGACGATCGAGCCGACCGGCCCGGAACCCGGCCAGGCGGAAGCCGCCGTCCAGGTACTCGACTGCGGGCCGCAATTCGTGTGGCTGCGCTATGACCGGCCAGGCGACCAGTGGAACCGGCAATGTGACGTGCAGGTCTTCCGCACCGGCGAGCTGCGTCTGACCCATCGCATCCAGGCAAAGCTGGACGGCGATCATTGGACGCCGGATTTCGGCTGGAAGTTGACCGCGCCCGGTGCGCAGGCCTTGAACCCGTCCCATCGCCCGGTGCGCATGTTGGGACGCAATCCGGACTCGCGTTTTGCCGATCCAAGCAACTGGGACCTGCTCGCCGCCATCGCGCTCAGCGACGGCACGCCGGCTTGCGCCGCCAATCCGTTCGCGTTGCGCCAGAACCGGGGAACATTCGAGATGACCGGGAGCGCCGGCACGGTGATCGTCCGGTCGAGCCGCATCGAGCCCGTGGAGGACATCGAGACGCAAGGGCTCATGATCCAGGAAGGCGCCTGGCGATTCAGCGAGTTGGCCCTCGCGCCCCTGGACCTGGCCGAGCTGGCCGCGCAACTCGACGCTCCGGTCTACGCCCACGCCGATTGGCACGCCTACGACGCGGTCTACCGCACCGGCGCGCCACTGGCGGTGGAACACGCGGCCCTGCGCGATTGCGCAGAAAAAACGGTATTCGCCTTGCAGGACATGCAGATGAAGGGCGACGACCTGGGCTCGATGCCCTGGAGTTGGTCCCCGCGCCAGGCCAAGCCCGACTATCGCTCCGCAGTCCGCCTGAACCACTGCCTGTACGTTTGGGAGGACTGGTTCCGCGGGGGCGATCCGCGAATGCGCGCCATCGCCCACGACTGGTGCCGCAACTACTTCGACCTAGGAATGTACTGGGGACCGGACGAGAAGTTCTACGGCGCCTGCCGCCGCGGGAACGCTTGGCGCGACCGGCCCACGCACGGTCCGGGAACCTTCAATCCGCGTTTCGACAACTCGCCGATCTACGTCCACAAGGGCTGGAGCAACTTCTGGCTGATGTACGAGGAGACGGGCGACCCGCGCTACCGGCACGCGGCCGAGGCCGCCGCCGACTGGTCCATCCGGAACCAGCACGCCGGGCTGAGCTACACGCGGACGGTGGGCGTTGTGGCCGACGCCGTAAAAATGTACGAGTACACCGGCGAGCGCAAGCATTTGGACAACGCCGTGCGGCTGTGGGAGACGTTTCAGCCCACGCAGGGCGCGGACCTGCTGTTCACGGAGAGCGGCAAACCGGCGGTGGGCAACGACCTGTACATCGGCGCCGACGCCCAGGGCTACAAGACGCCCTTTGTGAAACCCTATATCGTGCAGTACGCCACCAACGCCCTGCCTTACCTGCTGCGGCACACGCCGGCGGATCAGCGTCTGCGAGCCACGATCCTCGCCCTGAACGATTGGATGGCCCGCGTCCAGCAACCCGGCGGCGGATGGGGTTATCCTCACCCGACGACGGCCGGCCTGCGGTGGAACCTCGAATACGTCCACGGGCTGATGCTGGCCTACGAGGTCGCACCCCAGGCGGAGTATCTCGCCGCGGCGGGCCGCAATCTGCGGCCGATCGTGCAACTGTGCCAGCAGCACGGCTGGCCCGCGTCGGGAATCAGTCCGTGGGAGGAAGCCGCCAAGATCGACGCGCAACAGCGGCAGCAGCGCTACCGGCTGGCTACGGACCGCGATCCCCTGCGCGATTATAAAGAGGGCCGCATCACGTTCGGCCAAGGTCCCGACAACGTCGTCTACTTCCAGGTCGTGCTGCGCGACTACCTGGCGCATGGCGACGAGGCTTCGTTGTTGGAGACGGACGACCTTCTGAAGAAGATCCAAGATTTGCCGGCTACGCTCCCGTAAGACGGTGGGGTCGAACCTCGTCAAGGTCAAGTTGCCGCTTGACCTGGATTGGCCTGTTGCCGCCGCCGATCTTGCGGGACCGTCAAAAATCCCTGAGAATGGAATTGGAAAAACGCCTGACCGACATTGGTTTCTCCGTGTCCTCTGTGCCTCTGTGTTTCACTGTCTACAGGTAACCCATCATGAACAAACTGATCGCCGCTTGCTTGCTCAGCCTGTGTGTGTGCTCGGCCGCCGTGGGGCAATCCAAACCCCGGCAGTATCCCTCCATCACCTGGAACCAGTTCCTGGCCTCGGGACCGGAGTTGAAACAGGTCGGCCGGCTTGCGGTCCGGCACTCCCGCGACATCGAGTCCTCGCCGTGGTCGGTCGGCTGCGAAACGCTGGACCGGGACTTCGCAAAATTCAGCGTCTACAAGGACTACGTGGGCGAACTCGGAGTCAAGCACGCCCGGCTCCAGAGCGGCTGGGCCAAGTGCGAAAAGCAGAAGGGGGTCTACGATTTCGCCTGGCTCGATGAATGCGTCTACGGACTGCACGAACAGCGGGTCAAGCCTTGGATCTGCCTGTGCTACGGCAATCCGCTGTACGGTTCCGATATCAACCTGGGCTCCGGGCTCGCTCCCCTGGTCCATTCCGAAGAGGCCCTGGCCGCCTGGCTGAAGTATGTCGAGGCGACGGTGAACCGGTACAAGGACGTCGTCACCGAATGGGAGATCTGGAACGAACCTTTTGGCCAGGGAAAAGACTATGCCACACTGGTTCTCGCCACCGCCGACCTTGTCAAGAGGACGCAGCCGGGGGCGACGATCCTGGCCACGGCCATCCACGACCCGGATCGCCGTATTGTGCTCGAGGCATTGAAAGCAGGCAACAAGCTGAACCTGGTGGACTATTGGGTCTACCACCCCTACACGCAGAACCCCGATTCCGCCTATGCGGCCGTCGAGAAAACGCAGGCCCTCGTCCAATCGTACCACCCCGAATACAAGCTGTATCAAGGAGAGGTCGGCTGCCCATCGATCCTGGAATGGACGCACGCCCTGGCCAATTATCCTTGGACGGAATACAGCCAAGCGAAATGGGATTTGCGCCGCATGGCGGGCGACCGCGTACGCGACATCCCGTCCTCCATTTTCACGATCATCGACCTGCGCTACTGGAACATGCTGCAGTCGTTTGGGCTCATCCGCTCGAACCTCTTGCACGAGTTCATCTACAAGCGGCCGGCCTATTACGCCGTGCAGCACATGGCCGCATTCTTTGACGACGCGGTCAAGCCCGTCGGGGAATTGGAGTATGAGTCGACCGCCGCGCGGGAGCTGACCGTAGCCGGGTTCCAGAAGGACGGAACCTGCGTTGCGCTCGTTTGGTACAAGGACCAGATTCCGAACGACGAACTGAAATGGGACTTGGTCGACCTGACGATCAAGAAAGCCGCCTTCAAGGACCCCGTGTACGTGGAAATGATCACCGGCGAGGTCTACGGACTCGGCAAATCCGCGTGGAAGTCCGCCGGTGACTCCGTAACCTTCACGCAACTGCCCGTCTGGGACAGTCCGATGATGATCGCCGAACGGGACCAGGTTCCGTTGAGGAAGGACTGAGGATTCCCCGACCCGCCGCTTTGGGCGTCGGGCCGGCGCGGGCCGAAAGTGCCGTAGTCGCGCACCAGCGGCGGCGGCGCGCAATCCGCCGCCAGGAAGACCGCCAGACCCTCCGTGACGCCCTCCACGCAAGTGGGGTATGGCCGCGTTGCAGAGAACTGTACAATCCCGCCGTGATTGCGCCACGTGTCTCACGTGACACAGCAGGATGAAGGCGACTTGGCGGCAACTAGTCAAATTGCGGCCGCTGGGTCGCTTGGCGAGCCTCTCGGTGTTTGGTCAGCTTTAACATTTCTTCAAAATGTGCGGCCGAAACAGGAGCTTGGACTCCCTCTTGCCGATAACCGTTGGGCGGGACCATGTCACGGGCACATGGGCAACGGGACCACTCGCATCCCGAGGACTCTGGACGGGGTGGTGCAACGGACAGTCGTGCGACGGTACCGAGAGGACAGGACGCCAGCGGGCCGGACAGGGAAGTCAACTACTGCAGGATGCAGTGCTATCGTTATCGCGTGCGGGTCAACTCTTCTTCAACGCTTCTGTGCATTTCCGGATTTCCTGAGGCGGTCCCGAAAGGATGCCGACCTGTGGATCGCCGTCGGCGCGTGCGCGCAAATGCACATTCACCGCCACAACGTGTCCGCGTCGCCATCGGCCAGGGGAATGCAATCCGTCTCGTCCACGATCCGCAGTCCAATTGTTACTTCACGCTGACCGATGAACGCGTTCCTGCGGGGCATTCGCGTATTTTCTGCAGGGTCGGGACGACGAACGTTTGACTAACGAAAACAATCCACAGCTTTGCTCTGTTACAGTAGGAGGTCACCACGATGTTTTCCAGTTTCTCTCGGTCCGGCTCGAAGCGCACGCGTACGACTTCGAAAAGCAGCGATTGCAAACTGCGTAAGCGGCAGCGGCGCGGACACGGCCGCCAACTGTTTCTGGAGTCGTTGGAAGACCGCCGCCTGCTAGCTGGAACCGCACCCACCGCCACTCTGATTTCCGCTCCAGACGTCACGGCGGAAAACACTGGAGATACCTCTTATGCATTCGCCATCCGCTACACCGACGCCGATGCTGGCGACCTGATTCGCCGCAACAACATCGACACCGATGACGTCACGGTCACAGGGCCAGGTATCATCGGCGCCCTTGTCGTCACGGGAGTTACGACAAGTTCCACCGTGGACGCTGATCCGATCGATGCGACGTACCACGTTACCCCGCCCGGAGGCTCTTGGGACGCCAGCGATAACGGCATCTACACAATTGGCATTGTGGGCAATGAGGTGCGAGATACGACGACACCACCCGCTTGGGTCGCGGCGAATGCGACTTTTGCGACGTTTACCGTGAATGTCGGCGACGCGACAGCGCCGACGGTAACGATCGAGCAGGCCGCGGGTCAGGCCGACCCG
>CAYPGE010000250.1:8073-9591 GCA_964409865.1 uncultured Pirellulaceae bacterium
GCGACGTGGTGGCATCGGTCATCGCGGGCGCGGCCACGGACGCGGCGGGCAACGCCAACGAGGCGAGCACCAGCACGGACAACACGGTGACCTACGACGCGACAGCGCCGACGGTAACGATCGAGCAGGCCGCGGGTCAGGCCGACCCGACGAACGTTTCGCCGATCGAATTCACGGTGGTGTTCAGCGAAGCGGTGACCGGTTTTGACGCCTCGGACATCGACTTCACGGGCAGCACGGCGGCGGGCACGTTGGCGGCGACGGTCACGGGCACGGGTCCGACGTACACGGTGTCGGTGAGCGGGATGACGGGAGACGGCGACGTGGTGGCATCGGTCATCGCGGGCGCGGCCACGGACGCGGCGGGCAACGCGAGCGCGGCGAGCACCAGCACGGACAACACGGTGACCTACGACACGACGGCGCCGACGGGCAGCGTACCGGATTTGGCGAGCGGCAGCGACCTGGGACAGTCGAACACGGACAATACGACCGCGGCGGTGGTCGCGGTCTTCGACGGCATTGCTGCGGACGCGTTATCCGGGGTTCAGAAGGTCGAGTTGTACGTGTTTATCGATGGAGTGAACGATGTGCTCCTCGGGATGGACGACGCCGAACCTTTCTACTCGATCATGGTCGACACCGTCGAGGGCGAATGGGACCTGTACGCGGTGGTCTACGACAAAGCCGGAAACACGTTTACCACCGGCACCTTAACCGTGCTTGTCGACCAAACCGAACCACAAGGCGACACTCCTCAACTGGCCGCGGGCAGCGACTCGGGAGTCTCGAACAACGACAACGTTACGCAGGGCCATACGCCCGAATTCCTCGTGAACAACGTCAATGATAACGTGAACGAGGACGGCGGGAGCGGGATCTGGCAGGTGTGGATCAAAACGGACGAGGGCGACAACGGTGGCCAGTCCGTGTTGGCGGACATCAACTTGATCGAACAGTACCGGGCCGTACTCGCGACCCTGGCCGAGGGAGATCGTGAGATCTGGGCGGAGATCTATGACGTTGCTGGAAACGTCTACCAGACGGAGGCTTTGATCGTCACCGTGGACCGTACCGGTCCGGAGGTCGTCGCCGTCATTCCAAGCGACCCCATGATCAACGACGCTACCGCGTCGTTTGGGACTTTCACACTCACCGTGATGTTCAACGAGGACATGGATACGACGGTCGATCCAGTTCTGCACCTATCCGCGAATCCGGGGACGACGTTAACCTTCGATTCCGGCGTTTGGACCGACCTGAACACCTACCAGGCCACCTATGCCGTCGCCGACGCCAACGTGACCGAACTCGAGGTCAACGTCGACGTGACGGGCGCCCTCGACGTGGCGGGCAACTCACAGGCAGATTACGAGCCCGTAGACACGTACAGCATCGATACCCTGAATCCGATGGTGGTCAGCATCGAGGTCAGCAACCCGCTGATTACGGATGCCGACGACGGTTCGAGTTTCACGGTCACGGTCCAGTTCAGCGAGGCGATGGACACGAGCGTTG
>CAYPGE010000250.1:9691-12085 GCA_964409865.1 uncultured Pirellulaceae bacterium
GCGTCGAGGTTAGCGACACGCTGCTCACGGATGCCGACGACGGTTCGAGCTTCACCGTCACGGTCCAGTTCAGCGAAGCGATGGACACGAGCGTTGCTCCGACGCTGGTCTTTGCCGCCGACGTGGTATCCGGCGGCACGCTGGCCTTCGGTTCGGAGGGATGGAATGAAGCGGGCGACACGTACACGGCAACGTACACGGCCGGCGACCTCGACGTGGTCGAGGCAGACGTGACGATCGCCGTGGAAGGCGCGTTGGACGCCCACGGGAACGCGCAGCAGGACTACACGCCGGAGGTGGAATTCAGCGTGGAGACGCTGAACCCGGCGGTGGTCAGCGTCACTCGCAAGGACCCCGCAGTTCAGCAGACCAATGCGACCAGTGTCACATTCGAGGTGGTGTTCAGCGAAGATGTTGTGGAGTTCGACCCGACTGATATCGCGTTGAATTGGTCGGGAACGTACGCCGAGATCATTGTCACGCCGGGCAGCGGGCCAGCGGCGAGTTACGAGGTGGCGGTGACAGGGTTGTCCGGCAATGGTACGTTGGGGCTGCTGCGGGCCCCCGGACTGGATGCCACGGACGAGGCGGGCAATCCTCTGTCGGACGATGAGCCCGATCCGTACCAAAGCTACGTGATCGACCAGGCAGCGCCCAGCAGCACGATCACTTTCCCGGCCGATGACGGATGGTACAGCGCGTCGGGTTGGACAGACACGATCACGGGGACGGCGTCGGACAGTGGAGCCGCCGGGGTGGCTTATGTGCAGGTCAGCGTGCGTCAAGAATCGAGCGGTTTGTATTGGGGCGGCGCCGCCTTCGATCAGGCCGACGAAGACGATGGGTTCATGCTGGCCACCGGAACGGCCGCCTGGACGCTGCCCTTCTCGAACAACAACTTTCCGGAAGACGGCTCGTACACGGTCCACGCTCGGGCCGTCGACGCAGTCGGCAATATCGAAGCCAGCCCGACGGCGACTTTCATCTACGACAGCACCGCGCCAGTCCTGACCCTGGTCACGCCGGCCAGCGGCAGCGTGACGAATTCGCTGCCGACATTCAGCGGCATGGGAGGGACCCTGGACGGGGATTCGACCACGATCGTCGTGAACATCTATTCCGGGCCCGCCGTGGCCGGCGCACCGGTGCAAGTCCTCGTGGCGACTCGCAATCCGGACGGCAGTTACTCGATCTCCGCGAACCCTGCATTGACGGGAGGGCAATATACCGCTCGGGCTCGGCAGAGCGATTTGGCCGGCAATACCGGTTTCAGTGCCCCGCGGACCTTTACGGTCGACGCCGTTCTTCCCACCGTGACAAACGTAATCCCCAGCGTCACGCCGATTTCGGACGGGGCCGTTCCGGGTCCGTTCACGTTGACGGTGACTTTCAGTGAGGCCATGGACCCGGCATCCACGCCCGTGCTCACCTTCCCGGCTTCCGGCAAGGACCCCACGGCCGCTCCGGCTTCGTTGACGTTCACGGGCGGCGCGTGGAGCACAACGACGTTCGCCGACGATACGTACACGGCTAGCTATGCGGTGGCGGACCAAAACGTGGACATGACCGGGATCACCGTCCGCGTGGCGGGGGCCGCGGACGTGGCCGGCAACGTGCAGAACCAGGCCGATTTCGCCAACAACTTCGCTGTGGACACGCTCAATCCGGTCGTCACCGGCCTGACAGCGGCCCCGGCTTGGGTCGTCGACGGCGTAAGCACGTTCCTGGTGACGATCGTGTACAGCGAGCCGATGCTGGAAACGCCCACGCCGACGATTGAGTTCAGCCCCGACGCCACGGGGACGTTGACGTTCCTGGAGGATGCTTGGAGCGGAGGAGGCACCACTTATACGGCGACCTATGCCGTGACCGACGTGGATGTCAGCCTCGGCGCCATCACCGTCGCCGTGACCGGCGGCAAGGATGCGGCAGGCAACGAACAGGTTCCCTACTCCCAGTCGGACGCGTTCTCCATCGACACGCTGAACAATCCCTCGGTGTCGTCGATCCTGCGCGCCAACCCCAGCCCTACGAACGCCGCGAGCGTGGCCTTCACGGTGACTTTCAGCCGGCCGGTCACGGGAGTCGACACGGGCGACCTGACACTCTTCAAAAGCGGCGCAATCGGCGGCTTCTTTGTGTCCTCCGTTACGCCTTCGTCCGGCTTCAGCAGTACCTATACGGTGATCGTCAACACGGGCAGCGGCGACGGCACGCTCCGCCTGGACGTGACGGACAACGACACCATCATGGACGCCGCCGGCAACCTGCTCGGCGGTACCGGCACGGGCAACGGCAACTATACGGCCGGGTTGGCCTACACGATCGATAAGACGGCGCCGACGGTGCTGGTGGACATTGTCGACACGGCGCTGAACGACGGGGACAACAGCT
>CAYPGE010000250.1:12185-13612 GCA_964409865.1 uncultured Pirellulaceae bacterium
TGCGGGTGCGTCGAATTCGGACACCGTGGACATCGACACCCTGAATCCGACGGTGGTGAGCGTCCAACGGTGGGATCCAACGGCGGAAACCACCACCGCCACGAGTGTGACGTTCCGGATCACGTTCAGCGAAGACGTGCAGAACTTGGACGCCGGCGATGTGGTTCTCACGGGGGCCGCGGGGCAAGCTGCGACGATCAGCGATCTGGAAGCGGTTACAGGGGCTTCCGTCTTTGATCTGACCATCCATGTCCCCCTGTCGGCCAACGGTGCTTTGGGACTGGATCTAGCGCTCGGTGCGACGATCGTCGATTCGGTGGGGAACGCGCTGGATGCCGAAACACCGCCGGATCCGTGGCAGGGTTACATGATCGATCACGGCACTGCTCCGATGGTGACACCGCCGGCCGATCCGATCTGGGTAGTGGATGTGTCGCACAGCTTCGACGTCGGCAGCTTTGTCGACCCCGACTACGGTCCGTGGCAGGTGACGGTCACGTGGGGCGACGGCAGTTCCGATACGGAGTTCGTGGCAACTGCCGAAGGTACGCTGGTCCCGCAGGACCACACTTACACCGCCACGGGGCTGTTCCCCGCGGCCGTGACGGTGAAGGACCAGTTGGGCAGGTCCGATTCTGCGGAGTTCGCCGTGACCATCTACGCCTGCACCACGGTCTGGAACACCAACGACAGCGGTCCGGGATCGCTGCGGGCGGCGATCGAGTGTGCCAACGCGACGCCCGGCGTGCAGACGATCGACTTTGCGATTCCTGACGCGGGGCCGTACACGATTCAACCGGCGTCCGCGCTGCCCACGATCACGGGTCCGGTGGTAATCGACGCCACGACGCAGTCAGGCTATGCCGGGACTCCGCTGATCGAATTGGACGGCATCAACGCGGGCGGGGGCGTTCATGGGCTGTGGATCGCGGCCGGCAACAGCACGGTCCGCGGGTTGGCTATCAATCGCTTCGGCGGCAACGGCATCCAGCTCACCACCGTCGGGGGAAATACCATCGAGGGGAATTACCTGGGCATGAATCTGGCCGGTACCGCCGATCGCGGCAATCTCGGCTACGGGCTCCGCATCGCCGGCTCGCACGGCAACACGATCGGTGGAACGACCGCCGTAGCCCGCAACCTGATCTCCGGCAACGACCTGTCCGGGATCTTCATCGTGGGTGCCAATTCCAACACGATTCAGGGTAACTACATCGGCACGGAGGTCACCGGCGAGTCGGACCGGCGCAACACGCTGTTCGGGATTGTGATCAGCGGTGCGTCCAGCGGCACGACGATCGGGGGCACTGCCTCCGGGGCGGGGAACGTGATCTCCGGGAATGGCACGGCGGGGATCGCGCTCAGCGGCGCCGGCGTGACCAACACCTTGATCCAAGGGAACCGGATTGGGACCAATCCCGGCGGGA
>CAYPGE010000251.1:0-13600 GCA_964409865.1 uncultured Pirellulaceae bacterium
GATCTCGCTGCCGATGTTCCGCGAATTTGTGGCACCCTATCTGAAGGAGATGATCGACCTGATCCACGGCTTGGGCGGCCGCGTGCTGTATCACAGCTGCGGCTGCATTTGGCGGTTCATCCCGGATCTGATTGCCCTGGGCGTCGACATCCTGGATCCGATCCAGCCCGTGGCACCGGAAATGGCCCCTGAACGGTTGAAGGCCGACTTTGGCGACCGGCTCAGCTTTCACGGGGGCCTGGACATGCAGCGTCTGCTGCCGCACGGCACGCCGGACCAGATCCACGCCGAAGCCCACCGGTATTGCGACACGCTCGGCGCCGGCGGCGGCTATATCCTCGCGCCGGCGCACTTGTTCCAGCCCGACGTGCCGCCGGAGAATATCCTGGCGGTGTACGAGACGGAACGATAGCAACTCCCTCCGGCGAACGGTGGGCGTAAGATCGAGTCAAGGTCGATTTCAGCAGGCTCAACAATGACGAGTCGATACGTCATGCGTCGCTCGTTATGCCGTGACGATTGCGAAATTCGACGTCAAATTCACAAAACGGACGCATCCGTCCCGCGTCCATCGCGTCGAGCGATTCCTGAATCGCCGCGACATGCTCCTCATATTCGGCCGCCAACGGATTTTGCAGGCACCACGCCTCAAACAGCTGCGGCCACGTCACATCGGATTCCGTCCCGGACACGAGCGAAATCGCAAAGTCATGAAATCGGTCAAGCTCTTTCACTGTGACGACCATCCCAACTCCCTTCCTGTCGGCATTCTACCGGTCACGCCGCCGCTGTCAATCAGCCGCTGCTGGAGAATCGCAGGCGGCAGGTTCTCCAGCCAAAGCCACGAAGGACGAAGCTCAGCTGCGGCGGGGCGGAACATCGCCGAAAGAGGCCAATGAGGCCGTCAACAACAACGCGTGATTCTGAGGACACCATCCTTGTTTCTGTCGCTGCTTGCGCTTCCGGCCGGGTTTCCGGTGCCACAAGACACGGCCGAGGTTCTTCTCCAGACGAACCAGGGAATCATCGTCGCCGCAGGGGCGGGCCGTGCGCTCATGAGCCCGAAGGACCTTCAACTCCCCCTCCGTCACCGCGCTGGTCAACAGCCGGCGCCAGTTCGGAGCCAACTCCAGCAACGGGGCCACCTGAACCAAGCCGTCGTCGCGTCCCGCCAAGTGAGCCCGAGCGCTGCTCCACGGGTACTCGCTCGGCGCTTCCACCAACCCAGCACGAACAGGATTCAATTCCACGTACCGCGCCGTAACCAGCAGGTAGGGCTCATCCATCACGAACGAAGCGAAGCGGCCTTGCCACAGATGGCCCCGCCAGCCCTGCTTGTTGGCCGTGGGAAGCGACGAGGGACGCGGATCGCAGAACGCCGTCTCGATGGGCCGGCCGCGGATCGCAACGCCGATCCCTCCCCAGGCAGGCTTCGGCCGTACTGCAGGCACTGCCAACAAGTGGGCAGTGCCACACCGAGCCGGGCCACGCCCGTCACTTTTCCTTGATCCACGCGCTGCAGACGTGCCAGGCCATCGTACTGATACGCTTCGTCCAAGAACTGTCCCAGGCTCGTCCCCAGCGCCACCCGTGCCGTGCGGGCTCCCAGACGGTCGTAGCCGGACAACGCTTCGTCGTGCGCCCACCTGCCATGCTCAACGTTGGCGATCGCCCGACGGCTCGTACTTCCAGCAGACTGGGTGATGGTCTTTGAGAAAGCTGGGCTCATATTCATCGTCGGGTCCTAACCGCGACAAATCGCCTAGGAATTCCTCAAACGATCTCGCCGTCCAACAGATCTCGTCGTCGACGTACACGCAGAGTGGGGCCGTATCAAGCTCTGTTCGACGTATGTCGCTAAGTACAAACCCAAGATCCAGGCCGGCGTCTTGCGTGCCGATTAGAAACAACGGGGAACTCGCAACGGAGTTATACCTTTCGAGAGTCGTACCTCCGACCGAGTGGACGACCGAGAAAAGGACGATATACGAGTCGCGCAACTGCAAGAGCGCGCCATCGGAGTCGTGAAGGAACTCACGATATCGACGCGGCAGACGGACCCCGAAGTGGGATTCGACGCGAAGGATGGCCTCGTTGGGTGCGGGCGGCTGCAACACGAGTCGAGAGAGATCGAGAGTGCCCAGCCACGATGAAAACCCGCCGTTTTCTCTTACCATAACACGTTTCCTATACACAAGCGTGCCCGGACCATATGCGCGGACATGCACATCAGGATGAGTTATTGCGTGGCGCTCAATTCGAACGTGTCGAACATAGGCGCGCACGTCCGGGCCGCCTAGTTCGTGCGGCAAGACGTGATGACGGTGGAACCGGGGACGGGTGCCTCTGCCGCCGTAGGTCAGCCGGCATGACCCCTGAGCGGGGGCGCGAGGAACCGCCCAGGCGACGGGCCGCTGGAAGAATGTGCGAGGAGCATTCCAGATGCGACTTCTTGGGTCTGGCCGAATCGTACGCACCATAAACCGATGCGGCAATCGCCCCAGCGAACGTTCCGGATAAGGCCCCAACGGACGGATCCAGCCGCTCGCCCTGCCGATTCCCCAGCCAACTCCGGCGGAGAGTCCGCCAGGCAATCCCCCGAATCCTGCGCTCTCCAATGCTCTGCTAATACTACCAGTTTCGATCGCACCCTGAACGGCCCCAGCAGCTGCGCCCCCTGCGAAGCCGCTCAATGCGGTACCGCCCAGCCCCGCGCCAAGACGCCAGAGAACCGGCCCGGCCACAAGGCCACCGATCCCGCCGTAGAATCCTCCTTGAGCCGCCCCTGCTCCAGTCGAGTAGATGCTCTCTTCGGGCGAGCCGCCAAACCCATAGGTCGTTAGGCCCTCCGCGAACGCCCCGGAAATCGCGCCTCCAACCGCACCCGACGCAGTAGACCCAGCGATGGCCGTCCAACCACCTGTGCCCAAGAATGTCGAGGTACCTGCAGCGGTTGTGCCGAACGCTCCCGCCACGCCGGTAAACGTGGCGGCTGCCGCTGGGATCGCGATGGCTGCCCCAACCCCAGCCACGCCGCCCGCGAACCACGCCGTTCCACGCTCGTACCGCGCCATGTCACCACTACGACTGGCGACATCCATTTCATGGGCGCCATAGTGAGCGGCCGCGACTCCCGCCAACCCAATTACGATCATCGGAATGATAAGGGGAAGGATCTCTCCGGTTGGATCCAGGTACGTCAGCGGACTGCTCAGGCAGTACTGGTACAGGTTGTAGCTGTCCGTGAAGCCCTCCGGGTCGATCTGCAGCCAGCGGCCGTACAGCGGGTGATAGATTCGGTTGCGGACCAGATACAGGCCCGTCTCGGCGTCGTAGTAGTACCCGCCGTACAGAACGTTCCATCCGTAGTTCGACTGCGGCTTTGCCGTGAACGTCGGAGAAAAGTACAGCGGCTTGCCGTACGGGTCGTACCAGAAACGCTCGACCACTCCCAGCGGAACACCCGTGCCGCTTGACGCCGGATTGTACAATGCCGTGATGTCCCCGTTGGCGTCCGGCAACGCGTACAGCCGGTCTCGCAAATTGCCCGTCGCGGTATATCGCCGGTCGCGGAACAACAAATCATCCGGACCGCGCAGGCCCCAGACGTAACGCCGCGAGGCCCGTGCCTGGCCGGGAAGCTGACCCGGCGTTGGCTCGCGCTCCTCCAGCAGGCGACAGTCGTGCGTGTAGTAGAAGTGACGAGGAAGCGGGTTGCCCGACGCCGTAAACGTGCGCTCGACCGTCCGCCGCCCAAGGCCGTCGTATTCGTCCTCGGCCAGCGTCTTGCCGGCACGCTTCACCCGCACCAAGCGGTTCCAACCATCGTATTGGCACGTCAGATCCTGACCGGCGCCCGACAGGTCCGGCACCCGCGTCACGTTCCCGACAGCGTCATATTGCGGTACCTTCCAGGAAGATGGCGGCGACTGCCATAGGTTCGTGATTCGGTTGCTTCGCTCGTGAAGGCGGACTTGGTACGCGTCGTAGGCGCCATTGCCGTCCAGATCCTCCAGCAGGGTCCACCAGTTGTCCTGCTGGTCCAGTAACCACTGCTGCGCGAACTTGCGCACGGCGACCTGCGGCGTGCTCAACGTGCCGCTCGGCATGCCCGCCACCACTTTGCCTCGATCCACACGCTGCGGACGTGCCAGACCATCGTACTGATACGCTTCGTCCAACGGTTGCCCCAGGCTCGTCCCCAGCGCGACGCGTGCCGTGCGGGCGCCCAGACGGTCGTATCTGTACAACGCCTCGTCGTGCGCCCCGCTGGAAACGCCGTCCCAACGCCATAACCTCGGCCGGTCAAACGGGTCCAGCCGCGAGTACGGCGGCCCGGACGGCAGATTCTCCACGACGTGTCGAAGCGGAGACGCAGGATTCGCCTCGGGCAGCAGAATGCCGAACACGTTGTCCAAACCCCAGTACGTGTACTCGGCATAGCTGAATTGCGTGGGCCGGGCGAGGGCCGCGGTGCCGTCCGCGTAATCGACGCGCAACGTCAAGTTCCCGTTGCCTCCGGGCCAGCCGTGGTCGTACCGCAAATACGTCACCAGCCGCAATTCGGCCTTCGTCCCGACCTCGATCCTCACGGGCAGACCGCGCGCCTCGTAAGTCGTCTTGGTGACGGTCCCGCCCGGACTGCTCACCGTTTGGAGGCGGTACAGGGCGTCGTAGGTGAAGGCCGTTTCGTCGTAGTTGGCCGAAGGAACGCCCTCGCCGGACGCCGGGGTGTCGTGATAGACGCGAGTCCAGCGGTGCTGGTCTTGGTCGTCGAACTCATGCCGCGTCCAGCGGCTCCAGAGCGATTGCTTGCAGCCACTCGCCGGAGGCGGCCAGATCGCTGGTGCCTGGGCCACCTCGATTTCATCCGTCACGCGTCCGGCGCGGTCCAGTCGGGTTAGGGCCAGCGGCGGGATCACCTCGTCGGAGCCCCCCCCCAGCGCGGCCACCGACCCGTGCGCCGTGTAGACCTCGCCCTCCACGTCGCGATACACGTGCCATACGGCCGTGCGCCGATGCCACACGCGGTCGGGCGAAAGATTGGTCACCACGTCGTTCTTCCCTGCCAAAACGCGCGTGGTGCGCCCCAGGTCATCGGACTCGAAGTCCGTCGTCCGCGGGGATCCCTTCGGGCCCGCATCCTCGATCATCTGCTTGACCGTGTCTTTGGCGATCTCGTACGACCACTTCGTCACCACCTGACGCTCGTCGATCCGTTCTTCCCGATAGCCGTGAGCTTCGAAACGCTCAATGATCTGGTCCGGCGTCCCTGAACCGTTTTCTTCGACCCGAACTGCCGGCAGCGTCGCCGTCCGCTTGATCATCTGGGTCCACCAGCCGCCCAGCCATTCGTAGTCGAACGTCGTCATGGCCGCCTTGGAAGCGCCAGCCCGCAGGACCGCCTTCGTGAGAAACGGCACCCCCAGCGAGCAGGTTGGATTAGGCGAGCAGCCGATCAGGCGCACGTTGTATTCGTAGTGTGCCAGGTGGTGCATCTGAAAGGCGGATGCCGACGCATTGTTGTTCGACCGCCGCACATCGCTGAGCGACCGCGAGCCTTCGTAATCCAGAAACTGAAACAGCCCGTCGCTGGTCTTTAATTCCACATGGAGCCCAGAGATGTCGGCGGCCTGGCCGGGCTGTTGCGTAGAGACCGCTTTGGAAATGTACGCGCCGGCTTGAGAAGGCGGCGGAACGGTCGCGGCTTCCGAGAACTTCACGACCCCGGATGGCGCGGTGTCCAACCGGAGTGCACCATCCTGGATGTCATAGATCCGGTATTGCGCCCAGCTACCGCCGTCTCCCATCAGACACGTCAGGATGTTGCGGCCCACGAAGCTGCTGTACACCAGGCGCTGGCTCCTGGCATCGGCCCGCGTCTCGAGGCACTTCCGCCGCCAGGCGTTGTAGTTGATTTCATCAAAGCCCTCTTTGTACTGGAACCTGTGCATCCGCCCGCCGCCGTTCATGTACAGCGTCGCAACTCGCCGCTTCTCATCGTACTCGATGAACAGGTCGGCCAATGGGCGCGTGGGCGCGTGGAGAATCAGATCGCTGTTGTCGGCGTACTTTGCGGCCAGATCGGCCAAAGACGCGCTGGCAATGCTCTGCAACTCGTTCGTGCCGACCTCCTGCTTCACCGCCCGGCGGAAGTGCTCCGGGCCGACCACCATCTGCAGCATCCCCTGGCAGTACGTGTCCCGCGGCTTCTGCTCGTAGCGGTAGTAATGCACGTCGATGTTGTTCCACCGCTCCCCTTTCTCGTCGCGCGGCAACTGCCGCACCGCCAGCTTCAAGTCCCCTTCGTTGCCGAACGGTTTTGCTTGGTCATAGTACAAGTACTCGGCCCGCGCGATGGGCTTGCCTTGACGCGACAAGGTCACGTAGCGGACCCGGTTCTCGTGCGGACCCGGCGGGAAATAGGTGTACGTGTAGGTCTCCACCAGGGCGGATGCGCCGAGTGTGGCGCCGTTGGCCGCACCCGAGCTGGCGAACCGATCCACCGTCTGCAGGCGGCAGTCCTGGTATGTCAGCCGGGCCTCTTGCCCGCCCGGACCCTGGTGCCGCACCAGAGCGCCCGGCACGCGAGCCAGCCGCTCGGCCAACGTCAGGCCCGCCAGCTGCAGAGCCTTGGAATGCGGGTACGTGAAATCGAAGAACTCCCAGCGGTGCCCGTTGGGTGCCGTCAAGTGGAACCGGCACCGTTTGCCGCCCTCGTAGCTCAGGCAGTGCCGAGCCCCGAACCGCGGATACCAATGGCGGGAGTCGCCCTCGCCGTACTCGTCAAACCACAAGGCGTTGCGCGTTCCGCGGAGCAGGACGGTCGTGCAGCCGGTTGGTTCGCCCCGAGGCGGCGGCTGTTCTTGCTCGTGAAACTTCTTGATCTTGGCCAGCGGCGTCTTGAGCCGCACCAGCCGCGGCTGCTCGTGGACCAGCCAGTTGTAGCCGTTGCCGAAATCGTAGCTGTTGGACAGCCGGTTGCTGTAGATCCGCGTGTGTCCCCAGGGCACGCCCAGGCCGTCCGCCCCGATATCCTTGATCCGCAACTGCAACTCGCCGTTGTAGTAGCGGATCGGCGCCTCAGGGCTGTCTTCGCGCAGGTCCAGATCCAGCGTCGCCCAGAACGGGGCGTCATTCAGATCGTCGGGATCGCCGGGCAGCCAATGAGCCTGCGGCGCGGTGAAGTCCGGCACGGGCACCGGCGTGACGGTGATCTCGTGTGGCCAGCAGCACTTGCGATTGGTTGAGCGGCGACGCAGGCAGCCGATCTCGCAGCAGTTGCCACCCCAGTCTTGCCCCAGGACACCGGCCGCACCAGCCCGGCCGACTGGTCGAAGTGGATGTGGACGCAGGCATTGACCCGCTGGGGATCCGTGTGGGGCGTCAGACGCAGTTCGATGCTTGACGCGCCGCAGGGGCCTTTGGCGGGGGGAAATGGATGCAGGTAGCGGCTGCAATCGCCCTTGGTCGCCGCGGGCAATTCAAAATACCCGTTGAACTTGGTGCACTGGTCGCAAGGGCAGGGAGTGGCCGTCTCGGGCTGGCACGTCCCGCAGACCGAGGACTCGTACTCCGAGACCCCGCATTTGCAGCACGTCCCGCCCAACGAGACCACGTACACCTCGGGGCGTTGCCCGCCCACGCACTGCTGGCAAAGAACTCCCGTCGGCATGCGCACCTCCCAAGGAAAAGGAGATCCGTCCACCAGGACGCGGACATTTTACCACGCCGCGCGCGTTTGGCAATTCTCAAAATACCCTATGGGGGGGACGCACGAAAATTATACGTTCAATTGGATTGCGGACAAAGTCCGTTGGCAGTAAGGTCGGCTGCCTCGCCACTGAGGCGGCCTCGGGACGCTTCCTGCTCTTAGGGAACAGCGCGGAAAGGAACTCTCCGCATCCAACCATCAGAGCGCGTCGTAAACGGGTACAGGCACCTCGCAGACTCGGAGCCAGTCCCCGTTTCAACAACTCGGCTATCCGGTTCTCCCATCCAGTTCTGGTATCCAGGAGCACGTGCCATGGCTTTGGACTACACGGGGGCGCAGAAGGGCCTGTTCCGGCATCTGGGGAAGCTGATCAAGCACTACAACCAATTCAAGACCGACGCCACCGACGGCAGCACCGGCTTGGATGCGGACCGCAAGGAGATCTTCGACGTCTTTGAGGTCGGGGATATGGAGTTGGTCCTGGACGGGCTGCCTACGGCTTTCGAGCGTTGGAAAGCCGAATACGTCGAGCGGCGGCGCGTGTTGGCTTCTTACGCTCTGGCCCGCATGCAGGACCGCGACGCCGTGTTGACGGAGATCGGGGCTACCTCCTCTGACGCTTCGGAAGTCCTGGGCAAATTGATCCAGCAGATGGTGGCCGACTCAGAGACAGCCGCCGAATCGACGGTCACCCTGGGCTCGGTGACCGCCGGCGGCGGCAATGCGGGCAACGGCACGGTGCTGACCACCAAGGTGCTGGACGGCTACTCGTCGCCGGGTGGCCGTGAGGGGATTACGTATGCGGCTCAGCCGGCGTCGAATTGGACTGCGCAGGCGTCGTCGTTTGCGGCGTCGCCGTGCCGTTGCAATAGGCATCCGTCGCGCCGACACTCGTTGACGGCGGCGGCACGCGCGAACCACCAAAGGGTGCCCGCGTGTTGAACGAAGTCTGCGAAGTCCTGCAAATTGTCCAAAGAGAAGAAGGGCAACTGACGGTCGGCCAAACACCGAAGCGGGAACAAGGACAGCTGCGGCTCTCGCCGTCATCGCTCGTCCTTCTTGTCCTCCTGACCGATCACGTACGAGTCGATGACTTGCGAGCGTTCCTGCGACTGGGGCCAGGAGCCGAAACCCGTGGTCTGGATCGTGAAGTGCGATTTGAACCATGCGACCAGCCGTCGGCGGTAGTAGTTGCGGGTCCACGGAATCAGCAGCGTGATGCCGAGCAGGTCCGTCAGGACACCGGGCGTCAGCAGGAGGGCGCCGGCAACGAAGATCAACACGGCGTCCAGCAGCGGTTCCGCCGGCATCCGGCCGGCTGCCAGTTCTTCCTGGATCCGCGACCAGACTCGCCAGCCCTGGGAACGAGCCAACGCCGTTCCGATCACGCCGGTGGCGATGACCAACGCCAGGGTTAGTTGCCAACTGGTCACGTCGGCCAAGTACAGCAGCAGCGCCAGTTCGGCGAGGGGAACGACGACTAACAGGAGCAGGAGTTTCAGGATCACGGCGATCTTGCTCGGACAGGGGTTCGCGTCGCGGAGTGCCGCGTCTACGTGGGATCTTGCTTGAACAGGGGTTCGCGTCACGGAGTGCCGCGTCTACGTGGTCTGCCAGTAGCCGCCGCGGGCATGGTCGTAGACGGCCTCGCCGCCGCAGCGGGATTCGTCGAAGTGGCCGTCGCGGAAGACTTCGTGGCCCAAAACCCACGTGCGAACCGGCCAGCCTTGCAGCGTCTGGCCGTGCCAAGGGCTCCAGCGGCACTTGGTCTGCTGCTCTTCGTTGCGAACCTCGGCCGTCTTGTGCAAGTCCACCAGCACCAGATCGGCGTCGTAGCCCACGGCGATACGGCCCTTGCCGACCACGTCCCAAACGCGGGCCGGAGCGTCGCACATCCACTGGACGACTTGCTCGATCGTGCAATGTCCCTGGTTCACCTGATTCAGCATCAGGGCCAGCGAGTTCTCGACCGCCGGTACGCCCGAGGGCGACCGCGGGTAGGGCCGTTGCTTCTCATCCAGCGTGTGCGGCGCGTGGTCCGTGGCGACGACCTGCAGCCGGCCGGCCAATAGCGCTTGCCACAGTTGAGCGCAGTCCTGCTTCGTCTTCAGCGAGGGGTTCATCTGCACGAGCGTGCCCAGCCGCGGGTAATCGTCCACGCTGAAGAACAAATGGTGCGGGCAGACTTCGGCCGTGATCCGTCCGCGGTGATCGGCCACCAGTTGCGTTTCGGCGGCGGTCGAAACGTGCGCGACGTGCAACCGGCGCCGATGCCGGCAGGCCAGGTCGAGCGCGCGACGGGTGGAGACCACCGCCGCCCGGTGATTGCGGATCGACGAATGCTGGACCGCGTCCTGCGGGCCGGCGTAACGCTGCAGGTTTTCGCGGATGAGGGCCTCGTCTTCGCAATGGGCGCAAATCGGCAGCGTGGTTTCGCCGAAGATCCGCTCCAAGGCCTCCTGGCCGTCCACCAGCAGGTCGCCCGTGCTGGAGCCAATGAAGAGCTTGATGCCCGGCGTGCGCTGGGCCCGCTGGAGGTCCTCCAGATTGTCGGGCGTCGCGCCGATGAAGAAGCCGTAGTTGACCAGGCTTCGCTGTGCCGCCAACGCGCATTTCTCGTCCAGCCGCGCCTGCGTGGTCGTGTTGGGGGTCGTGTTGGGCATGTCCAGGAACGTGGTTACGCCGCCCTTGGCACAGGCCCGGCTGGCGTGCCGCAAATCCTCCTTGTGCGTCAGTCCGGGTTCGCGGCAGTGGACATGGTCGTCGATCACGCCGGGGATCAGGAGCAGGCCTGTCGCGTCGACCACCGTCTCGGCCTGCGTGTGGACCGCCGGGTCGATCACGGCGATCTTACCGCCGTCGATCAGGACGGAGGTCCGCAGCGTGCCTGCGGGCAAGACGACGGTTGCGTTTCGGATGAGCGTTTTCATGGCGATGCCTGGGCCAACAACGCGCGTAGCATGGCTCTCCGAGCCGTGCAGTCTTGGACGGATACCGCGCGAAACCGCACGGCTCGGAGAGCCATGCTACTACTGCACTTCGTAGGTTATACATCCATGGTGCTGGGCACGCGAGACCAGGTCCATCGAATACAGGCCGGCCAGAACGAACTCGACGCACGAGGCCCGCACCGCAACGTCCTCCGCAGCGTTGACCTCAAAGGCCTTGTCCCACACCGGCGGCACGCGTTTCAAACGCTCGGCGTATTGCCGGGACGGCAGCAAGTCGCCGACTTCGATCTTGACGCCCTTATTGAAGATTTCGGAGATCTGCGACAGCCCGTGCTTGTCCACGTATTCCTCGAACACGACGCGAATCGCCTCGGCCGTGACCGCGTCCAGCACTTGCCGCTCCGTCATCTGGTGGCTGCCCATCAGGTCCAGTTCCAGCTTGCCCAGCGACGACGAGTAGATGCGTCCCAGGTCGCTGATCCGCGGCACGGCGGGCCGCTCGTTCAGCAACACGGCCCGCTGCCGAGCGCTGGAGACCATCGTGCGGTAGTTGGCGATGCTGAACCGCGCGCTGATCCCCGACTGCTGGTCCACGTACTTCGACTTGCGCGCCTGGACCGTGATCTCCTCGACGATCTGCTTCATGAAATAGGGAACGGCGACCGGATACGGTCCGCCCAGATCCAGGCCCGCTTCCTGTTCCATGATTTCGATGCCGACGTCCCGCGAGCGGGGATAGTGCGTGTGGACCACCGAGCCGATGCGGTCCTTGAGCTGTGGGATCACCTTGCCGCTGCGGTTGAACGTGGCGGGGTTGGCCGAGAACAGCAGCATGATGTCCAAGTCGAAGCGGATCGGATAGCCGCGGATCTGGACGTCGCGCTCTTCCAGGATGTTGAACAGTCCGACCTGCACCAGCTCGTCCAGTTCCGGCAGTTCGTTGACCGCAAAAATCCCCCGGTGCATCCGCGGGATCAGGCCGAAGTGCAGCGCCTGCTCGGTCGACATGCTCTCGCCGCCGGCCAGCTTCGCCGGGTCGATTTCCCCGATCACGTCGGCGAATTTGGTGCCCGGCGCCAGACGTTCCGCGTAGCGCTCGTCGCGGTGCCACCAGCCGATCGGCACGTCCTCCTCGCGATGCTCGGCGACGAACCGTTTGCCGGCGCTGCTGATCGGGCGGTACGGATCGTCGTGGAAGGGGGCTCGCGGGATGTCGAGGTAGGGGATGCACTCGTCCAGAAATCGCACCAGGCCGCGCATCAACCGCGTCTTGCCTTGTCCCTTCTCGCCCAGAAACAGCAGGTCATGGCCGGACAACAAGGCCAGATTGATCTCCGGAATGACCGTGTCCTCATAGCCGACGATGCCCGGAAACAACTCCTCGCCGGACGCCAGCATCCGCAGGAAATTGTCGTACACTTCGCGCTTGACGGATTTAGATTGCCAGCCGCTGTCCCGCAACGCCGTCAGATTCGCAGGCCGATTCGTGCTCGTCATGGAATTCTCCCGCTGCATTATAGATCCGCGCCGAATCGGACAAGATGGGCGGGGAAGGACGGGAGATCAAGGATTGGGTGATGAAGCGGGATTTCGCCATGCGAGCTTGGTCAGTCCTGCGTCGTCGGGGATTTCGGAGTTCCTTATTTCCTGCCTCGCCTGCTTGTGGTGAAACGGGAAAACCCTACGATGATGGACGTCGGCTTGCCCTCGCGCGGCCTGTGGCCGCAACCAAAGGGGTCAGACGTACAGAATTCAATTTTGGCCGATGGTGAGCCCAGCCGTGTGGATAGACTCTGCTCGGCCAAAATTGAATTCTTTACGTCTGACCCCAGGATGCACGTACGACGCACGCATCCTCCGAATCTAGACTCCCATGCGGAACGTCGGCTGAGAAGGCCGGCGACACACCATGTGGCCTTACTTGCTGATCGCCGGCTACTGCTCGCTGGTCGCCCTCGCTTCGCTGGCGGGAGGCATACTGCCCTCACTGCTGCGGCTGACGCACACGCGGATGCAGTTGATCATGAGCTTCGTCGGCGGCTTGATTCTGGCCGTAGCCCTGTTACACATGCTGCCGCACGCGGTCGCCGAGACCGAGTCGGTGGACCGGGCCATGTGGGCCGCTCTGGTGGGTCTGTTGACCATGTTCTTTCTGATCCGCGCCTTCCACGTGCATCAACACGGTCCGGTGGACGCTCCCGCAGGCAGCAGTTGCGATCACGCCCATCCGCATGACACCTGTGTTCAGCATGATTACCCTGTGGACGGCGATCACTGTGCGACGCACCGGCATCGCTACAGCTGGATTGGCCTGTTTGTCGGCCTGACGCTGCACACGCTGATGGACGGCATCGCGATCGCTGCCAGCGTGACCGCCGAGGCGCGACATGCGGCGGGCCTCGCGGGCCTGGGGACCTTCCTCGCCGTGTTGTTGCACAAGCCGTTGGACGCGATGTCCATCACCTCGGTCATGGCCGCGGGCGGCTGGTCGAAGAGGTCCCTGCAAATGGTGAACGTGGGATTTGCGATGACCAGCGTGGCCGGAGCGATCGCCTTCTGCCTGGGCGTCGAGCACTTCGTCCAGCACCAGCACACCCTGGTCGGATTGGCACTCGGGTTCTCCGCGGGCGTATTCCTGTGCATCGCCCTGGCGGATATCCTGCCGGAGGTCCAGTTCCACGCGCATGACCGCATGAAGCTGTCAGCCGCGCTGGTGCTGGGCGTCCTGTTCGCCTATGCGCTGGGATTCTTCGAATCGCCACACCAACACGGGCATGATCATGATCATGACCACGATCAGGCGCCGACGGAGACGCACAGCCACGAGGGGCACGAGCACGGGTGAGAGGGATCGGTGATCGGTGATCGGTGACCGGTGATCGGTGATCGGTGACCGGTGATCGGTGACCGGTGACCGGTGATCGGTGACCGGTGA
>CAYPGE010000252.1:0-13582 GCA_964409865.1 uncultured Pirellulaceae bacterium
AGACCTATGCCCGGCAGCGGCTGGGGCTGGACGCCGAATCGGTGACGCGGAGGATTGTGGGGGCGTTGTCGCCGGGGCGATGGGAGTGTCATGGGAATTAGGGGTTTGATGGGAGTGTTGGATCGAGTGGCCGTTGGGATGCGGTTGGACGACTTGGTGCGCGCGTCAGGAGGTGCGGTCGAATGAAAACGATTGCGGCGGTGCTGGAGCAGTTGGGGCGGCCGTTGGTGCTGGCCGAGTTGGACGTTCCCGCGTTGAAACCGGGGCAGGTGTTGGTCGAGATCGCCTTGGCGGGCGTGTGCCATACGCAATTGCTGGAGTGCCGCGGATATCGCGGCCAAGACCCGTTTCTGCCCCACGGCCTGGGCCATGAGGGCAGCGGGACCGTGCAGGAGGTTGGGCCGGGCGTCACCAAGTGCCGGCCGGGCGACCGCGTGGCGCTTTCCTGGATCAAGGGTTCCGGGGCCGACGTGCCCGGTACGGTCTATTCGTGGAACGGCCGCAGCGTGAATGCTGGCGGGGTCACCACGTTTGCCCGCCATGCCGTGGTGAGCGAGAACCGCGTCACGGTGTTGTCGGCCGATTTCGACTTGCGCGATGCGGCGCTGCTCGGCTGTGCGGTGGCCACCGGCGTCGGGGCGGTGCTGAACACGGCTGGGGTGCGACCCGGCCAGAGTGTGGCCATATTCGGGACCGGCGGCGTCGGTCTGTGTGCCGTCGCCGGCGCGGCGCTGGCCGGCGCCCATCCGATCGTGGCCATCGATGTGAGTCCCGAACGGCTGCGCGTGGCTCAGCAGTTGGGAGCGAGTCACGCTGTCTCGGCCGACGACCAGGATCCCGTCGCTGCGTTGCACAAGCTCTGTCCAGGCGGGGTCGATCTTGCCATCGAGGCCAGCGGACGGCCGAACGTGATGGTGCAGGCTCTGCGGGCCGTGCGGCGTCAGGGCGGAGCGGCCGTCGTTGTGGGAAACGCTCATCACGGAGAAACGGTAGCCTTGGATCCGCGCGAGTTGAATCAGGGCAAGCGACTGCTAGGCACCTGGGGTGGTGACAACGATCCGGACCGCGATTTTCCCCGCTACTGCCGGCTCATCCAGGGCGGGCGGCTGAATCTGGCGCCGTTGCGGTCCGAGGCGTTCCGGCTGAGCGAAGTCAACGAGGCGTTGGCCGCTTTAGAGCAACGGCAGGTGGCCCGGCCGTTGATCGACATGAACCTGGACTAGCGTGCGGGGCGGATGATGGTCATCGGCGTGGATTTCGACAATACCATCGTGTGTTACGACCGTTTATTCTATGACTTGGCGGTCGAGCGATCGCTGATCCCGCAGACCGTGTCGGCGGACAAGGAATCGGTCCGCAATTATCTTCGCGGACAAGGCCGCGAGGAAGCTTGGACCGAATTGCAGGGGCTGGCGTATGGCTTGCGGATTGGCGAGGCGGAGCCTTTCTTCGGGGTACGTGAGTTCTTCGCCGCATGCCGTCGGCGCGGCATTCCCGTCTACGTGGTCAGCCACAAGACCCGCTTGCCGGTGCGCGGTCCACCGCTGGACCTGCAGGAAGCAGCCCGCGGTTGGCTGGAGCGTCACGGATTCTACGACCGCGCCCAGATCGGATTGCCGAGGGACGGGGTGTTCTTCGCGGAGACCAAGCAAGGCAAGCTGCAGCGGATCGGCCAATTGCGGTGCTCGCACTATATCGACGACTTGCCCGAGTTTCTTCTGGAGCCCGGCTTTCCTTCCGAAGTCGAACCGTTGCTGTTTGATCCTTGGGACCGGCACGCGGGCCGGGTTCCGTTTGCGCGGGTGACGAGTTGGGATGCCGCGCGGCGTTTGCTGCTGACGAGGGGTTCTCCGTGAACGGACAGGCAACATCCACCGAACCGGCGGAGCCGCAAGCGGCGATCCTGCAAGGCTTCTTAACGCGGCACGGCTTGTGGCCGGCCGGTGCCCAGGGGCGATCGGCAACGGCGGCGGGCACGATCGCGCGCTTGCACGGCGGAGCCAACAATGCCGTATTCCGGGTCGATGTGCCTGCGGGCAGCTTCCTGCTGAAACAGTACTTCTCGCATCCGGACGACGACCGCGACCGCTTTGGCGCCGAGGTCGCTTTTTGCCGCTTTGCCTGGGAGCACGGCATCTGTGTTCCGCCGCGGCTTGTGGCCAGTTGTCCTGAGGAACGGCTGGCGCTGTTCGAATTCGTCGTTGGCCGGCCGTTAACCGCGGCGGAAATTGACGGGGACATGATCGCCCAAGCAGTCCGGTTCTGCCAACAGCTGCAGGACGCGCGGGTGGAGTCGGACGCCGCCGCCTTGCCGTTGGCGGCCGAGTCGTGCTTTAGTATCCGTCAGCACCTGGCTTGCGTCGAGCGGCGGATCCGCCGCTTACAGGCAATGGACCCGCAATCCGGACTGCAACGCGACGCGTTGCGTTTCGTGCTCGGCGATCTCAGCCGATGCTGGGATGACACGCGGAATCGAGTGCTGGCCCGGTGCGGGGTTCTGGGAATCGCGCCCGAGATGGAACTCAGCTGGTCCGACCGGGTCCTCTCGCCGTCGGATTTCGGCTTCCACAACGCGTTATTGGATCGCCTGGGCAACGTCCGGTTCTTCGACTTCGAATATGCCGGCTGGGACGACCCGGCGAAACTCGTGTGCGATTTCTTCTGCCAAGTTGAGGTTCCTGTGCCCCCGGCGTTGTTCCCGGCGTTCTGTGCTGGTATCGTGTCCCGGCTGCGGGAACCGGAACGCGTCCGGCAGCGCATCGATGTGTTGTTTCCGGTGTATCGGGTCAAATGGTGCTGTATCGTGTTGAACGAGTTCCTGCCCCTGGGGCGGGCGCGCCGGCAGTTCAGCGCCGCGCACCTGCGGCCCGCTCGGCAACCGGAACGGCAGTTGGAGAAGGCGCAGCGTCTGCTGAACGAGTCGGGGGAACGACGGTAAGGACGAGCAAACCATGGCCGCGATCCGCAAGATTGCCGTACTCGGCGCCAATTCCTTTTCGGGGCAGGACTTCGTCGATCTGCTCCTGGACGATCCGCGGAATCAAGTCCTCGGCATCAGCCGGTCGCCGGAACGTGCGGGACTGTTTCTGCGCTATAAGCAGCGAACGGATCTGAGTGCCTATCGCTACGCGCAGATCGATCTGAATCGGCAAATGCCGCAGTTGCTGGAACTGCTGGATGCCGAACGCCCGGCGTGGATCGTGAACTTCGCCGCGCAAAGCGAGGTTGCGCCGAGTTGGGAGCATCCGGAGCACTGGTTTCAGACGAATACTGTGGCCCTGGCCCAACTCGTCAACCACTTGCGGAAGCGGGACTACTTGGAACGCTATCTGCACGTCTCGTCCCCGGAGGTCTACGGCACGTGTACCGGCCGGGTGACCGAATCGGCGCCGCTGAATCCCAGCACGCCTTATGCGGCCTCGAAGGCGGCCGCCGACCTGCTGCTGGAAACCTATCGCCGCCAGTCCGGTTTTCCGCTGCTGAGCGTCCGCGCTACCAACGTATACGGGGCGCGGCAGCAGCTGTTCAAGATCATTCCGCGCACGGCGATCTACATCAAGCTGGGAAAACGCATCCCGCTGCACGGGGGCGGCGTGGCGGTCAAGTCCTACATTCACGTCCGCGACGTGTCGCGGGGCGAGTTGGCGATCCTCCAACGCGGGGAACGGGGCGCGATCTACCACCTTTCTCCGGACGCCGGCATCTCGGTTCGCGACGTGGTGCAGGCCATCGCCCAGCGGATGGGAAAGACGCTGGCCGACGTGGTGACGGCCGTCGACGAGCGGCTCGGGCAGGACGCGGCCTATGTGATCGATTCCACCCGCGCCCGCACAGAACTGGGGTGGAGTCCGCAAATCGAACTGGTCGCCGGAATCGACGAGGTGATCCGTTGGGTCGAGGAGTATTGGGAAGAAATCCGGCTTCAACCGCTTGACTATCAACACCGCCCATGAGGATTCGATGCATCCGTGTCGCAGTTGTGGACAGTTGACCGGACTGCTGCTGGATTTCGGCCTGCAGCCATTGTGCAACCGGCTCCTCGCGGAGCCGGCGGCGGAGACCCGGCACCCGTTGCGGCTGGGCCAATGCCCAGCGTGCGGTCTGCTGCAGTTGGACGAGCCCGTGGCGGCCGCGGTTCTGAAGCCTCCCCAGCCGATCCGGCACAACGAGCCCGAGTGGCATCTCGACCAGCTTGTGGACCGGATCACAGCACTGCCGGGCGTCACACAGGATGCGAACATCTGCGGCGTGTCGTACAAGGAGACATCAACGATCGCCAGGCTGCAGCAGCGAGGTTATCCAAACGCCAGCTGCCTGGACGTCGAGCGGGATTGGGGGATTCGGGACCCGGCGGCGGGGATCGAGACCATCCAGGCGCGAATCAGCGCCGGCGCTCTGAGCCGCCGTGCCGACCATCGTGGACGGTATCAGGTCGTGATCGCTCGTCACATCCTGGAGCATGCCCACGACCCGCAGCGATTTGTCGATGGTCTGCGAGCCTTGCTGGCGGCGGACGGCTACTTGATTTTCGAGGTGCCGGACTTTACGGCCAGCCTGCGCGGCGGAAATTACAGCACGATCTGGGAAGAGCACGTGTTCTACTTCACGAAAACGACCTTCCCAGCGATGCTCCGGCGATTGGGTTTGGAGGTGCGCAGCGTCTGTACGTTTCCTTCGGCCTTGGAAGACCTGCTGGTTGCCGCCACGCAGTCTGCGGGAGCGGGCGAGGGTGCGACGCTCGACGAGGAGGTTGTCGCGGGAGAACTGGCGCAAGGGCGCCAGTACGCGTCGCGTCTGGCCGCGGTCCGGAATGCGTGGCGTGCGGCGTTGGCCGGCGAGCGGGCGGGAGGCCGCGGGGTGGCTCTGCTGGGCGCTGGACACTTGGCGATCATGTTCCTGAACCTACTGGAACTCGACGACGCGATCGATTTCGTAGTGGATGATGACCCGGCCAAATGCGGACGGTACCTGCCCGGCTCGCGTTTGCCGGTACTTCCATCGGATGCCCTGTACTCGCGTCCCGTCGGGCTGTGCCTGATGTCGGTGGCTCCCGAAAGCGAACACAGAGTACGCCAGCATCACGGCCGCTTTCTGGAGTCGGGCGGCCGTTTGGTTTCGATTTTTGCGGGCCCCGGTTCCGGCCTTCGCTAAAATCGAGCAAACGCTCGCCTGGAGACAACTTCGAGGACCAAACCTGGAGACAGCTGAAGGAGCGATCTGATGGCATACGTTGACTTTGTCACCCGCCTGCACAAGGCGACGACTCGCGACTACTTGGGCCGGGTGAACGCCCACGACAAGGCCGCTTGTGCCGAAATCGCTTTGCAATGGGACCGAGACTACTGGGACGGCCAGCGCCACCTGGGTTACGGCGGCTACCGGTACGACGGCCGCTGGCGGCCGGTAGCCGAGGCGATGGTCCGCCATTACCGGCTGGCCGAGGACGCGCGGATTCTGGATGTCGGTTGCGGGAAGGGGTTCTTGCTGTACGAATTCACCCAGGTGCTGCCGCGGGCCACGGTGGCGGGAATCGACGTCTCGCGGTACGCCCTGGAGCACGCCAAGGAAGAGATCCGCCCGCAGTTGGTGCTGGGCACGGCCGCCCAACTGCCCTGGGAGGACCGTGCGTTTGATCTGGTGTTTTCCATCAATGCCTTGCACAACCTGTACAATTACGAACTCTGGTCGGCGCTGCGGGAAATCGAACGCGTCGGCCGGCAGGCCAGGCACATCACGGTCGAATCGTATCGCAACGAACGCGAAAAGGTGAATTTGCTGTACTGGCAGTTGACCTGCCGCGCGTTCTTGTCGACGCGCGAGTGGGAATGGCTGTTCGAACACGCGGGCTACACGGGAGACTGGGGATACATCTTCTTCGAATGAATTGTGCCGGGCCGGCGACGGAGCACGTGAACCATGACGAAGTGGCAAGAGGTCAGTCCGGATGTGTTCTACACGGGCCGTTCGCTGGTGCCGGTGTCCGCCGAGGATCTGCAGTGGCTGCAGGACAGGGCCCGCGTCAGCCCCCGCGGCCGCGCCCGGTTGTGTGCGCATCCGGACCCCGGCGACGCGGTGCATGAAATGCTGATTTGCCTGGCCCGCACGTCGTACGTGCGGCCGCACCGGCACCGGCGATCGGAGTCGGCTCACATCATCCGCGGCGCCGGCGATCTGGTGCTGTTCGACGAACAGGGCACCGTCACCGAGTTGCTGGCGTTGGGCGACTGGTCCACGGGCAAGCCTTTCTTTGTGCGGATCGCGGAGCCCGTCTACCACACGTACCTGTTGAGCACGGAGTACCTGACGTTTCACGAAACAACGCCGGGCCCACTGGACCGAGGCCTGACCGAGTTCCCACCGTGGGCTCCGGCAGAAGGCCCGGCCGGTGTCGCATTCATGGAACGGCTGCGTGCGAATCTATCGGGGGCGAGTCGCGCGTGACGATTTCGATGTTGGGAAAGCAGGTGATGAAGCGGCCGCCGGCCTCGAGATACCGCCGATGATTCTGGATGATGGGCTTCGAATGCACCCAGGCCAAGATGAACGCATACTCCGGCTGCTGCTCGTACAAGGCCGCGGTGGGAAGGACCGGAATGTGAAAGCCGGGACTGTACAAGCCCTGCTTGTCGGGGCTGTCATCCACGATGAAGCGGAGGATCGGGCCCAGGCCGAAGTGATAGATCAGCAAGGTGCCGCCGCGAGCAGCGCCGAAGCCGGCGAGCGTGTTTCCTTCGTCTTGCAGCCGTTGAACCAGGGAAGACACGCCCACCCGCACGGCCTCGATCCGCGCCGAGAACGCCCTCAGCGTGGAGGGGTCGTGCAACGCGCGGCGGCGCTCCAAGGCTTGAAGTTCCGCCACGGCGGGCGCGGTTTTCCGGGGGCCGCCAAGCCGCTGCGCGGTGCCGATCAACGAGCCACCCTGGATCGCGACCCGCTCGGCATCAATCAACTCCAGCCCGTGACGGCGCAGGAACGCGTCCAGCGGCGTGACCGCGTGATAGCACACGTGCTCGTGAAAGACCGTCCCCAGCAGCATGTGGTCGATGACATCCAGCAGGTAGGAGACCTCGAACACAAAGACGCCGTCGTCGGCCAGCAGCGTGCGCACGGCGTCGGCCATCCCCGCCATGTCATCCGTGTGCGCAAACACGTTGTTGGCGGCGACGACCTGAGCGCGGCCGCGATCCCGTGCGAGTCGTTCCGCCAGCGCCCCGTCGAAGAATTCCGCCAGCGTTTCGATCCCCGCCTCGTTGGCCGCCCGCGCGACGTTTTCCGCCGGGTCGATGCCCAAGACGCGATATCCCCGCTCCTGAAAGGACCGCAAGAAGCAGCCGTCATTGCTGCCGATGTCCACGACCAACGAACCTGCGCTCGGGGCCGTCTTCCGGATGACGTTGTCGGCGTAGTGCTGGAAGTGCCGCACCAAGCCAGCGGACCGTCCGCTAAAATAGCTGTACTGGCCGAACAACAAACGGGGATCCACCACGTCCAGCAACTGAACATGACCGCACGTCCGGCATTGGTACATGTCCAGCGGATAGCACGGTTGAATCTCCGCGATTTGCTCCCGCGGCACGTAGGCGTCGGCGATCGGCGTCGGCGCGAACGGTACGACTAACTCCAGCTGGGATGACTCACACAGACGGCACGTCGTGCGGTGGTAGGGGTAAATCGGCATGTCGCGTTGGGCTCCCTGATCTTGGGTTGCACGTTCACTGGGGTGCGAGCGGTGGCATCTCCTCCCAGGCCGCCTTCCGCGCACGACGAGGAAGATCGGCGGCGGGAATCGCGTCCAACCGGGCGACCTCGCGGCTGTCCAGGTTCAATTCCGCTGCCGCCAGACAATCCAGCAGATGTTCCAGCCTGCGGCCACCCGGAATCGGCAGGATGCACGGGGACTTGGCTAACTGCCAGGCGATCAACAAGCGGTGCGGACTGGCATTACGCTGGCGGGCCAGATCTGCGACGGCAGGAATCTCGCCCAGCAACTGCGCCAGTCCGAGTCCGCCCAGCGGTCGCCACGGCAGGAACATCAGGCCGTGTGCTTCGCAGTACGCCAAGACGCCGTTCCGCTCCGCTTCCCGGTGCCAGAGATTGTATTGGTTCTGGACGGAAACGACATCCACCACGTCCCGCGCCTGCTTGATCTGGTCCAGGGAGTAATTGCCCACGCCGACGAAACGCACGAGTCCCTCGTCCACGGCGCGCCGCACGGGCTGCAGCATGGCACGAATCGAATAACGCGGATCCGGCCAATGATGCTGCCACAGGGGAATGGGAGCCTCACCGCCCAGTGCCTCGTAGCTTCCACAGATCGCACGGTACAGGCGGTCCGGGTTGCCATCGATCTGCCACGCCGATTCGGTCCGGACCGTGCCGCCCTTGGTGGCCACGACCACCGGCATTCCTGCCCGCTCGGAGACGGCCCGCGCCAGGAGTCGCTCGTTGTGGTGCAGATCGTCAGGCCCCAGGCCGTACGTGTCCGCCGTGTCGAGCAGGCTCACGCCCTCCAGAAGCAAGCGCCGGAGGATCTGCAGCGCCCGCTCTTCCGGCGGCCGCCCCGGCAGCGACAACGCCATGCTGCCGCAACCCAACACGCTCACGTCGATGCCGGTTTTCCCGAAAGGCCGGGTACGCATGTTCCGCCGACAGGTTTAGATTAACGATCAGGTGCCGGTGCGCCACTGCGGGGAGCATAACTGTCGCGCGACGGTCTGACAAGGCGGCTCGCCGAACCTCGTGAAGCCAGTTCTGCGGCCAGTGCCTCGGCCAGCATTCGATGGCCCCGCGCGTTCAAGTGGTCGTCGGTGGCGAAGTACAGCTGTCTGCCGCTTGCCGCCGCTTCACGGAACGAATCGATCGGGTCCACGCAAGCGATTCCGGAGCGGATCGCAAAGCCTGCCAGCCAGTCGTTGATGGTGCGTGTGCGGAGCATCTCGTCATGTGCCTCACAGCCCAACTGTTGCAGAAGCCTCAGCGATCGCACCGATACGGCCTGCGCCGGCGGGATGGCGAGAATGACGAGTTCGGCGTTCGCTTCCGCGGTCGCCGCACGGCACTCCCGCAGCACGGCCTCGCACATCTGCCATTCCTGTTCCATCGCGCGGCGCGTCGGTTCGCGGACGGCCAGCGCGTCGGCCGGCCCGTCGGGATGCAGGATGGCCGAGTGAATGAGCCACGGATTGACCTTCCAGTTCAAGCCCAGCTCGATCCAGCCGTCCCGCTGGAGGCAGGCATAGATCTTTTCCGCGCGCTGCGGTTCGGGCGCTTGCCCGATGTCGTGCAGGACCTGTTGCGGGTCCAGCGGATTCGGCTCGCCGAACAGAGGCCCGTGGAGGCCGTCGCCCATCCGCCCGGATGAGCCTGCCAGCCTTCGGTAGACGCCGGCGTAGAGCGAGCCGGCCACGAAGAACTTGGCCAGATAACGCTCCGCGACCGGCGTGACGGCGGCGGCCACGTGCTCGTCCCTTTCCCGTTGGAAGTCGGCTTCGCTCCGGAGTCTCGCGGGCGGGACGATCGGGCAATCATTCCCCACGAGGAAGGCGACGACGATCAACTCGGGTTGGAACTGGACCGCATACCGGCGGACATAGCGCAAATAGTCTCGCGGATTGGCGCCCGGACGGCCCATGTTGATCACGCGAACCCGTTCCAGTCCGGATCGGCCACGCAGCAGGATTTCGGTTTGGTGGGAGAACGTGTCCTCATAGGAGACGCCCCAGCCGAAGGTCATCGAATCGCCGACGACCACGACGCGGCGCTCATCGCCCCGCGCGAGCGGCACCGTGTCGGGTTCGCGGAGTCCCTGGCGATTGGTCACCACGCGCACGTCGAAATCCTGCGTGTGAAACCGGACGTTCAGCCGCTGCGGATTGATGTCCCACCAGGCAAACTGATGGATCCCCAGGGTCCGTCCCAGGATCTCGACGCCGATCAGCGACACTAGCAGCGACGCCGCAAGCAGGCTCCACTTCTTCAGCCAATCGCGTTGCTCGGCCTCCGGGCGCTCGGCCAGCACCAGAACCGCTTCCCAGACCAGCACCATCCCCGCCGCAGCCAGCAAACTGGCCAGGACCGTCGGCGAAAGGGGCGTCGCCAGCCGTGCCAGGTACAGGACGGGAATGAGCCAGGCGACCGGTGCGGCCGCCAGGGCCGGCCAGAACAGCCATGGCGAGTTGCGAATCCTGCGCAACGTTGCGGCTAGCACGTCCGGCGACCGGGACTGCCGGAAGCACGTCCGCCAGACGCCGTAGCTGGCGAGGGCCAAACCAAGAGTCACCGCCAACAGGATCGCAAAGCTGCGGGGCGACCACCATCCCAGGATTTCCGCCTGATGGCTCCTCCTGGCCAGCAGCATCAGCCAAGGCACCCAAGCCAAGAGGTAGCCGCTCAGCACAAACCACTTCCATCGCAGCCAGGGATATCCCACCGCTTGCTCGCCCTCGTACCGGATCACGGTTGTCTTGTTGTGTGCGGCGAATTATGCCATATTTGCGGTGTTGTTTCCACTCGTTCTGCGGACGAGTCCCTCAAGTAGGATGGGTCTCCGACCCGTCCGGGACGGACCTTCCAAGCAGGACGGGTCGGAGACCCATCCTACACTCGCTGGCCCAACACAGCCATGAAGCCGTTCACGCTGTCGGTAGTGATGCCCAACTACAATCACGCCCGCTACCTGGCGGACGCGATCGTGGGTATCGCGTCGCAGTCCCGGCCGCCCGACGAATTCTTGATCCTGGATGATGCTTCCACGGACAACAGCCTGGAAGTGATCGCTCCGTACCTGGATCAGTATCCGTTTTTGCGGCTGATCCGGCACGAGCAGAATCGCGGTGTGATTGCGGCCCACGAGCGGCTGTTCGCGGAAGCGAGCGGCGAGTTGCTGTTTGCCGCCGCGGCCGACGACGTCCGCTTGCCCGGATTCTTCGAGCGGGCCGTGCAGATGGCCGAGCAGTATCCCCAGGCGGGCCTGATCTTTGGTGCGATCGGCATGATTGACGAGGCAGGACGCCGGCTGGGACGGATCGACGTGCGCCGCTGGCGCGAGCCGTTGTACGCCGATCCGCAACGGTTCTTGCGGGAGTACTTGATGGTCGAACTGCCGGCTCACTCGCCCTGCTCGGGGACGATCTATCGCCGCGAAGCCTTGCGGGAGGCCGGCGGCTACCGGCCCGATTTGGGATCGTGGTCGGATACCTTCGCCTTCCGGGCCATTGGTTTGAAGTATGGAGTGTGCTATTTGGCGGAGGAAGTCGCCCAATTTCGCAAGCTGGTTGGGAGCTTCAGCCAGCAGAGTGTCGCTCAGCCTCGGAAACTGCTCGACATCATCGCCCGTGCCGAGTATTGGATGCGATCCGCCGAGTTCCGCGATCGGTTTCCCGAACATTACGTGCGCCGTTGGCGGCGCGCCTGCCGGCGGCAAATCCTCTGGGATTACACGCTGGGGCCGGAATCGGCAGTCCGGCCGCGGCGGTCCTTTTGGGGCCGCAATCTCCGGCGTGTGCCGCGGGCCTGCCACGCGTTGTTGCTGCTGTTGAGCTACCGCGGCGAGGGCGGCGGGCGCGAGTCGGAGGCGACGGATCGCCGAGCCACGAATCCTGCCAGGAAGATTTGCCCGTGACCGAACCTGCCGCGCGCGGCCCCTTACGCCGTTTCGTGAATCGCCTGGAAGTGGACCAGGCCGTCTTCTACGCGCTGTGCCTGCGGGGTTGGCAGTTCCTGGCCGGACCGGTCAGCGTCGTTTTGATCGGCCTGTTTTTCACCCCTGAGACGCAGGGATTCTACTACACCTTCGCCAGCCTGATGGCGTTGCAGACCTTCTTTGAACTCGGATTCTCGATCGTCGTGATCAACGTCAGCAGCCACGAGTGGCTGCACCTGCGGTTGGACGAAGGCGGTCGAATCGTTGGCGACATGGACGCCTTGTCGCGGCTGGCAAGCCTGGTGCGACTGCTGTTCCGCTGGTACGGCATCGCCGCGTTTCTGTTTCTGGTGTTGGTCGGCCTCGGAGGTCACATCTTCCTGTCGCGTCAGGCCGATGCGGCGGTTGCGTGGCGCGGAGCCTGGGTGGGGCTGGTCGTGATCCAAGCCGGACTGCTCTGGTCGCTTCCTTTCACCGTACTACTGGAAGGCTGTGGCCAAATGGCCATCGTGAACCGCTATCGGCTGTACGGGGCCGTGACGGCCAACGCAGCGGTCTGGACGAGTATTCTGCTCGGAGCCGGACTCTGGACCGCAGTGGCCGCTGCTGCCGGCCGGTGGTTGTGGGATTTGACGCTGCTTCTGGTACGGTATCGCCGCTTTTTTCAATCTTGCCGGCAGGCTTCGACAAGTTCCCAGTTGTCTTGGAAAACGGATCTCTGGCCGATGCAGTGGCGATTGGCCGTGGGCGGCGTGTTGAGCTACTTCGCGTTTTCGCTGTTTACCCCCGTCATGTTTGACTATCACGGTCCCGCGGTCGCCGGCCAAATGGGCATGACATGGCAGCTGGTAACCGTCATCCAAGCGGTGGCGTTGGCCTGGGTGCAGGCGCGAACGCCGCTGTTCGGGCGTTTGATCGCCAAGCAAGACTATCGGGAACTCGACCGCGTCTTCTTCCGTCTGACCTGGATCTCGCTGGTGGTCGCCGTTGTCGGCGCGGCGGCCTTGAGCTTAGCTGTCTGGGGGCTGTATGCCTGCGAGTTCCGATTGGCCCTGCGCCTGCTGGAACCGTTTCCCACCGCGTTGTTTCTGCTGGCCATCGTCTGCTACCATGTGCCGAACTGTCAGGCATTCTATCTTCGCGCCCACAAGCGGGAGTCGCTGTTCCTGCTGGGTGTGGTGGCGAGTCTCCTGATCGGCGCTGGCGTCTGGTGGTTTGGCAGCCGCCACGGGCCCACGGGAGCGGCCTGGGCCTATCTGGCCATCGTGGTCTGCGTCGTCTCCCCGTGGCAGAGCTTGATTTGGTGGCAGTGCCGAAGGGAGCACGAACTCGTCCGGGAGGAGAACGCCTTGATCCGCGCCAACGGCACCGACCCGCCAGACCTGCCGTCGGCGGGACCGGGGAGCCGCGTCGAAGGATGACGGTAACGGCCAACTCTGCCGAGCCGCCCGGCACGAGTGGGGGCCCCTGCGATCCGTTCGGTTTCCCCGCCTGCGACCGCTTTGCCGCTACTTGAGTCTGCGCAGGTATTTGGCTCCCCACGGCTTGCGGTGCGGTTCACTCAAGGGGTAACGCCGCACCCAGGTCTTAAGGCGCACAGGCAGTATCTGTTTCAGCCTGACGCGAAGCCGGCCCAGATCCGGCGGCGGTGTTCGCCGTCGTCGTTTAGCAACGCCTTCAAACGTTGCGCGGGAAAGACGCCGGTCGATTACCGCAAGAACGGCTCCGCCTGTCCCCAAGGGCCTCTCTATATGACGGCTTGAAGATGCGGCTTGGCCAGCGGATCATCTTGAACGCGTCTGTGGGAGGTGCGGTCCAGCAAGGAGACGACGACCAGCACGAACGGCACGGCCAGGGCGCGATTTGCCGGCAAGTCGAGCCCCCCGCTGCCGAGAGCGGCTCGATCGGCCGCCGCGTCAACCGGCATCGCCGCGGCAGCGG
>CAYPGE010000253.1:0-13524 GCA_964409865.1 uncultured Pirellulaceae bacterium
TGCAGTACCAACGTATTTCGGCCACAGCGTCGTTCATCGCAGTGGCCCTCATTGTTCCGGTCGGCCATACGTGCCTCGCGGACGACCAGCCGGTCAAGACCGACGTATTTGTCAGCGGCACCGACGGCTACCACACGTACCGCATCCCGGCGGTCGTCGTCACGCCGAAGGGCACGGTGCTGGCGTTCTGTGAGGGACGCAAGACGAGCCGCTCCGATCACGGTGACCTGGATTTGGTCCTTCGCCGTTCCAGCGACTGCGGCAAGACGTGGGCTCCGATGCAGATCGTCTACGAGGAGGGCGGCGATGCGAAGATCACGATCGGCAATCCCTGTCCCGTGGTAGACCGGGATAAAGGCCGCATCTGGTTGCCGTTCTGCCGGAACAACGACAAGGTGCTCGTCACCTACAGCGACGACGATGGAGCGACCTGGGCCAAGCCCACCGAGATCACCGACAGCGTCAAGAATCCCGGTTGGGGCTGGTACGCCACCGGCCCCGGCGTGGGCATCCAGCTTGAGCGCGGCGCGCACAAAGGCCGGTTGGTCATTCCCTGCGATCACCGCGAGCAAAGTGCCCCGGAGAGAACCACGTACTCCCACATCTTCTACAGTGATGATCATGGCCAGAGCTGGCGGCTGGGCGGGACGGTCGGACCGCACACCAACGAGTGCCAGGTCGTCGAACTCAGCGATGGCACCCTGATGATCAACATGCGGAACTACTGGGGACGCGACGGCAAGCAGCAGGACAAGGACAAGATGCGGGCCGTGGCGATCAGCCGGAACGGGGGCGTGACATGGGGAGACCTGCGTTTCGACCAGACCCTGATCGAGCCGATCTGCCAAGCCAGTTTCCTGCGGTATTCGGCAAAGGGACAGCCAGGCGACGGCCGACTGTTGTTCTCCAACCCGGCCTCGACGACCACGCGTCATCAACTCACGGTCCGGCTCAGCAGAGATGAAGGCAAGACCTGGCCCGTCACCAAGCTGCTGCACGAAGGCCCTTCTGCTTATTCGTGCCTTACCGTGCTGCCGGACGGCTTAGTCGGCTGCCTGTACGAAGCCGGGGAGAAACACGCCTACGAGAAGATCGTGTTCGCCCGGTTTTCCGTGGATTCATCGCCCGAGGCAAAGGGCGTTGACGTGCCGGTCGCCGAAGAAATCACAGGCATCAAGCCGCTTGGCAACTTCCGGCTGCCCGGGTTCCAGCGAACCAAACCGACCGTAATCGAGGACCAGAAAGCCCTGGTCGAAGCCATCGGAAGCGAAGGGGCAGAGAAAATCGCAGCTCAGGTCAACTTCGATCAGCAGCTCCTCGTGTTCTTCCAGTGGGCCGGATCTGGCCAGGACAAGCTCGCCTATGCCGTTGAAAGGGCAGGTGACAAGGCGGTGATTGTGTTCACGTTCACGCCGGGACGAACTCGTGATCTTCGTCCGCACACGCACCTTTACGCAATCCGCAAAGGCGTCGTTTGGAGCATGGCCAAGTAGCCCCGCCACGAATCTGACAATGGGCACGCGAGCAAGGCACATCCTGCTCACCGGCTTCCCCGGCTGCGGCAAGACGACACTCGTCCGCCGTGTCCTTGAGCAGCTTCGGGACCTGCGGCTGGTCGGCTTCTACACCCAGGAACTGCGCGACGATGCCGGCCGGCGTGTTGGCTTTCAGGCGATCGCTTTGAACGGTGGTTCAGCGACGTTGGCCAGCGTCGGGTCCAAGTCGAAGATTCGCGTCGGCAAGTACGGCGTCGAGCTGCCGGACTTCGACCTGCTCCTCGACAACGAGTTCAATCGCAAGGCCGCTGACGTCGATCTGTTCGTCGTGGACGAGATCGGTAAGATGGAGTGCTTTTCCAGGCGGTTTGTAGGACTGATCGGGAGGTTGCTGGACGGAGACGTACCGGTCCTGGCGACCATCGCCATGAAGAGTGGTGGCATCATCACGGCGGTCAAGCAGCGTAGCGACGTCGAACTGGTCCACGTGCATGAAGGCAATCGAGACCGCTTGGCCGGCGAATTGGCGGAGCGCATTCGTGACGAAACCACTCGCTGATGACGGAAACAACTCCCACATGCCTCCGGCCGTGGCTGGGCGGCTGAACCGTTCTGTTTCGCAGGTGTCGGTGGTGGTGAATTGAGCAGAAACGTGGTTGGATGAGGCTCCTTGTGGCCTTGGGCCGGCCTGCTGTACGATCGCTGACAGCACGGTGACCACAACTGCGCCCCATCGGGCGCGAAGTACGGACCATTAAGTGACAGTTGAAAAAAACTGCACGATCAATAGCCCTTGGGTCCGCGAATTTCGCGTAAGGGATGGTGGCCGAAGAAGCTGCGCAATCGGTCTTGCGACAGGAGCCAATACATAAATGCAAACGGAGAACCCCCGTCCCCCGTGCGCTGCCGACGGGATCGTTAGACAGGCTCACATCCGGTCTGTTCCAGCGTTTTGGACGACGGCGGCGATCGTCCTGATTGGGACGCTCCTCTTGTGCTCCCAAGCCGATCCGTTTTCTGCTGGGCTGTTCTTCGTGCCATTCGCATTCGGTCCCCTCGCGGTCACGATTGGGCTAGCGCTTGCGTGCCGTTCCACCTTCGCTCAAGTCCTGCTCACGGTCAGCTCCGTTTTGTACGGTGCTTGGTTTGCGTATATTTGCGCGCAGGCATTCTTCGTGAACCCGGATCCTCAGTCACCGATTGCTTTCCTGTTCGTGGGGATTTGCGCGGTTCCAGTTCTGGTTGTCTTTTGGGTTGCGGCGGCGGTCGCGCATTGGCGGAAACGGACGCGGACGGCGAACTGACGGAGAATTGGATTGTGCGGTGACCGGAGGAGGACGGCTGGAAGCGGTAAAGTACGTTCCACGCGGGGCGGCATCGCGTGTGGGATGATGGTTGAGTCACTCGCGCCGCCAGCGTGGCTCGGACGTTCGACGAGAAGGACAAAACAAAATGAATGCGAAAAGATCATTCATTGCTTCCGTGATTTCACTGTTGCTCGGCATGACCTACAGTGTCGGCCAAACGGCGGAGCCGGCCCAGGCGACGCCGTTGCCTGCGCCGTTCGACATGCAGAAGGCGGAGGCGGAGGTCGAAAACGCCTACGCCAAGGCGCACGCTGAAATCAAGGAATACGTCCTGTGGACGGCAAGGACGTTTGGTCCGGGCGGAATGTGGCTCAACGAAGACGCACTCGCGGCTTTGCCCGCCCCTGCGCGAGAAAAGAAGGTCCAGCACTTGACGGTACTTTTGGAGGAGGGCGAATACGGACGCCACCTCTGTGCGGGACTGGCAGAGGCGAGCGCGCTCAAAGACAAGCGACTTCTTCCCGGCCTGATCAAGGTAGCGGGCTATCACCAAGCGGACCGCGACTACGATTGCCGTCCGAAGTGGATGGCCGTGGCCGCCGTGGCCCGTCAGGAATCAAATGAGGCGGTACCACTGCTTGTCAGCTTGGTTGATCATGGCAATCAGAACACCCGGCAATGGGCACGGGCAGCTTTGTCCCGGAAAACGGGGCAGGATTTCAAGCAGGACAAGCGGGCATGGGCGAAATGGTGGGAGTCCCAAGGAAACAAGCCTATCGACGATGGGTTCCTGACACCTTGGGTGCCGCCCCCTCAGTCCAAGCATTGATGAAGCGTGTGGCTGCACGCGAGGCGGTTCCGGGGCGCGCGGACATGAGGGCGGTTGACGTTGCTGATCGCCTGGGCCATGTTGGTCGTGCAACTTGATAACCATCCGTCGCCGAATCGCTAGGCGGAGGCCCGCATGAGGCGCACCATCAGTGTGTTCGTGGTTTGTACCCTGACATCGTTCGCGCCGGGAGCGGAACAACGCCCGGGGCCAGACCCGAGCAGCCCCGTTGCGGCGCGGCCGATCGTCGGTGCCATCCGATGGGACGCGTGGTACGGCCGCGGTTCGCCCGTCTCGGAGGTCGAAAAGACGCTCGGACCTCAGAAGTACCACTTTCGCCTGCCGTTCTTCGCCAAGGTAATCTCCCCGGCCGCCGTCAGCATCGACGGCGACTCGCAGCAGGTCATGGAACAGGAAATCGGCTATGCTGCCAGTGCAGGACTGAATTACTGGGCGTTCGTGGATTACTGGGACCACGCAAACCTGGGGATTGCGCTTCGACGTTATCGGGCCGCCGGGGACAAGAAGGGCCTCCGCTTCTGCCTGATCGAGGAAGGCGGTCGAATTGACCGGATCGGAACGTCTGGCTGGCCACGGCTGGTGACATGCTTCAAGGACCCCCACTACCAGACCGTCCTTGATGGCCGACCACTGCTGTTTGTTTTCGGTCGCCCGAAGGTCCTGGGCAAGAAGGAATTCGAGTCGCTTGCCGACCAAGCGGTCGTCGCTGGACTCAAGAAGCCGTATCTCGTGTTCATGGGCTGGAATCCGGCGGCCGACGCCCAGGTGGTAAAGACACTGGGCTTCGACGCAGTCTCTGCCTACGCAGCGGGAGCGGGATACCGTTGGGAGCAGTGGCCCTACGAACAACTGACCAAACACGTGCGGACCGCGTATTGGGAGGTTTGCCGCCAGCAGCGGATTCCGACCATCACGTTTGCCACGGCGGGGTGGGATCCCAGGCCGCGCGTCGAACACCCGGTTCCGTGGATCGCTGTTGACCCCCACCCCGATCCAACTCCGCCCGAGCAGCAACAGCCACTGGTTGACGCCGTGACGGCCACCCCGGCGCAAATCGCTCAGCATCTTCAAGACGCGATTGACTGGACGAAGAACAACCGGGACCTCAACCCGGCCAACGCGATCATCGTTTACGGCTGGAATGAGAACGACGAGGGCGGCTGGCTGATACCCACCTGGAAGCCCGATGGGCAGCCCGACAACAGCCGCCTCGACGCACTCTTTCAGGTCCTCAAGCGGTGATTTCATGCGGAGGTTCCTGTGTCACTCAATCACGCCATCAGCGTTTACACGAACGGCGACACGCTTCCCGCCGAAGCAGCGGAGATGTTCAAGAGCGAACTTGCGGAGTCATGTCGCGTCCGCCCCGATGCCGACCGATGGCGTTTCGTCACCATCTGCGCCGTGGACTCGTCCAGCCACGTCCTCGGCGGCGCTCACATGGACATTGGTCCCGTGGAATTCGGCCCCTTAGCGGAGGACCGGTTAGCATACCTGGAGCAGCTCTTGGTGCTTCCAGAGTACCGGGGGCAGGGGCTGGGCACGTCGCTGTTGCTTCGCGCCGTCGAGGAGGCTACCGCCAGGGGATGCAGCCACATTCGGTGCAACGTGTCCTGGGGCAATCCCGCTGCGATTGCCGTATACGGCAAGGCCGGCTTCGCGTTGACGTGTTTGGAGGATGGCGAGTACTTCGTGGTGAAGCCAACCCGTGCCGCCTCGTGCCGTACCTAACGAGCCCTGGCATAGCGGCCTTGCCGCACGGAACGGTGGCCGTCCATTTCGGGTGCAGGCACGCCGGCGTTGGGCACGTGGCTAGCCGTTGGCGGAAATGACCGGCGGACCGTCGTTACTCGACAACGACGGCCGTGCCGCTTGCGGACACCATGAGCATGCCGTTGTTTTGGCCAAGTACCTCGTAGTCCAAATCGACACCGACTACCGCGTTTGCGCCGGCTTCCTCCGCACGCTGCTGGAGTTCCTGCAACGCGATCTCGCGCGCCCGCTGGAGTTCCCGTTCGTAGGTCGCCGACCTCCCTCCGACAAGGTCGCGGATTCCAGCAAACAGGTCTTTGAACAGGTCGGCGCCGAGGATCGCTTCCCCTGCCAAGACACCGCAGTACTTGGTGATGCGTTTGCCCTCGATGCTCGGAGTAGTCGTAATCTGCACTTCGTTCTCCTCGTCTGGATTGGCCAACGGGCTGGTATCCGTTTCCTGTCGAACGCCGTTCATCAGCAATGTATTCGTAGTTGCGGCCGGGATCTTGGGCCGGCGGCTACCACGTCCACTTGTTCGGCGACTGCTGGTTCTAGCCTAGCCGACTCCGGCAGGTGATGGCCCGTGCTGCCCCCGCACGGCCCCAGGGTCACACGTCAGGGTGGACCTTGGAGGGAGGCACCACCTTGTGACCACGGAAAGAGAATATCGGTCAGCCGTCCGGCAGTTCGACGCCCTCCACCAGCTGATAGTGGTCACCACGCTGGAGCACGATGGGCACGGCATTGGGCACTCGGAGACGGCGGACCGTTTCCTCGGACAACGCCAACGCCCGTCCCAAGATGCAGCGGATCGTTGTGTAGTGCGACACGACCAGGACGTCCCCGCCGTAGGTCCGGTCCAGTTCCGCGATGATCGGCCCCGCCCGCTCGGTCACCTCCCGCAGGTTCTCACCGCCGGGTGCCTTCTGGGTGAAGTCGTTGTCGAACTGGTTGAACCTGGGATCGTCGCGGTACTGCGGGTAGGCGGCGTACACGTCAGGAGCCCGGCAACCGTCGAACGCCCCGAGCGAACGTTCATTCAGCCCCGGTGCGTCGGGAAGCCGACGCACGACATAGGGCAGTTCCCGCAGGAGCAAGTCCAGCGTCTCGCTGGCCCGCCCCAGCGCGGAACTGATCGCCGTGGTGAAAGTCAGTCCCTGCCAAGCGGCCAGTTCCTTGCCGACGTTTCGCGCTTGTTCACGTCCGCGTTCCGTCAGCGGAGTTTCCGTCTGGCCGCAGAACACGCGCAACTGTCGGTTCACGACGTTCAGGACCGATTCGCCGTGTCGGATGAAAACCAAATGGGACATGACAGGAAACAAGACCCCGCTGGAAGCGATGCGATTCTACCGGAGAGATTGTACAGGTTGACACCGCCGTCTTGCAGGACGGGGACGGACCCGCTGGTCTGGCCGAAACGCGTCAACACCGCCCATCTGGTCTCGGAACACCCGTCAGTTGCACCGTCGTGGCCGATGTGCCAGCCTGTGGGCATTCGCCGCCTGGCCGCGATTCGGCAGGTGCTGGCCCCCCCCGCGTCCCGCTGTTTGCCCGTGTGGCGTTCACGGGCGGTCCTCGCGTCTGTGTGGCCCGGCGGCCTCGGCGTAGCGACGTGGGCACGGGGCGACAGCGGTAGCGTAGCCCCCTTGCCGCGATCCGGCAGGTGCTGGCCCCGGTCCAGCCCACGCGGCCCCGACTGGCCCGGCCCCCGGCGTCGCGACGTGAACGCGGAAGGCCACCGGGCCATGATTCCGCAGGTGCTGTCGCCACCGCCTGGGGGCCTGGCGTCCGTCGGCGGGCAATTCGCAACTCGCCCTGTTGCGTGCAGCAAAGCCCTTGTCCACAATTATTCTTGCCCCCGGAATGTCCGGGGTGTTCGTTGAATTGCCATTAGGAGGACCTGAAACCAACCGGCCGCAGCCGAAATCGCTGCGACCGACAACCGAATGACGCGCGAGCGTCAGGATACTGCTTTCTCCAAAACCGCCAACCTGGGCCGCAAGGCTCTTGAATGTTCAGAGGCAGTACCTGTGCCGCGCCCCGCAAGGGGCGTCGGCTGGGTGCTGTTCTGGACACGCCTTGGCGGGCGTTGGAGGAGCGGCCTCAGTTCGGCGCCCTGTTTTTTTGCGCCGGCTTGATTCCTGCGTCCGCGTCTCGATGGAGGAATCGCGATGGCACTTGTTACTTGTCCTGAATGTTCCAAGCGAATCAGCGACCGAGCGGTGGAATGCCCTCACTGTGGCTTTCCGATTGGAGAAAGACCTGCGCAAACAGGGATGGCACCCGCCCGCGAGCCTGCGGGCCAGGATGCTGATAACGCCAAATCTCACGAGGGGTCAGGTACGGTTCTCGTGATTGCGGCCGTTCTTGTGCCGGTGCTAGTTGGCCTCATAGCGCATCGGGCGGTAGCGCATGGCGTCTCGTACATGAGCCTCCTGTGGTGCATCCCATGCACTATCGGGTGCTGGTGGTGTGTTGCAATTACCTTTGGCAGCATCGCAGTTATTAAAGAACGTGGCATTGTGGGAAGCGAAATCAAAGCGATTCTCGGGAGTGTCGTCGGCTTCGTGCTTGTCTTGCTTCTGTTGGCAATGCAGTTGGGACTCATCGAGTAGGAAGCATTGAGCAATGACTTGAAGGGGCTTGCGGCGAAGATGCGACGCTCAGAAGAACGGCCAATCAAGGACTGCTATATGGCACTAATCAACTGTTCCGAGTGTGGGAAGCAGATCAGCGATCGAGCACGGGCATGCCCCCAGTGTGGCTGTCCGCTCGAATCACGAAGTAGTGTAGGCACGGCTAACGCCAGCATCAAGCCCGCGGACGTTGCCGGTGGCGGCCGTTCCGCGGCACGTTCAAGTGAAAGCGGTAGAACCACCTCACGATCCAGTCAACTCGATCGCGGTCCGCTCGCAAACATGGTGAGGCGTAATGAGACTAACGAGATCATCAAGCACCGCCGTGAAGTGGATCAGGCCGCGTCTGCGTCCGGTTCGCATGGAGCCTCAAAGGCAGGTGGTTCGGCAATCGAGATCAAGGACGACACAGGGTACGTCTTGTTACGCGTTCCCGGCGATTCCCTGGTAGGGGCGAACCTGGCCAGTCAGCACCTCTGGAAGGCCCAGTTGCAGAACCAGGATCTACGGTCGGCAAATCTGAGAGGTACGGATTTGCGGGATGCGGACCTGACCGGTGCGGACCTGACCGGTGCCAAACTCGATGAGGCCAACCTGGAAGGAGCGTGCCTCAGCGGGGCCGTTTTCGGAGGATCTCTGACCGGTGCATCGTTGAACGGGGCGAACCTGACGGGGGCCAAGCTAAACGCTGGTGTCCAGTGGAACGGAGTGAGTTGTCGTGGGACGATCCTTGCGAGGGCAGACCTGAGAAAAGCGACGTTTGAGTGGGTCGATTTCGACTTCGTTGACTTGCGCGGTGCAAATCTGGATGGCACGATCTTTAGTCGGTGCAATCTCAATAGCGCACGCCTGCAAGGAACAGACCTATCAAGGGTAGGGGCGATTGACTACGGGAGCTTCACGAACGTGGACTTCGATCGCAGTACGAAGTGGCCATCCCCTCCGTTTCTCGTGTTGCGCACGCTCGACACCCGTGGATTCTGGGCCACGGCGATTCCAGGGATGTTGTGCGGTGCTGTCGTCGGCGTCGCACGAGTTGGTGCAGGGATTTCGGATTTTGACAGTTTTTGGAGCGTGGGAATCACGAGCGGAATCATCGGTGCAGTCGTCTTTGTCTTGGCCCGTTTTGGTTTTCGGTTCGCTTTGTATCTGCTTCCTCGTTTCTTTTTGGACCGGAAGAACGCGTAGTCCGACCTTGCAAAGGACTAAATTGCGTGGTGACTGAATGGAAGATGGCGGGTAGGCCGAGGGGTTCACCAACTGGTTTGAAGCGGAGGGGTTAGGGGCCGCCACCCCAATCCCTGTCGTTAGGCATTTGGAGCCGAGACTGACATGGGACGAAAACAAGACATCAACGCTGGTGCCGGCGCGGCCTGCTTCGTCGTCGCCGTCATCGTTGGCCTTGTAATGCAGAGCTTCTGGGGTGGAGTCGTCGTGTTCGTCGTACTCGCCGGGATTCTGGGGGCTTTGCGGATCATTCGCTAGGCCAACTGATCTGTCGCTTGGGGAGCACAAATGGGGATCTTCAAGTTCTTCTTCGGTGATGACAATCGCTCTCGTGCGCAACGTGACCAGTGGCGTCCCAGCGTCGTTGGCAAGAACCTCATCAGCCCGATAAATGACTACGGTACGTGCTTTTCATGCGACGGCACCGGCTCGCGCACGCTGGAATGCCGAGCCTGCGATGGTACCGGAACGCACAGCGCGGTCTGCCGTGGGTGTGGCGGTACGGGCCGCTTTGAACGCTCCGCTCAGCAGTGCTTCACCTGTCAGGGCAGCGGACAGAAATTCGGCTCCCCGTGCCGCAAGTGTGGTGGCACTGGTCAGTTCAAGCCTGCGATCAGTGAACCATGCCGCAAGTGCGGCGGCGGCGGACGCCTGTCATCGACGTGCCGAAAGTGCAACGGGGCGGGCCGGTTCACGGTCACTTGCCGGAAGTGTGGCGGAACAGGTTGGCACAAGTTCAAAAAATGACGCGGGCAACGTACTCGACGCTGGTTTCGGAAGGGTACTGAACTGCATTGGGCCTTGCCCGCGTTGGCTTGGTTTCCGCTTAGGCATTCGCCGATAGCACGGAACTACCCGTGTTTGATCTCCTCACCTGACAGCGAGTCGGAAGCTACCGGTTGACTGGATTTTTTCACTGATCTCCGACGCAGCGTACCGAACAATAGCTACAAGAAAACGCCCCCGGCCCCCGGCCGACGCCGGGGGCCGAGAGCCGTTGGTCGTGATGGTCTCCGGTTTCAGCCTTGCCACTCCCGGCAGTGGCCCGCCGCGAGGTCACACATCCCGCAGTGGAAGCCCGGCCGGTAGTTGAACCGACCGGAATCCAAGGCGTCGAGGTACTCCCGAATCACAGCGAATAATCGGCGGAAGTGGGCGTCCGTGCGGGCCGGGTAACTGTGGAACTCGATCTTGGGCGTTTTGGTTTTGATCAAGCTCCTGATCTCCAGGCCGGCTTCCATGCGGTCGGCCAGAGTCCGAAACAAGTAGCTGTACGAGCTGAGCTGAATCTCGTGGAATATCTCCAGCGGCTCGCTGCTGCGGGCCGACGTCTTGAAGTCCGCGATGACGGCACCACCCTGGCCGCCGACGATCAGGTCGATCACCCCAAGCAGCGGGATGCCCAGGTCCTCACCCGTCAGCGGATCAACCAACGGGGCCTGCGTGGCGACTTCCACCGCCAGCGGCTTCTCGTCCTTGGGCGCGTGACTCAAGTACGCCGTCACCAAGTCTGCCGCCTGCCGTTGCAGCGCCTGCTCAGCAGCCGCAGACTCGAACGTCATGCTTTCAACGTCAATCGTCGGTCCCCACAGCTCCAGCAAGCGGCGGCAGACGTCGGCCGGCTCCAGCGTGACGCCCAGGTGACGGTGCCGATAGAACGCCTCCAGCCCGGCATGCACAACCTTGCCCAGGAACAGGCTCGGTGTCGTCGGCTGCCGGATTCCTTCCAGGTACTGGAGCCGGAAGGCCAAGGGGCAGGAAAGCCATTTGCCCAGGCGGCTGGGGCTGATGTATGCCCAGATGCCATTCTGGCCTGTCTGGGGTTCGTCAAGCAACGTCTGGGTGGTCATGGTGTAGCGGCGCCTCCCAACACGGTGTCGAGGTCGATCTCGCCCGCCTTGATCGCTTTCAAGCTGTCGATCAACCCGGACGCTTCGAGGCTCGTCAGGCTGGCGACGGGCTTGCTGAACATCTTGTCGGCCAGGGCTTCCAGACGCCGCACGCCGAGCCCCTTGATGTGCCCGGCCAACTGCCGGACATACGTCATCTGCTTCTCGCTCGCCGGGTGGCCGTTGCCGCGGCCGTTCCCGCTCTGGACATGGCCGTTGGCGTGGCCATTCCCGCTTCCGTTCCCGTTCCCGCTGTGACCGTTGCCATTGCCGTTGCCGCCGACGCTCGCGGCAGTCGCCGGCTGATGATTGGCCGGAGCCGTGGCGGGGGCGGCCTGGTGCCGGGCCAGTTCCTCCTGCACGGCACGACGACAAGCGTCGTAGGCGTTGCGGGCGTGTCGCTGGAACGCTTCGGGATCGGTTTGCAGCAACGCCGCGTCCAGCTCGATATCGACGTTGCAGCTCGCGCCCAGACTGCCGTAGTCGGGCAACCCCAGCTTCTTGCTGAGGCCAATGTTCAAACGCAAAGGCATGGTGATCTCCTTCGTGGGGAAGACATGGTGATCGGGAATAGCCCGATCCCGTCAGAGACCGGGCTTTAGTTGTTGTCGGTGTGCGTGGCCGGCCTACACGCCGACCTTTTGCAGTTGTTTCAGCGAGGCCAGCGTGGTCTGCACGAGCCGGGCTTCGCGTTTCTGCTGTTTCAGATTGCGGATCAACTCGTTGGCCTGCACGACGGCCGTGCGCAAGGCGTCACGGAAGACGACCGCCTGCTCGATGGGAGACGGCCGCTTGGACGCTGACGAACGTCTGGCTTTCGTCGCGGGCTTGTCGCCGGTGGGCGGGGTTTGGGGCGTGGGTTCGGACACGGTGGCTTTGCTCCTTCGGGGTTGGGGGTGGCCGCTCGCCTCGCCAGCTTGACGCTGGATGGACGCGATACGGATCAGGTCGGGACTGCTGGGGATCGGCGACTCTGGGCTGAGGAGAGCCCAGACGTACTGCCTGCCACCGCCGTCGCAGAGCACGGGTTGTTCACGGCCGTAGAAGTGAACATCACGGAAGCCAAGCCGCAGGGCGCGCAGCAGGTACTCGCGATTCGAGTTGACGGTGATCGGATCGCCGTCGAGCCGCGAGCTGGACAGGGCCAACTCAGTGGCACGGGACTGGTCAGCAGCCTTGCCTCGGATCAACACCTGACCGTTCAGGTCCAACGTGACCGGGCAGTTCGTGTTGTCTTCGCAAGGCAACCGCGGCAGGGCATCGTTCAGAAAGTCGCCATCGCTGTCGGCGATATGGAGGTGCGAAGTAGCCGCAGACGGATCGCTGATGTGCCGGGTGACGTCCGGGAACCGAGCGTCCTTCTCCAATTTCAGCGAGATCGACCATGGACCGGACTTGAATGTCACCCAGTCCTCGGACTTGCCGACCTGAATCGGTTGATCGGCGGGCAGCTCCCGGCAGCCGAAGACACCGGACGCGGGGACCAGCAAGTCTTCCGTCCAGGGGAACGTGAAACCGGATTGGACGAGTGCCTGCTGGCCATCGGTGGCGACGATCTTGCCGCTGGAGCTGCACAGCTGCACGCAGCTCAGCGCGAAGCGGTGGGGCTGCTGGTCCGTGGTGGCCGCCGCCTCACGTAACGCGAGCCACAGCCCCGGATCGTTGCTGGCGAACGTCTCCGGCAGCGGCGGGAACGGCGGCAGCGTGTCGTCCGGGGCGGACGTGGCGAAATCCCGGACGACGGGGACCCGCTTGTCCGTCCAGGAAGCGGTGACCTTCTCGTCGGTGCCGAAGTCCAACTGGACCGGATCGGGACGGCTGCCTTCGCAAGCGGCGAGCAGGTCCAGCGGCAGCAACGCTTCGACGGGACCGCCCTGGTGGGCCGCCTGGTATTCGACGGCGGCGTTGCAAGACAGGCCCCGGATACGCAGCGTGCCCTGGTCGGCCAGGAACAAGGCCCGCTGGCGGTAGCCGCCGTATGCCTTGCCGATCCCGGCCCGGCGAAACACGGCCCGCAGCTGGCGGGCCAGCAAACGACTGATGGTGATCAACGTGGGGTCTCCTGTGCAAGAAAACAGAACCGGCACGACGCGCTGGTGAGCGGATCGTGCCGGTGTAGGGGCAACAGACATCAACGGACGTGCCAGCGACGCCGGCAGCAACTAATCGCCATCCACCGCCGGAATCTCCAGGGCATCGCGTTCCAACTGCGTCGGCGTGGTCCCCAGCAAGGCGTTCACCTTGGACCACAGGGCCTTCAACTGCGACGGACTGCTCGCCAGCCACACAGTATCCAGGAGGTCTTCCTGTTCCTGCCGGAGACGCAGGACCTCCCGGCCGGTGTCGCATTCGCCCAGCAGTTCG
>CAYPGE010000254.1:0-13508 GCA_964409865.1 uncultured Pirellulaceae bacterium
CCTTGCCCGTGGCGGCATCCACGCAAATCGCGAATAACTGCCGGCCGTCCTCGGTGGCCGACGTCATCCAAATCTGCTCGCCCCAAACCACGGGCGACGACCACGCTTTGCCGTGAATGGCGGTCTTCCAGGAAACGTTTTGACGCTCGCTCCATTGCAAGGGCAGCGCCGTAGAGTTCGCCTGACCGTCGCCGCGAGATCCGCGAAATTGGTTCCAGTGTTCCGCGGAGGCCAGGGGAACGACGATCGGCAGGATAACGGCGAGAAAGGTCAAGGAAAGGGTTCTCATGGACGTGGCAGGAGGAAAAAAGGAACGCTAATCAACATCGAGCCATGGATTTGGATCCAAGTCGTGAGACCTCGTTTCGCACCCTTACGATCAAGGCCCCCCAACGGACAGGATTTTGCGTGGTGAAGCACTTGGGCTATCGAGATAACGATACCAATAAATAAGGGAAATTGAAACGGGAGCGAGAGCCGGAAGCAGGAACTGCGGTTTTTTCCGTATTTGGCGTTTTGATATGCCGATGATACGGGATATGCGTCCTCGTGCGTGGTGCCTGCCGCCCTGGGCACGTTCGGGCGCGTTTTGCTCCGCTTTTTCGCCTGCCTGCACGCTCGAAGGATCCCGCCATGTGCATCTGGGGTGCGATCGGAAACACGCCTCTGGTCGAATTGAAGAACCTCGGCGACAAGCCGCCAGCGGTTCGGATCTTTGCCAAACTGGAAGGCAACAATCCGGGCGGCTCGGTCAAGGACCGGGCGGCGTATTGGATGATCAAGGCCGCCGAGGATTCCGGCGAATTAACGCCGGGCCAGACCATCCTGGAGGCGACCTCCGGCAACACGGGCATCGCCTTGGCGATGATCGCCGCCGCCCGCGGTTACCGGGTCACCTTGTGCATGGCGGCCAGCGTCAGCATGGAGCGTCGCCGCGTGCTGGAGGCGTTGGGCGCGGAAGTCATCCTGACCCCCGCAGCCGAGCGCACGGACGGAGCGATCCGCCGCGTCCGGCGTTTGGCGGAGCAGTTCCCCGGTCGCTACTATATGCCCAACCAGTTCGAAAACGAGAACAACATCCTCGCGCACTACGCCACGACGGGGCCGGAAATTTATGCGCAGACGGAAGGCGAAGTCGATGTGTTTGTCACGGGCATGGGCACCTCGGGAACGCTGATGGGCGTCAGCCGCTATTTGAAGGAGCAGAAGCCCCGGGCGCGCATCGTCGGCATCGAGCCGCCACCGGGCCACCACATCCAGGGGCTGAAGAACATGCAGGAGTCGATGCAGCCCAAGATCTACGACCCGAGCCTGCTGGACGAGAAGATCTCCGTCGTCGACGCGGACGCCTACGAAACGGCCCGGCAGCTGGCCAGGCGGGAAGGCATTTTCGTGGGCATGTCCAGCGGCGCGTCGGCGGCCGGAGCGCTGCAACTGGCCCGCCGCATGAAACGCGGCACCATCGTCGCCCTGCTGCCCGACCGCGGCGACCGCTACTTGAGCACGGGCTTGTTCCAGTCCGCCGCGATCGAGTACGGCACGCGCGTGGCTTGAGCGTGCTCTCACTTCTCCGTCCGATTGACTTCGGGACCTTCTGAGCACACGCTATCTGGTTGCGAACTTCGCGTCTCTGCTGGTGTTGCTTTCCGGCGCGCGCTTACGGCCGCACTGCAAACGCAAAGGCAGACGCCGTTTCTCTTGCCATTCTTGCTGCGAGGACGACAGGATGCAGACTCTCTATCGGCCAACTTACTTCCCGGCGGCTGCAACGCTATTGTTGCTGTTAGCTTGCGGCACGAACCTTGCTACCGCAGACGAGGTCGCGAGAATCGCAAATCAAAGCTTGTCGGTCAGCTGGGATTCCCAAGCGGGGCTCTCCGTTGTACATGTTCCCACGGGGCGGAAACTCGTCTCGGTGGGGAAACTGCGTGCAGCCGGCGGCGCAGCTCACACGGCTCAGGTAACAGATAAAGTGTTTGGCGAATCTCAAGCCCTCCAGATCAAGTATGACGACGGCGGCCAAGACGAAATCCTGCTGGCGGGCAAAGTGCCGTTCTTGTTGATTCGGCCCAGTATCCACAACAAAGCGGGTGAGCCGGCCACGCTGCGCCAGTTCCAAAGCCTGCGGGCCACGTTGGACCTGGGCAGGCCGGCCGAGTCGCTCAAAGTCCTGGGCACCGGCGGCTTGAAATCACCGGCGGACAAGCCGGGCAGTTATATGTGGATGACGGTCGCCGATCCGCAGTCGCGCAGCGGCGTGGTGAGCGGCTGGCTGACGACCGATCGCGGCAGCGGCGCCGTCCTGGCCGGCGTCGAAGGCGGCCAGGTCCGATTGGACGCCCAGATCGACTACGGCCGGCTGCGGCTTGCGCCGGGCCAGAGCGAAACGCTGGAGACATTTGCCGTCGGCTGGTTCGACGACGTGCGTCTGGGCCTGGAGGCCTGGGCCGACGCGGTGGCCAAGGTGTACCAGGTTCAGTTGCCGCCGCAGCCTTGCGGCTACTGCACATGGTACCACTCCGGCGCGTCGAACGAAAAGGAATTGGCTCGCACCGCAACACTCGCGGCCGAAAAGCTGGCTCCGTTCGGCTTCTCCGTGCTGCAGATCGACGACGGCTGGCAGCAAGGCGATCCCAAGGGGAACGGACCTCGCAAGAACTTCACCGCGCACCGGGCCGACGGTCCGTATCCGGCGGGAATGAAAGCCGCGGCGGACGACGTGCTGGCCAAGGGCCTGGTGCCCGGCATCTGGTTCATGCCGTTCGCCGGCACGTACAACGATCCGTGGTTCGAAAAGCACCAGGACTGGTTCGTCAAACGGGCCGATGGCACGCCGTACGATACCGCTTGGGGCGGCACGAGCCTGGACATGACGCAGCCCGCCGTCCAGGAGTACCTGCGGGGCATTGTCCAGCGGCTGGTTCACGAGTGGGGCTACCGCTACCTGAAGATGGACGGACTATACACCGGCGCCGGCGTGCCGCAGATCTACGTCAACGACGCCTACCGCGACGACGGCCTCGGCGACGCGGTGTTTCACAATCCGAACAAGACGAACATCGAGGCGTACCGCGACGGCTTGCGGCTGGTCCGCGAAACCGCAGGCCGAGATGTGTTTCTGCTGGGCTGCTGCGCGAACCAGAACATGCGCAGCTACGGCGGCGCGTTCGGACTGGTCGATGCCATGCGGATCGGGCCGGATAACGGAGCCTCGTGGAAAGGCGTACTGACCGGCCCGACGTTCGGAACGCGGAACTACTTTCTGCACGGCCGCGTCTGGTACAACGATCCCGATCCTGTGTACGTACGAACGTCGCTCGGCGTCGAGCAAGCGCGAGTCAGTTGCTCGTGGGCAGGGGTGACCGGCCAGTTGACGTTGGGTAGCGACGATTTTGAAAGTTTGCCTCCGGAGCGGCTGCACATCTTGCAGCGAATCTTGCCGGCTCATGGCGTGCAGGCGCGGCCGGTCGATTGGCTCGATGAACCGCTGCCGAGGATCTGGCTGGTGAGCGACGAGCGGCACTCGCCGCGGCGGGACGTGATCGGGCTGTTCAATTGGGACAACGCCCCGCACGAGTTCGATTGCTCCCTGGAGCGGATCGGTTTGCCGGACGCGAGCAAGTACCTGGCTTTCGATTTCTGGGCCGGCGCGATGTTGCCGCCGCTGGAATCGGCGGTCAAGTTGATCCTGCCGCCTCAATCGTGTGCGGTCCTGGCAGTGCGAGCCCTGGCGGATCATCCGCAATTGCTGAGCACCTCGCGGCACGTCACCCAGGGCATGGTGGACGTGGTCGCCGAGCGCTGGGACGGGGACGCGCGGCAGTTGTCCGGCGTCAGTCGCGTGATCGGTGGCGACGACTACGAATTGCGCATCGCTGCTTACACGTCCAGCGGAACATGGCAGATCGCAGGAGCCGAAGTCGCGGCTGAGGACCGGCAAGCCGGAGTGACCGTGGCGGTGCGGGAGGATGCGGGACTGGTCCGGGCGACGATTCGTTCTCCGGTGAGCCGCGAGGTGCATTGGCAAGTGAACTTTCAAGCCGGCACGAAGTCGGAGCCCGCCCCTGCGCCGATCGTAGACTTGAAGGCGGAAGCCGCGGACCCGTTCGAGCCCGTCACGCTGAAGTGGCGAAGCAGTGGGCCGTTCTACGAAGTGCGGCGAGGCGATACGGTGCTGTCGTTCGGGCAGGGCTTGACCGCGCTGACGGATGCCACGGCCGAACCGGGCGAGACTTATCGCTACGCCGTCGTCCCGTTCTCGTTCGACGGCCGTCGCGGCAGCCCGGCGGAGGTGGTCGTCAAGACGCCGTCGGTCGACCTTGGCCCAGTCCCGCCGCTGCCCGAAGTGAGCTTGATGAAACTGAGCCCCAAGAGCGCCAGAACGGGCTGGGGCCAAGTCGGCATGGGCAAATCGGCGGCCGGCCTGCCGCTGACGCTGGGCAAGGACGCTTACGCGGACGGACTCGGCCTACACGCCAATGCGGAAGTCGTTTACGACCGGCAGCCCGATTGGAAGCGGTTCGTCGCGGTTGCCGGGTTGGACGAGAGCCGGCGCGAGGACCCGCGGACGAGCGTCGTGTGCCAGGTCGTCGGCGAAAGTCGTGGGCGCAAGACGGTGCTGGCCCGCTCACCCATCTTGAAGTTCGGACGGATCGAACGCTGGCACTTCGACGTTGCTCTGCCCGCCGACTGCCAGCGTCTGCACTTGATTGTCAACGACGCTGACGGTTCGATCCACTCGGACCACGCCGACTGGGTGAACGCGGGGTTTCTCAAAAAATAACAACCGCAACAAGGCCGTTTGAAACATTCTGCTGATTGGCCGGCAGAGGCGACGGAAAGACGGGTAGGAATCAGGAATAGCTGACAGAAAAATGGGGTGACAGAAAAATGTGGGAATTGAGAGTTCCCAGCATTTCATTTTTCTGTCACCCCCATTTTTCTGTCAGCTTGTCCTCCCTCTCTCTGTATGCCATCGACTTATGAAAGAGTTGGATTTGTGACCTCCACCATCAATCATCCCCTGAACCGAAAACTTCGCATGGCCTTGGTCGGCGGCAGCGGCGGCGGGTTCATCGGCCGCGTGCATGCCATCGCCGCCACGCTCGATCGGCGCGCGGAACTGGTGGCCGGCGCCTTTTCGTCGGACGCGGATAAGTCGCGGCTCGCCGCTGCTGAATTCGGAGTTGTCGCCGAGCGCGGCTACGGGTCGTATCGCGAACTGATCGAGGCGGAAAGCCGGTTGCCCGCAGACCAGCGGCCGGACTTGATCACGGTCGCGACGCCCAATCACACGCATTACGAAATCGCGGCGGCGGCACTGGAAGCCGGCTTTCACGTGGTCTGCGAGAAGCCCATGACGATCGACGCCCAGCAGGCGTTGCAGTTGACGCGTCTGGTGGAACGGACGGGGGCGGTGTTCGTGCTGGCTCACGGGTATTCGGGCTACCCGCTGGTGCGGCAGGCTCGCGAGATGATCGCCGCCGGGGAACTGGGCCGAATCCATGCCGTTCGCGTGACGTACCTGCAAAGCGGCCTGTGGGGAATCCAGCCGGGACAGCCTGTGACACGCGGCGCCTGGAAAGCAGACCCGGCCAAGGCCGGCCCATCTGGGACGATGGCCGACCTCGGTACGCATGCGTTCCACCTGCTGCGGTTTACGACGGACCTGACGCCGCTGGAAATCTCGGCGACCTTGGCTAACGTCCACCCTGCGCGGCCGCTGGACGATTACGGGCACGCCGTGGTCCGCTGCGACGGCGGCGCGTTGGCGGCGATTACGGTCAGCCAGGTGTCGCACGGACGGTTGAACGATCTGACGCTGGAAGTCGATGGCAGCCGGGCTTCGCTCGTGTGGCGCCAGGAAGATCCCGATCGCCTGACGTTGCGGCGTCACGGCCAGCCGGTGCAGATTTACGAACGCAACCGGCGGACGGCCTACAGCGACGTCGTCCAGGCCGCGTGCCGGCTGCCGGGCGGGCATCCGGAAGGCGTGCTGGAGGCGTTTGCGAACGTGTACTGCGACGCCTTCGACGCCATCGTGCAGCGTGCGACGGGGCAGCCAGTCGAACTCCGCCGGACGATCTATCCGAACGTCTACGATGGATTGGAGGGCGTCTGGTTTGTCCAGCAGTGCCTGGCCAGCCATCGCGATCAGGGACGCTGGAAAGCATTCCCGCAGGCATAGACCGACACGGCGAACGGTGGGCTAAGGATCGGCGAATCAATAACTGTCGCGATTTCAAAGTAGCCATCACGCTCCGCGTGATGATCGCCAACGAGAACTGGACAGTTATTGATTCGCCGATCCTAACGCCCCACCATTCGCCGCAGACTTCCTGAAGGAGAAGCCGGAATAGTGAATACTGAATCGTGAATACTAAGCGCAGAATGGAAGACGCGTGGTTCTTTCGTCGGTATTCTGCATTCAGTATTCGCTATTCAGTATTCACGATTCACTCGCGAATTGGGCGAACACGCCGCATGCGTGAACTGCCGCAGTGCGACTTCTTCTTCCGGGCAAAGTCGTAGAAGAACCGCAGCGTCTCGCTCATCCGCCAGCGTCTTTCTTGGCCTCGCCAAAAAACGCTTCCTCGCTGATCTTCAGCCTCAGGGGCACAGGCTCCTGCCAGCCTTTCTTGAAGGCAAACCCGGCAATCACCCACAACTCGCCGGGACGACGCTCCAGGAAGAACGGATAGCTCAACTGGCCGTCTTTCTGGCGGGCGAGGACGACCGGCTTGGTCCACGTCTTGCCGTCGTCTTCGGAAAAGATTAACAGCAGATGAGTGCGATCTGCGTTGCCGTTGGAAACGAAGGCCAGCCGGCCGCTGCGCAGTTTCAGCAAGAATCCCGGCGCGCTGGTCGATTCGATCTGGCTCGGCTGGACCGTCCGCCACGACAGCCCGCCATCGTCGGAGTAGGCATCCCAGAAGCGGCCCCAGTGCGTGCGGATCAACATCAACAGCTGGCCGTCGCCCAGTTCGGCCACCGTAGGTTCCATCGCGCCCGAGTGATGTCCGTGGCCGCCCAGGTCGACCAGGTTGCTCCGCTTCCACGTCTTGCCGTCGTCGTCCGAGGTCAGCGAGCAGGCCACGTAGCGGCCCGGATCGCGCACCATGTGGGGCACCGTGGCCACGAGTCGGCCGCTACGGGTCTGGATGAAGCCGAAGAAGTTGGGATTGTAGCCCTCCAGGATCCGCTGCCGGTCGATCCAGGTCTTGCCGCCATCCAGGCTGCGGATCGCCCAGACCTCCAGCCGGCAGCCGTCCTTCGGCTGATTGATCGCATTGTCCCAACTGAAGTTGTAGGTGGTGGAGTCCAGATAGACGATGACCACCGCGCCGCCTTGTGTCCGCACGATGGCGGACGAAGCCGGTTCGCCGCCTCCGCGCAAGCCGTCCAGTCCTTCACAGACTTTCTGCGGTTCGGACCACGTCTGGCCGTCGTCCTGGCTGACACGGACGCCTTGTGGGTCGATGGTCATCAAGTTCCCGTCGGCCAGTTCTATGAACGGGCCGTTGCCGTCGACGGCCAGCGGCTGGCACAGCGGATGCACCCAGCGCGCGTCATCCTCAGCCGCGCCACCCACCGCAGCGCAGGCCAGGAGCGACGCAACAGACACGGCCCGTATGAGGAACCGCACAATCGAATAGCTGTTCATGATTATTCTTCTCCTTTCCGCACCTTAACTCGCGCGACATTCGGTAGGGAATTGGTTCCACCTTCAGAGATTCTGCTGGCTGATCCAGGCGTCGCCCAAGGGCGGTAGAGCACTGCGGATTTCTTCGAGCACCTCGCGGGTCCCGTGCTCGTCACACCAGCGGTAAATGTACTCCCAGTCCAAAGCCTCGCCCTGGACGGCAATCACGCCAGCGATATCATCGCGGTCCTTTTTCCTCAGCCAGCGCAGCTTCGTGATGATGACGTCCTCGGGACTGGGGAGTGAGATATTCCGGTCCAGCAACGCGACGGTCCGCCGGCGCTGGAATCGCTGCTGATCGTGCGCGTCGTCACTGAGCCGGAAGAGTTCGACCTCAAAGGCCACCCCCCTGGCCGTCACCACGTTTCTCCGCGTGCCTGTCACCGTCTCGAACTCGACCTGGGGATCGATGCGGAGCGCCGGATCGAGGTGCCGCTGCAGAGACATGATCGGACGCCCTTGCAGTTCGACCACGAAATCGGCGTCATGGGTCGAGCGGGGAATCCCGTAGTAGTTACTTGAGAACGAGCCCGCCAAGAGATACGGGACACCTGCCGCAGTCAACGCATCGACCACCGATAGCAGGACGGCTTCAGGATTCACCGTTTGACTCCGAGTCCACTTGGCAGGCGTCGAGCTTCCGCTGCCACGCCAGTCTCTGCACCAGGATCTGCTGCACGCCTTCTTCGTCGATTCCCGCAAACTGATTGCGAATGCCGGCTGCCGTAATGCGGCACGCGTAATCGAACAGCCGGGCACCCGCCAGCAGCTTGTCCTCCGGCGACATGCGGCGGGCGCGCAAAACCTCGCCCCGGAAAACCGCGTCGATCAGTTCCTTCGTTGGTCGCATGGTCTATCAGTGTAATCGGCACCGCCGTCAGTGACTACGGGGCGTCACTCTCCCGGCAGCAACAACCTCGGCCGCTGGACTTCGGCCGGCAGTTTGGTCCACTCGCGCGGCCCGACCAGGCCGATCGAAGTGGTGTCGATCGGCCGGAAGCCCAGCGCCAAGGCCGGGCTGTCAGACTGAAGCTGGAAATCGAAGTGTTCCGGATCGACAAACTTCGGATTGGCGACCACGGAATGAACGTCGTGACCCTCGGTTTGCCACTGGGCAAACGACAGGTCGCCGGGGAACTTCGGCTCCTTGTTGTTGGCGTCCCAGTAGCAGTTCCGATCCAGCTTGAAGTTGCCGTTGGACCAGTTCCCGCCCAGCAGCGGGACGCCGCGGGCGTAGATGATATTCTGCTCGGCGGTGAACGAGATGTGTTCTTCCTGCCGGGACCGGCGGAGTTGGCCCAGCGTGGCCGACAGGGCCAGGACGTTGTTCCGCAGCACGTTCTCCCGGCCGTAGTGCTGGTGGAACGCGCCGTCTTTCACGCGGTAAACCACGTTGTTCTCCATCAAAATGCCGGTGCTGCCTTCATCCGTGTACAGCCCCCAGCCGCCGTACGAATAGGACAACACGTCGTGAATCCGGTTGAAACACAACCGCGTACCCGGCGAAATCCCCAGGCAGTAGATGCCGCCCAGGTCGCTCAGCTGGCCCCAGCCCAGATGATGAATGTGGTTGTACTCGATGTGGTTGTCGTGGGCCGACGAGGGCGCATAGCCCCAACTCCAGCCGACGGAGACGCCGGTATAGAAGAAGTCGCAAATGTCGTTGTGCTGGACCGTGTTGTGCGAACTCTTGCCGATCCACACGCCGATGCCCGCGTGGTAGACGTTGCCGCCGTTGTGAATGAAGCAGTTGTAGACCTCGTTCCGCTCGGCCTGCAGATCGGCCGCCTCGGGCAGGCTCATGTCGCCGATCCGCACGCCGCCGGCGCCCAGGTCGTGGATCTGGCATTGCTCGACGCGGTTGTCTTTGCAGCCCAGTTGCAGCCACAACCCGTAGCCGCCGGTCCGCGCGATTTCGCACTGTTTGAACTCGCAGTGCCGCGCCCCGCGGGCGTAAACGGCAGCCGTCTTCAGCCCCGCCGCCGCCTGACCGTCCACCGTTTCGGCCGCGGGCATGATCCACGCCGTGTGCTGGAACGACAGCCCTTCGAATCGCAGATGCTCGACGAACTTCCCCGCCGCCGGATCGCCTTCCAGACGCAACAACTCCTCGGCCAGCGGCGCGACCACTTCGGCCGTCGTCATGTCCTCGCCGGGCCGCGGGTAGTACGTCAGGACACCGGTGCTGCGGTCCAGGTACCACTCGCCGGGTGTGTCCAGCCCTTCGCGCACGAATTCGACGTAGTACCGCTGGTCCTTTTCCCAGTAGCCCATCGGCCAACCGCTGGGCGCGGTGAATTCGACGAGCTTTTTGGCCACATCCAGGTTCCGAATGCGATGCCGCGACGTGGTCCAGGAGTGATAGATCACGACTACGGCGTCGCCCAGATTCTCCCACGGCTGCAGGTCCTCATTCTGGAACAGAATCGACTGCTTGACCTCGGCGTTCTTTCGCGCGGCGTTGCGGTCCTTGTAGGCCGTGCCGGGTCCGCCGGAGCGGAAGAATCCGTCCTTGGGGAACCGCGCCGGATCGGCTCGCCGCCCGTTGACAAACAGCTGCCGGAAGTACCACTGGCCGCTCTTGACCGCCGGGATGGTCGTGGTCCAGAGCGGCCCGTCGCCCTGCTTGGTCCATCCTGAAATCGCGACCCCGCCGGAAATGACCGGAGTCTCGCCGGGGTAAGCCGCGTACGTGATGGGTGCCTGCTGCGTGCCGCTATCCGCAGCGGTCAGGACGATCGGTCCGCTCACGCGGTACGTCCCGCTGCGGAGCAGGACGCGGACCGGCGCGGCGAGCGGCCCGGCAGCCTTCCGGCGACGGATCGCGTCGCGGGCCCCCTCGAAGGACGCCAACGGCCCATCCGTCCGCTCCGCATTCGGCACGGCCAGCGTGCCCGACCAGCCATCCTGGCCTTGCACAGACACATACAAATCGGCCTTTGCCGGCGCGTCGGCCCCCAGAACGAAGCCAGCCTGGAAGACGAATCCCAACGATACAGCACCAAGGAACAAGCGAGCGGACATGGCGGTATGCTTTCGTGCGGGGAGGCAATGCAAGGTAAAGACGGCCACACGTAATTCTTCCGTATCGTACTGCAAGACGAACGGCGAGTACATGCACCTTGCCCGCGTCCGCCGACTTTTGCGGGCTACCAGCATTTGTCCTTTGGCCTCTAGTGGACTCGAAGCAGCGTTGCCACAATGGCGGCGAGCTACTTCGCTGCAGGCGGGCGCCCTGGCCTTGAGGTTGGAGGCACCGCGCGACTTGTCACAACTCGAGGACGGGGGCTGAAACGATGGCCAAACGCAAGGGACAGAAACGGCCAGAACAGGAAAGCGATTATGACGGCGCTTGGAAGGAGTCGGCGCGCCGGCATCTCCGTCAAATCATGGAGAAGTACTTCGCCTCGATCGCCATGCTCATCGATTGGAGCTATCCCCCGGAGTGGTTCGATAAAGAACTCAGCCGCATCCTGGCGCGTTCCGGACGCCGCCCCAAGTCGGTAGATATGCTGGCCAAAGTACGGTTGCTAGCGGGCGGCGAGCAGTGGATTCTCCTGCACTTGGAGGTGCAATCCGGCTGGGAAGCAGGCTTCGAATTCCGGATTTTCCGTTACAACAGCGGTTTGGTCTGGATCTACGAGCAACGCGTGGTCACGCTGGTTGTGTTGGCCGATCTGGACGAGGCCTGGCGCCCTGACGAATACGTGTTCCGCATCGGCGACTTCGAGACCCGCCTGCGATTTCCGGTGTGCAAATTGATCGAGAAGCTGGATGGGGACTGGCGGGAGGATCAGTCCCTTCCTGTGCAGATTGCGCGGGCGCAAATCGAGGCATTGCGGACGGCGAGTGACCCGGAAGGCCGGTATCGAGCCAAGTGGCGGCTGGTACGCAATCTGTACGATTTGGGCTATAATGCGGAGGAGTTGCGGGAAATCTTCCGCTTGATCGACTGGATGATGGCGCTGCGGGACGATTTGAACCAGAAATTCGAGCAAGAGCTAACCGCTCTGGAGGAGAGCCTGAACATGCCCTACGTCACCTCTGTGGAACGGATCGCGGAAGCGAGAGGAGAAGCGAGAGGAGAAGCGAGAGGAGAAGCAAGAGGAGAAGCGAGAGGCGTCGCGAGTTTGCTCGTCGACCAGCTGGCCGGCCGCTGCGGCCCGCTTCCGGACGTCATCGAACAACGCATCCGCCGATTGCCGATGGAACGATTGCGGGCATTGGGTAAAGCCGTCTTTGACTTCCACTCGGTTGGCGACGTGCAATCTTGGCTGGATGACTTCGACGCAGGGGCGGACTAGTGCGAGGCGGCAACTCGCCCCCAGAGCCCCACCACGCTGGTTTCACCACTTCGATCGTTGCCCCGACCTGTGCGAAGGAGAGAAATCGGTCGTGCTGTCTCATCTGAAGTCGCGCGGCCACCTACCCAAGCCGGCGTTCGACGACCTGTTTTAGCCTGGCCAACTCGGTGATCTTGCGCAACGTAGGGAGTTCGCTGTAGTCCGGGTAGACCTCGGCGATGCGTTCCAGCCACGACTGCGCTTCACGGATGTCCCCGGTGGCCGCGGCCAGCCGGACGTAGCAGGCCCCGATGGCTGCAAACTCCGAGATGTGCAGCCGAGGTTGCTGCACGAGCTTGGCTAGGATGTCTCGCACGGCGTCGTGGCCGCCGCGGTCGGTCAGCTCTTGAGCCAGCGCAATCTGGCCGAAGAAGTACTCCGGAAAACGCTGTTGCACGTCGTGTAGGATCCGCAGGGACTCCTCGCGCTTGCCCTGCATCCGAAGCGCCATGGCGAGATTGTTCAGCAGGTCGGGAGCGTCGGGTTCCAGGGCCAATGCCTCGCGCAACAACCGTTCCGCCTCGGCGGGATTGCTGCGGATCAGGTAGAAGGCTTCCGCACCCTTGTCTCGCACCTCCGGCGAATGGGGAGTCGTCGGCTCGTCATAGATCTCGTTCTGGAACGTCTTGATCTCGTGCCACTGGCCGTCGATCCACATGCGGTGGACGGTCGCCGAGATCAAGCTGTTGCTTCCCAGCCAGGACAAGATCTCGGTCCGCAGTTTTTGGCTGCCGCGCTGGCCGGTCGCGAACTCGTACAGAGGCTCGATCAACGGCGACTGGTCCAGCGTTCTGGCGATGCCGAAGACGAATTCGCAGGCCTCGGGACCGCCGTGCCGCAAGGCCGTGATCAACAGCTGGACGAGGGACGGACGCTTCTGGAACAGCTCGACCATCCGACTCTCGCAGGTCTCCTTATCCTTGGTCGATTTGGCGACCGCTCGCATTCGTTCGAGGACCGGCTGCGTGATCCATTCACCCAGTTCGAGCGGCCAGGCGCCATGCCGCTGGGACATCGGTTCTTTGTGGTCGGCCAAATTGTCCGCCGCGATCTGGAGGGAGGGAGACCACCGCAGCGCCGTCTCCCAGCGGCGGCGGGCCGCGTCGCGCCGGCCCAGGTTGCTCTCGGCGACCGCGGCCAGATGGTACAACACGGCCCGGTTCTGCGCCGCCACATCCGGCATGGATGGTTCGGCCCTGCCGAAAAGGTCGAGGAGCGCCTCGTTCAGTCCCAGCAGCGCGCAGGCGCGCGCGGCACAAAGGACATGGTCCATCCTGTCCGTGGACATGCCGGACAGCGACTCGGCCAGCCGCCGAGCCTCATCGACGCGTCCGTCCAGGGTCAAGTACCGCATCAGGCTTCCCAAGGCGTACAGATTGTCGGGAAACAGCTGCAACGTCTCCTGGCCGACTTCAATCGATCGCTCCAGCTGTCCCAGCCCGCAGTACGCTTCCGCCGCGTTG
>CAYPGE010000255.1:0-13447 GCA_964409865.1 uncultured Pirellulaceae bacterium
CCACCGACACCTTTACCTATCAGGTCTCGGACGGATATGGCGGCGTCAGCACGGGCACGGTGGTGGTGACCATCGAGGGCCTGAACGATCCCCCGCAGGCCGTGACGGACGTCGGGACGGACGAAAACCCCATCGCGCGGACGAACGAAGCCAGCCCCGTTGTGATCCCGGTGCTGGCCAACGACATCGATCCGGAACGGACCCGGCTTACCGTGACGAGCGTCCAGCCGGTGGGCACCAAGGGACTGGTGAGCGTCAACAACCTGGGGACCTTTGACAACACCGTCACGTACCACCCCAACGGCAAATTCGAGTCGCTGGGGGTGGGGCAGACCGCTACGGACACGTTCCTGTACGTGGTCAAGGACGAGGACGGCTTCACCGCCGTGGGCACGGTGACGGTGACCATCGTCGGCCTGAACGACGCCCCCACGGCGGTCGCCGACACGGGCGCTCGAGTGCCCCGCAACGGCACGGTGGTGATCAATGTGCTGAGCAACGACCGGGACATCGACGGCGATACGCTGCAAGTTACTTCGGTCGGCTTGGCCGCCACGAAGGGCAAGGTCTCCATCAACGCGGACAGCACGGTCACGTATGACCCCAACGGGGCCTTCAATTCACTGAGAATCGGCCAGGAGGCCAAGGACTACTTCACCTACACCATCAGCGACGGTCATGGCGGCACGTCGACGGCGGCCGTCACGGTGACCGTTTTCGGGGCCAGCGATCCGCCGGTGGCCGTCAACGATTCGGTGACGACGACCGAAGACGAATCGGTGGTGATTGACGTGTTGTTCAACGACACGGACGATTTTGGACCGAAGATTGTGGTGGCTGTCGACGATACCGGTTTGCTCGGCAGCGTGGTCATCAATCCGCCCAACACCGCCAACAACCGGGTCATCTACAGTCCTGACGGGCAGTTCGATGCCTTAAAGGCCGGTCAGACGGTGACCGAAAAGTTCACTTACACCGTCAGCGACGGCGTGGGGTCGTCGGTTGCTACCGTGACGGTGACGGTTCAGGGCGTGAACGACGCGCCGATCGCCAATATCGACCCCAACGGCTACACCGTGGTGCGCGGCAGCGTCTTGAACGCCAACGACGTCAACGGCACGGTCAACGGACCGGGCGATGACAGCGTGCTGGTCAATGACACCGATGCGGAAGGCGATGCGCTGCGGGCGAGGCTGGTGACCGGACCGCTGTACGCCGCCAGCGGCGGCTTTACCCTGAATGCCAACGGCACCTTCACCTATCGCCACAACGGCGGCATTTCCACGTTGGACACGTTTTCTTACCAGGCCCTGGACGAACATGGAGCGGTCAGCCAGCAGATCGTCACGGTCGTCATCAGCATCGTGGCCCAACCGGCCTCGGACTGGCAGAATCCGATCCTGCGCTGGGACGTGAACAACGACGGATACGTGTCGCCGATCGACGCCCTGATGTTGATCAACTACATCAACAGCCAGCCGATTCCCCCGCTGCCCTTGCCCGTGCCCCGGCCGGTGGGCGCTCCATTCTACGACGTGAACGGCAACGGCTATGCCGAGGCAGCAGACGTCCTGCTGGTGGTCAACGAGATTAACCGGCTGAATTCACCGGCCGGCGGCGAAGGCGAGGGATGGGGCGGTTTGGCGGCGATCACGGCAGGTTCCCTCGTGAGTGAGCCGATCCTCGTTCAGGAGAGACCCGCGGCATCCCCGACCTGGGGTGCAAGCCTGACGGCCGAGCCGAGACTCGACCAACCCGGTGAGACGCGGCGATTGGACGATGGCGAAAGCGCCGCCGTGTACCCGCCGGCGGTGCCGGAACCTCGCCTGCACAAAGACGCCGAGCGGGATACGATCCGCATCGATCGCTTCGGGCTGGAAGAGGTGCTCGATTCGATCGCCGCGGACATTGGTGACTCGTTCGCGGATGCCACGCCGTGGGATGAAATCCTCGCGGAAATCTCGCCGTAGCCGACGGGCCACGGAGTCGGCTCAGGCAAAGTCGAACCGGTCGAAGTCCGGGGACAGCCGCTTCATTTGTTCGGTGAGATAGCGCGTGACCTTGCCGGTGGTGTGCAAGGTCAGCGCATGCTGCAGGATCTTCACCGCATCGGCGATCGACAGGTGTTTGGCGAACTCCTTGATCAACGGGATGAACGCCGGGCTCATGCTGAAGCTCCGCACGCCCATCGCCAACAGCAACACAAAGGCCCGCGGCTGGCCGGCCATTTCGCCGCAGACCGTCACCGTTCGGCCGGCGGCGTTGCACCTGTGAACGACATCGGTCAGCACCTGGATCACGGCCGGTGCCAGCGGCTGGCAGAGGTGGGCCACCTTCGGATTATCGCGATCCGCTGCCATCAGGTACTGAACCAGATCATTCGACCCGATGGACACAAAATCGACTTGGGGCAGCATGGAACGGATGGTAATTGCGGCGGCGGGCACTTCGACCATGAGCCCGATGGGAACATCGGCGAACCGCTTGGCTTCCTCGGTTAGCTGCCGTTTGACGCCGGCCACCAGTTTCCGCACGCGGTGGATTTCCTCCAGCGTTGTAATCATGGGAAACATCAGGCGGACTTCCCCCCGCAGTCCGCGTGCGTACGCGGCGGCTCGGAGGATGGCGCGTAACTGGACCGTAAAGAAATCGGGATGCTCAAAGCACAGCCGGATGCTCCGCCAACCCATGAACGGATTGGCTTCCCGGTGGACTCGTCCGACGAACGGCACGGTCTTGTCGCCGCCCAGGTCCAGCGTCCGGATGGTCACTCGATGATTCGGGCTGGAGCGGATCACGCTGCAGTATTCCTCGTACTGCTCCTCCTCCCCCGGAACCACGGGGTGCATCAAGTACAGGTACTCCGTACGGTACAGACCAATGCCTGTCGCCCCCACCGCCTTCGCCGCTTCGGCGTCGGTGGCACTGTTGATGTTGGCCAGCAGTTCCAACCGATAGCCGTCGGCAGTCGCCGCAGGTTGATCGCGATTCTCGACCAACTGGTCCTTGAAATCAAAAAACTCGCGTTCCAATTTCAAGTAAGCGGCCCGCGTCTCCGCATCGGGTTTGACCAGCACCCGGCCCTCTTTGCCGTCGACAATGATCGAATCTCCCGTCTGCACCTGGCGGAGAATGTCGCGAACTCCGGAGACCGCCGGGATTCCTCGGCTGCGGGCCACGATCGCCGCGTGACTGGTCTGACTGCCCCCTTGGGTCACGATTCCTCGAACCTCCATGCTACCCAGGCGGACCACCTGCGAGGGCAGCAACTCGTCGGCCACCACGATTAACGGCCCCTCCAAGCCCTCCGGTGCGGTTTCGCAGCGATCCTGCAAATGCGAATTGATGCGTAGAATCACGTCGCGGATGTCATCCAATCGCTCCTTGAGGCAAGCGTCCTCGACGCGGGAGAATACGGTCTTGTAAAGTTCCAGCAGTCTCTGCAAGGCGGCCTGAGCCGAGGTCCGCTCCTCGATGATCCATGTGCGAACTTTGTCGGTAAGAGCCAAGTCGCGGAGGATGGCACCTTGAGCGGCAAAAATGGCAGCTGCGTCACGTCCGGCCTGATTGCCGATTGTGGACTCTAGGGTCGATAAATCGTGTTTCGCTCGTTCGCGAGCCGTTTCGTACCTCGCCAGTTCGGCGGCAGTGTCTGCCTCGCCGACGTACATTCTAGCGGGGTTGACGAAGATCTCGTGGATACAGAACGCCGTACCAACCGCCACGCCCGGAGATACAGAAATCCCTCGTCGCATGACCAGTTATCCTACCAAACTCGATTCACGGTTGTCTATGCTGGCTGCGGCAAGTATACTTACGCCCTTTGTCGTTTCCGGACACAATCAGGGCATCCCGGCCAGACTCACGGATGGTCCCATGCGGTTCACCTTCATCGATCGAATCATCGAAGTCCAACCGGGGGTCAGCATCACGGCCGTCAAGGCCCTGTCCTTGGCCGAGGAGTACCTGCACGATCACTTTCCTCGGTTCCCGGTGATGCCCGGCGTCTTGATGTTGGAGGCGATTCTCCAGGCGGGGACTTGGTTGATCTGCTTGTCTGAGGATTTCCGCCATTCGATGGTGATTCTGAAGGAAGCGAGAAACCTCAAGTTCGCCGGGTTTGTCCGGCCGGGTGAGACATTGACCTTACGGGCCGAACAGGTTACAGAAGACGATCGTTTGACCACGATCAAGGCGCAGGGTTGGGTTGGTGAAACCGTGGCCGTCACGGGGCGGTTGGTGTTGGAGCGGTTCAACATCGGGGACCGGGAACCCCATCTCCGAGCCTGGGATTCGCATGCACGAGCGGAGATGAAACAGCGGTTTGCTCAGCTTTACCGGCCGGACGCCGCCACGGAACGACCGTCAGCGGAGCGGGCGTGACGACCCTCCGATTGACCGCAGGAAGACGTACAGTATCCATTCCTATAGGGAGCGATTTGGTATGACGACGAAAGCCGAAGTGTTTGAAAAGGTCAAAGAGGCCTTGGTGGAAGCATTGGGAGTCGACGAGGAAGAGGTTACGCCCGCGGCGACCATGGTCGGCGATTTGGGGGCGGAGTCGATTGACTTCCTGGACATTGTCTTCCGCCTGGAGAAGGCGTTTGGCATCGAGATTCCGCGTTCCGAATTGTTCCCGGAAGATGTGTTGACCAATGCCGACTACGTCCAAGACGGCAAAGTCACGCCTGCGGGACTGGAAATGCTGAAAAGCCGTATGCCGTTCGCCGATTTGGCCCGGTTCGAGGCGAATCCGGTCGTGCAGGAATTCGGCAACCTGCTGACGGTCAACGACTTGTGCCGTTACGTCGAGTCCAAGGTCGGGGCTGAATAACGGCTGGAAGCGAGTCCGGGCGGAAGCGACTTCCGCTCGCGACTCGACGTGTGTCTGCTCCGCACTTCGGTGATGCCGCCAAGTTCACACTCCTGCTACCTGCCTTCGGCTGAGAGCACAGGTCGATCATGCGCTGGTTCTGGATTGACAGGTTTGTCGCATTTGAGAGCGGCCGCCGGGCGGTGGCCATCAAAAACGTGAGTCTTGCGGAGGAGCAGATCGCACAATACACGGGGGCCACGGCGATCATGCCCGCTTCGCTGATCATTGAAGGGGTCGCCCAGACGGGAGGTTTGTTGGTGGGCGAACACGTGGGGTTCCGGGAGCGTGTGATTTTGGCCAAGGTCGCCAAAGCCGAATTTCACGGGTACGCAACGCCGGGCGACACCTTGACGTACACCGTGGACATCCTCAACGTGCGTGCCAACGGAGCCATCATCGATGCCACGGTTCACATCGGAGACCGGCTACTGGCCACCTTGCAGATCGTCTTTGCGCTGCTGGATGACCGCTTCGCAGGCGTCGAGTTGATAGATGCGAAGATGTTGTTGAGCGTCCTGCGACGCTATAGAATGTACGAGGTCGGTCGGAAGGCGGACGGCAGTCCGCTGGAGTTGCCTCCGCATTTGGCCAGCGCGGAGAACGCTTTGTTCGACGAGGATTCATCGAGTCTGGTGGCCGGTTGAGAGGGCGATCTTGGGCATGAGAAGGCGCGTGGTCATCACTGGCATGGGCATGGTCAACCCCATGGGGCACGACGTGGAGACTGTCTGGACCGGCCTCAAGGAATGCCGCTCCGGCGTCGGCTACACAACCATCTTCGACGCCAGCAGTTTCCCCTCTCGCATCTCGGCGGAAGTCAAGGACTGGGATGTGTCGCTGGCCGGGGAAGACCCGGAGAAGTGGAACTCCTGCGGGCGGCACACCAAATTTGCGGTTGGAGCGGCGAAGCAAGCGGTCGGAGCCTCCGGCGTCATGGACGCGGGAATCGACCCCCGCCGCCTTGGCGTCTACCTGGGCAGCGGGGAGGGTAACCAGGATTTCCTGCGGTTCAGTCAGATGGTGATCGCGGCGCTGGATGGTCCGAAGCTGGATTTGTCCCGGTTCATCAAATCGGGCCTGGAGACGCTTTCGCCGATGTCCGAGTTGGAGCAAGAGCCGAGCGTGCCTTCCGGCCATATCGCCAGTCTGTTCAACGCCCAGGGGCCGAACGTGAACTGTCTGACGGCGTGTGCGGCCAGCAGTCAGGCGATCGGCGAAGCCACGGAGATCATCCGCCGCGGCGATGCGGATGCGATGATCGCGGGCGGCACGCACAGCATGATTCATCCGTTTGGCGTGACCGGATTCAACCTGCTCACGGCCCTGTCCGTCAGGAACGACGAACCAGAGAAAGCGTCACGTCCGTTCGACCGTCTCCGCGACGGATTTGTGCTGGGCGAAGGTTCGGCCATGATTGTCCTGGAGGAACTGGAATTCGCCAAGCGCCGCGGGGCGCAAATCTACGGAGAGGTGCTCGGTTTCGGCTCCACTGCCGACGCTTATCGGATTACGGACATTCATCCGGACGGGCGGGGAGCGATCGCCTGCATGCGGATGGCCATCCAGGATGCGGGCATTTCGCCGGACGACATCGATTACGTCAACGCCCACGGCACCAGCACCCAAGTGAACGATCGCGTCGAAACCGTGGCCTGTAAGGTCGTGTTTGGGGACCGGGCGAAACAGACGCCGATCTCCAGCACCAAGAGCATGATGGGCCATCTGATTGCGGCCGCCGGCGTGACCGAGATGATCATCTGCCTGATGGCGATCCGTGACGGCGTGCTGCCGCCCACCATCAATTACGAAAATCCCGATCCGGATTGTGATTTGGACTACGTGCCCAACGAGCCTCGTGAGGCCCAGTGCGACATCGCGCTCAATAACAGCTTCGGTTTCGGCGGCCAGAATATCACGCTGGCCGTGGGCCGTTTTCGAGATTGAAAACAAGCTCGACGCGCGAGCGGAAGGAAATCGGCTCTCCCGTCGCTGGCGCGTCCGGCTTGCCGTCAGGTGCCAAGCCGGCGCTTGCCGGCCAGATTATGGTCGGGCGCTAATTGCCGATGCTGGGCGGATTGTCCATGAGGAAGTCTCGTGGTCCGCGCAGCGTGTAGTAGGGATAGCCGACGGTGGCGCTGGGCGGCCCCGCGGGGCCCAACTCCGGCCTTTGGTGCCGCCAGTCCTGCGAGGCGTGAATCTCCTGCGAGACGGGGCCTATCAACGCCCCCAACACCCCGCCACCGCCGGTGCCGCCACAGCTGCATTGGCCCCCCGGCGGACAGGTGTTCCGCTGTAAACATCCGGGGGCGGTGGAAAGTAACGCCAGGATCGCGATGGTCAATAGTGTGCGGTTCATACAGCCGTATTCCTTGAAGCTGGGTCCGTACGTCATCACAACTAACATCGGCGCTACAACCCCGAGAATCCAACAAATCGTTACCAGCGGACCGGAGTTAAGCCTTGTTTCGTGTCAAGATTTGCGGCGTCACCAGCCCGGATGACGCAGAAGCGTGCGTGGCTGCCGGCGCCGACGCGATCGGCCTCAATTTCTACCCGCCCAGTCCGCGTTACGTCCCGCGCGACGTGGCCCAGGCGATCGCGCGGGGAATCCCGCCGACGGTGACCAAGGTCGGCGTGTTCGTCAACGCGACGGCCGACGAAGTCCTTGCGGCTTGCGATGAAGTGGGACTCGACGCCGTCCAGTTGCACGGCGACGAAGCGCCCCAGATGGCGAGGCAACTGGCCGAGCGGCGGCTGATCAAAGCTTTCCGTTGCACGCGGGCGGACCTGGAACAGGTGACAAAGTACCTGTCCGCTTGCGAAGCAGCGGGGGTCCGCCTGGCAGCGGTGCTGATCGACGCTTGCCAGTCCGGCAGCTACGGCGGTACGGGGCAGATTGCGGAATGGCCCCTCGTTCGGGGGTTGCACGCCATGCCGATTGCCCTTCCGGTCATCCTGGCGGGAGGTCTCCGTCCAGAGAATGTCGCCGCCGCCATCGAAGCAACACGCGCGGCCGCCGTCGATACGGCCAGCGGCGTGGAATCCAGCCCCGGCCGGAAGGACCGCCAGCGGGTGCGTCAGTTCGTCCGCAACGCGCAGGCGGCTTTCGAATCCGTCGCATCCCAAGATTGCGGGTAGTCTCCCGCTCTCAGGCTCTGATTTGCAGGGACCGGGAGTTGCCCAGTCGGCCAATCACGCCTATTATATCGCGTTGCGAAGATGACCGTTAAACTCCGCTGATTCAACAGGAACAAACTGATGCTTGCCGTAGCTGCCGAGCAGGAATTCGTTGTCAAGGATATCGGACTGGCCGAGTTGGGCCGACGCGAGATTGAAATGGCGGAGCACGAGATGCCCGGCCTGATGGCCACGCGCAAGAAGTATGGGCCGCAAAAACCTCTGGCGGGTGCACGGGTCATGGGCTCGCTGCACATGACGATTCAGACGGCCGTGCTGATCGAGACACTCAAGGAATTGGGGGCCGACGTACGCTGGGCATCGTGCAACATCTTCTCCACCCAGGACCAGGCCGCCGCCGCCATCGCCGCCAGCGGCACCCCGGTGTTCGCGTTCAAGGGAGAGACGTTGGAGCAGTACTGGGATTTCACCAAGAAAGCCATGACCTGGCCGGATGGCAGCGGCCCGAACCTGGTGGTCGACGACGGCGGGGACGCGACGCTGATCATTCACCGCGGCTACCAGGCCGAAGAGAATCCCGGCCTGCTCGAGCAGCCCACCGACAACAAGGAACTGGCCATCGTCAACCAGGTCTTGAAGCGGAGCCTGACCGACGACTCCCGTTTTTTCCACCGGCTGGTGACGCAATGGAAAGGCGTGTCCGAAGAGACCACGACCGGCGTCCGCCGTTTGTACCAGATGCTGGAACGGGGCGAATTGCTGGTTCCCGCGATGAACGTCAACGACTCGGTCACCAAGTCCAAGTTTGACAACATCTACGGCTGCCGGCACTCGCTGATCGACGGCATCAACCGGGCGACCGACGTGATGATCGCCGGCAAGGTCGCCATGGTCTGCGGCTACGGGGATGTGGGCAAGGGATCGGCCGAGTCGCTGATGGGACAGCGAGCCCAGGTGTGGATCTCGGAAGTGGATCCGATCTGCGCCCTGCAGGCGCTGATGGCCGGCTACAAAGTGACGACCCTGGAAGACGCCCTGCCCTACGCGGACATCTACGTGACCTCCACCGGCAGCTGTGACGTGATCACGGTCGAGCACATGGCCAAGATGAAGGATCAGGCGATCGTCTGCAACATCGGCCACTTCGACAACGAAATTCAGGTCGACGCCTTGCTGCGTTATCCCGGTATTCGGCGGACGCAGATCAAGCCGCAGGTCGATGCCTACACGTTTCCGGACGGCCATACGATCTACATGCTGGCCGAAGGCCGTCTGGTGAATCTGGGCTGCGCGACAGGCCATCCGAGCTTCGTCATGTCCAACAGCTTTACGAACCAGGTCCTGGCCCAGATCGACCTCTGGACGGGCAATCACGAGGTGGGAGTCTACCGGCTGGACAAGCGTCTGGATGAGGAAGTCGCCCGCCTGCACTTGGAGCACTTGGGGGCGAAGCTCACGAAGCTCACTCCGCGTCAGGCCGAGTACTTGGGCGTCCCTGTCGAGGGGCCGTTCAAGCCGGAGCACTATCGGTACTAGCGTTCATGGGCAGACCATCCCCGTCCGCCATCCCGTTCGAGTCTCAGTCCGTATCATGCGCGCGCCGTGCGCACATCCCGGGCTCCGACGTACAGAATTCAGAATTGGCGGCGTACACGCTTGGATCGCGACAACGACCAGACGCCGCCAATTCTGAATTCTGTACGTCGGAGTCCTTTAGTTGCGGCCAACGGCCGCGTTAGGAATCCCATGCCCGAAATCCAAGCCTTCCGAGCACTCCGTTACGATCTGGGGCACGTCGGCGCGCTGAGTGACGTTGTCGCTCCGCCCTATGACGTGATCGGCCCCGAGCTGCAGGACCAGCTGTACAAGAAGCACCCCGCCAACGTCATCCGCCTGATCCTGAACCGGGATGAACCCGGTGACGACGACGCGCACAACCGCTACACCCGCGCGGCCAGGTTCCTCAAGAACTGGTGCGGCGAAGGACTGCTGCAGCGGGACCCGGACCCTGCGCTGTACGTCTACCATCAGACCTTCCAGTACGGCGGACGGGCGATGAACCGGCGCGGCTTCATGGCTCGCATCCGCTTGGAGCGGTTTGGCGAAGGGAACATCTACCCGCATGAGGAGACCCACGCGGCCGCGAAGGCCGACCGGTTCAAGTTGACCGTGGCTTGCAAGGCGAACCTAAGTCAGATCTTCGGCCTGTATCCGGACGAGGAGAATGCGGCCCAAGAAATCCTGGAACGCGCGGTCCTGGGCACAGCCCCGCTCGAGGCCGTCGACCACCTGGGCGTGATCCATCGCATGTGGCCGGTCAGCGACGTGAAGGTCATCGCCGAGGTCGCGGCCGTGCTGGGACCCAAACCGATGTTCATCGCCGACGGCCATCACCGGTACGAAACCGCCTGCAATTACCGCGATCACCTGTCGGGCGGCCAGACGCTGCCCGCCTCCCACCCGGCCAACTTCGTGCTGGGCATGTGCGTCAGCATGAGCGATCCTGGAATGGTTGTGCTGCCGACGCATCGGCTGTTCCGAGGTCTGCCTCCCCTGTCCTCCGCCCAGTTGATCGAGAAGCTCGGCGACTGCTTCCAGGCTGACGTCGCCGCCCAGGGGCCCGACGCCGCGCACGCGGTCTGGGAATCCATCGAAATCGATGGGGAACAAGGCGTCATCGGCTTCTTTACCACGGCGGACCAGCAATGGGTTCTGGCTCGCATCACCGCCGCGGGACGCCAGCGGATGGCCGAGGTAGCCACCGACCATGGTCCGGACTGGCAACAACTGGGTGTCAGCATTCTTCACCGCTTGGTGATGGAAACTCTGTTGGACGCGAAACAGCTGCCGAAAGCCGAGTACGTTCACCTGGTCGAAGAAGCCGTCGACTGGCTGCATCGCGGTGACGTCTCCGGCCAGCCGTTTCCCTTGGCTGCGCTGGTCATGCCCGCCACCGTCGAACATGTCCGCAAAATCAGCGAAAGCCAGCAGCGCATGCCCGCCAAGAGCACCTATTTCTATCCCAAGCTGCTCAGCGGCCTGGTCATCAATCCGCTGGAATAGCCCCTGTTTCACGTGAAACGGGTTTGCGCAGCTTCGGGCAATTGGCCAGATTGCGTGTTTCACGTGAAACAGGCAATTCCCGGCGACTGTCCGTTTCACGTGGAACGAGCGAGAAATGACATTCCCGATTTCGGCCAGCCGTGGTTACAATCCCGCCGCACATGCGCGCCGCTGGGAGCGATGCATCGTTTAACCGCGACCCAGCGGGGAGCGCGTCCGCGGGGAGCGCGTCCGCAGGGGGTGCAACTGCCCCTTGGACTTGTTCGTCAGGGAGGACGAGCTGTTGGGAAGGATCCTGTGTGTGGCCAATCAGAAGGGCGGAGTCGGCAAGACAACCACCGCGGTGAACTTGGCCGTGGCCTTGGCCAAGTCCGGCAGCCGTACGCTGCTGGTCGACCTGGACCCGCAGTGCAATGCGACCAGCGGCCTCAATCATGCGCCTGTGGAACGTCACGCCTTGGTGCTGGATCAGCCGCTGCACGATGCCGTCTGCACGACGGCGGTCCCCCATCTTCAGCTGTTGCCGGGCAGTCGCAGTTTTCGCGACGTCGAGGTATTGTCTCAGGACAAGCGGCAGACGGCGCAGACCTTGGGCCGTCACTTGGCGGTCAATACCAACGCCTACGATTTCGTGTTGATCGACTGTCCGCCGTCGTTGGGCGAGTTGACGCAGGCCGCGCTGGCGGCCTCCACCGAAGTGCTGATGCCCATCCAGTGCGAGTACTTCGCGATGGAGGGGCTCACGCAGATGATTCACGTCATCCGCAAGGTCATGGTCAGCCAGTCCGGACGTCTGGAATTCGGCGGCATCCTGTTAACGATGTACGATCCCAGATTGGAGCTGACTCACGAAGTCGAAGCGGAAGTGCGGGATTTCTTTGGCGAGATCGTGTTCGACACGGTGATTCCGCGCGACGTAGCGGTGTCCGAGGCGCCCAGCCACGGGCTCTCGGTTCTGGATTACGCGCCCCGCTCGCCAGGTACGCGAGCTTACATTGAACTGTGCATGGAGGTCTTGGACCATGAGCAAGGATCGACGATTGGGTAGAGGCTTGGCGGCATTGCTGGGCACGCCTTTGGAAGAAATGGACGGCGGCGGGACCGGGAGCAGCGATGCGCCGGCTGCCGACTTTTCGCGCGACGAGGTCACGCACACGGCGTCCCCGGAAACGGCTGTCGGTTCTGGGATCCTGCAGTTGCATATCGACCAGATCGACGGCAATCCGTTCCAGCCGCGGCGGGATTTCACCGAACCGGAGATTGCGTCGCTGGCGGAGAGCTTGAAAGAGCACGACCTGCTGCAACCCATCTTGGTCCGCCGGGCCGGCCAGCGCTATCAGCTGATCTCCGGCGAACGCCGTCTGCGTGCTGCGATGCAAGCGGGCTGGACGCAGATCCCGGCTCAAGTGCGCGAGGCCGATGACCGGCTGGTGGCGGAATTGGCCATCGTGGAAAACCTTCACCGCAAAGACCTGAACCCGATCGAAAAGGCGCTCTCGTTCAAACGCTACCTGGAGGAACACGGCTGTTCGCAGGAGGACCTGGCGCGCCGTTTGAAGATCGACCGTTCGACCATCGCCAACTTGATGCGATTGCTGGAACTTCCCGAAGCCGTCTTGGACGCACTTCGCAAAGGCGACATTTCCGCGGGCCACGCCCGAGCCCTGTTGCCTTTGGGGGACGAAGCGGAACAGATCGAGCTGTGTCAGCGCATCCAGCAGGAAAGTCTGAGCGTCCGCGCCGTTGAAACCGAGGTCCAGGAAAGAGTTCGTGAAGAAGACGTCCCTGTCCTCAATATCGCAGGCGGCAGCGGCAGTGGCAATAGCGCCGGCGATGGTAGCAGCAGCAGTAGAACGCTCCACAAGCGAACCCGCAACGAGCAAACGGCGTCCTTGGAGCAGGAGTTGCGGATGGCTCTGGGCGCCAAAGTGGACATTCAGCAGGCCGCCCGCGGACGCGGGAAGATCGTGATCCATTTCAGCGATCACGACGAATTCGACCGGATTTTTGGCCACTTGACGGATCGGGGCAGCGTCGAGTCGTTCCGCCAAGTCGGCTGAAACGCCGCCGCTCCTCGCTCACTGCCGCGCAAGTGCCTGATCCGCGTCGATTGCTAGCAGGCTGTCACCCTTCAACCGATTGCGTTACCGGCGATGTGCGGTTAGCATTTACACCTGTGTCGCGTTTCTGCGGGGCGTAGCGCAGTCTGGCTAGCGCGCCTGCTTTGGGAGCAGGAGGTCGAGAGTTCGAATCTCTCCGCCCCGACTTTTCCTAAAACTTGCCTGAGCTTAGGGTTAAGTTTCCTGCCGGCGGTCGGCAGTGCGGCCCGTTCTCGAAAACGCCAAAACGGCTTGCGCCGTAAGGGTTTTC
>CAYPGE010000256.1:0-13423 GCA_964409865.1 uncultured Pirellulaceae bacterium
ACCATTTTGCGTCCATGCGTAGAAGATCAATTTCGTAGGCGCTGTAGTACTAGGGCCTCTTCACGGACCAGTGCAGCGTGTTTTCGCCCGGCGCGAGGTTCGCCAGCGGCCCGACGACCGGTGCGGCACGCGGTTGTCCGAGCAGGTCGGCATCGACGCGGATGGGCCGGCCGGCGGCATCTTCGATCGTCTGCCCGACCGTCGGAAGAACGCCGACCAAGGCGCCGTCCACCCACGGTCCTTTCACGCCCATCGCGGCTTCATCGACGTGCAGCCGGATGGAAACGCCCAGCGGGCTGTCCTCGCGTGCGAATCGGGCCGCAACGGGGTCCACGATGCTGTGCTCATCGCCGAAGGTGCTTTTCTTGGCGCCCTCCAGGAACACATTGTAATCCGAGACGTAGCCCGGAGCCGGTTTGACGCCCTCCAGCCCCCGGCGAACAAAGATGTTATGGAACCACTTGTCGTCGGACGGGATGCCGTGCTTGCGGGCGACCACTTTTCTGGTGTGCGGCTGGTAGTACTGCGACGAGCGCCCGGTGTCGGAGCCGATGTCGAATCGGCAGTCCACAAACAGATTGTGCGCGAACACGCTGCCTTCCGAATTGCTCCGCACCCCGTGCCCCACGAGCACGTTGTTGTCGACCAGGATCGCTCCGTGATTCATCTCCAGAAAAACGTTGGCGGCTTGCGTGTCGTAGATGATGTTGCCCGAAATCCGCGTCCCCTGATTGCCCCAGTCCATCCAGATGCCGAAGGCCCCGTACTGCTGGTAGTAGACGCCGCGGATCAGATTGCCGCGGATCACCGTGTCGACCGATTCGTGGAACTTGATGGCGGCCGTTTCCCATCCGCCGAACTCCTTGCGGTAATTGGTGTCTTCGATCAGATTGCCGGCAATCAGGCAACGGGTGGCACCCTTTTGGCCGGCGATCCCCGCCTCGCCGCAGCGGCGGATCACGTTGTTGCGGACGATGTGGGCCCCGAAGGCGTCGATGTCGTCGTAATTCACGCCGGGCGCGTGCCCCAGCGAGATGCCCACGCAACGGGCATTGGCGATGGTGCAGTTTTCAATGATCCAGTGTCGGCCCATGCGCGGCCCGATCGTTCCCATCTGCACTGGAAGGCCGGGGGGCTGCCAGTTCTCGGCCGAGTGCAGCAAATGAAAACCGTCCACGGTGATGTATTTCAGTCCGGTTTCCGCCGGCATGAACACGCTTTCGCGGACATTGATTTCGGCCAGTTGCGTGTTGGGATTGGCTTTGCCGAAGTTCGCCCAAATGGTGGTGCTGTTCTCGTCTGTGTGGCAACGCCAACTCTGCTTCCGTTGTTTCACCTCTTCCAGACTCTTCTGCTCGCAGAACGCCTCGCCGTCCAGGTAGACGTCGCCGCGGTGCAGCCACTGGCCGTACAGGAGCCAGCCGCCGGAGATGTTCAGTGCGTAGGGGTTGTAGTCACCGAAGAAGCGGTTCGGCAATTCGACCATCCAGACCCCGTCCCCCTCGTGGACCCACGAAGTGATCTGCTCCGAGCCCTTGACGAGCACCTCTTCGCCCGCCGCGGCCCGGTACACGATGCGGCTGTTCTCGTCCCCGCCGCTGCGGGCCGGCTGGACCCATTCGCGATAGGTTCCGGCATGCACCGTCACCGTATCCCCAGGCTGCGCGACGGCCGCCGCCTTGCCGATCGTCAAGAAGGGGTTTTCCAGGCTGCCCGGATTCTGATCGTTTCCCGTCTTCGCAACGTGCATCTCCCGTCCCGGCACGTTGCGGGCCATCACGACCATCACGGCAACGGAAGTGGCGAGGACGACGATTCTGATTCCGGCGGCGTGGGTCATGGGCGTGTTTCCTTTCGAAAAAGCGGTGGAGCGGACCCCATCTCAGTATTGCGGACGCCCCGCCAAACCTCAACGAAGCAACCCTGAGCATCTGTTGAGATGGCCTTGACTCGGTCCTGCAACGGGCGGATTTGGATGGCCATTCGGCGCATGGTACCATCTGCCATTTCAATCGGGAATTAGCCGAAACTTAGTCGCCCCCTCTGTGGCCCCGCGCGCGTGACCTTGCCGCGAAATCCCCCGCTCATGGGTATTCCGGGCTGGAGCGGATGCAGTCCGCCAGCGTATTCAGCGACGTCGCCAGCGATCCCAACGCGGTGTTCCAAGCGGTGAGGTCAGTGGACAGAATTCCTCAGAACGGATTGCGCCACGGGGCGAAGTTCCAGTTCTGGAATAGGTTCATCGCCGCGCGGTCCAGGGTGTCGTCCTGCGGAAGGAGGACCAGCGCATCCAGCCAGGCACCGTTGGCGGCCGACAGCGTGAGACGGTGCTTTCCAGGCGCGAGGGTCACCTTCGGAATGCGGTACCAGGCCCAATGGTCGTCTTGTTCCCGGTGGAACCGCTTGGTGTGCGCCCCGTTGGGTGCGGTCCAGTCCTCGAAGCCGATCATCCGTTCGATACGGAGCGGGCGAGGGTTGGCGGCGTTGAGGGACAACGACAGGCTCGAGTCGCCGTCCGGCTCCCAGCGGGCCCGTAGCCAGAGGGCATGCGCCCCACCGCGCGGCGTTTCAAAGTCCATCGCCAACCGGCCGTGGCCGGTGAATTCGACTCCGCCGGCACCGCTGAGTTCGGGCATCTCGCGGATCGTGGCCGCGCCGGAGGTCTCGTCGGCATGCTCGGCCTCGCGCACCAGCGGGGCCTCGGCCACCAGTACCTGAAGCGGCACGCGGCGCTGGCCATCGCCCTGGCCGACCACGAGCGTTAGGGGAACGATGTCGCCGGACGGCGTCCCGCTGGCATGCAAGACAAACGCCGCGGCGCTGCGCGCGTCCGGGCTGGCCAACTCGGCCGACCAGGCCGTGAACTTCGGCGGCGTACACGTCCACCCCTCCGGCATGCCGTCCAATCGCACCTCGGCCTGCGGGCGGTTCCCCTGGAGCGTGACCGGAACGGGTACCTTGCCGTCCGGCGCTACGACCAACACGTTGCGGTGTACCTCGTCGCCCTCGGTGTAGAAACTCAGCCCGCCAACGGACAGGGCCAAGTCGCTGCGGTACCGCTCGGTCCAGCGGCAGGTCGTCTTGATCGGAACGCTGGGCGCAGCACCCGCAAATTCGATCCGATTCTCGCCCAGCGACAGCTTGCCGGGCAGCGCCAGCGGCGAGGCCACCAGCGTGCTGCGAACCTGCAGGCCACGGACGACGGTGCCCTGGCCGGCAGCCAGTTCCAACTTGAGCCAGTACGCGTACCGCGCGGTCACGTGGTCCCGTAACGCCGCGGTGATCGTCCCGCGGGCCTCGGGACTGCGCCACACCTCGGTCCAATGCCGGCCTTCATCAAACGACAGCGACAGACACACAGACCCGCCCTGATTCGCCGCGTAGGAGCCGCGGACTGCGGCGTCGGAGAAGATGTAGGGACAGCGGGCACGATACACCAGCGACGCGGCCTTCCCCGGATCCTTGGCCCGGAGTTGGCACGTGCCGTCGCTGCCGCGCTGGCGGACGAGATTGTCCAGGGCGGTCGCTTCTCCGTCCGCCGCAGGCTCGTAGATGAGGGCCCCGTTGCCGAAGATCGGCGGGATCTTGGCCAGCGGCAGGGGCTCCCGATCGCCGAACACCTCGAACCAGCGTCCCTCGTTGTGCCAGCACAGGCTCGCCCGTTCGCCAGGTCGCAGCGGGAAGTCCATGCTGTGCGGGCGCACGGCCGTGCCGAAGGGGATGCCGGTCGGTCGGCCCCGCAGCCAGGCGCAGACATCGCCGCCTTGCCGGATCTTCAGGTAAGGATCTTCCTCCATGTGTCGCCGTCCGATCACGGTCGCGTTGTCCCGATCCAGCCAGAACACGCGGGCGGACAGGTCAAACAGCCGCCACTGCCCCTGGTAGTATGCCTGCTGGAACTGGTGGTGCGTGCCCGACGAGTCGTTGGACGAAATGCCCGTCGCCAGGAACAGCTTGCGAAGCATGTGGTTGAGCGGTCCGCACTGGTCGAAGGGATAGATATTCAATGCCTTGGTGAAGGTGTACGAAGTCCGCCGACGATGTTGCGTCGGCAGGGTCTCGCAATAGCAACCGTCGTAGTAGTGGGCGGTCTGGAGGGCGTACCGAAACGTCTCGAAGGCCTTCTCGGCATCGTCTGCGGCCTTTGCGCCCAGCGTGGCACGGACCGTCTCGTACGAGAGCGGCACCACAGCGTCGTTAGCCCGCCACTGGGGCAGCAGCGTCGTGGCCGGTGGCGTAGGCATCCTGCCTGCGTCTTCCGCCACCGCGTCCGGCTCCCGATCCAAGTGCTCGAAAGTGACGCTGCGCATGAGCGGCGGGTAATCCCCTCCCACGGTCAAGGTGAAGCCGGCGTCCTGGCCCGTCACGGTGCGCTCCACCTGACACTCGCGATACTCGATGAGCCGCGGGTCGGGCGGCCGGCGGAACGGAGGATTGACCGGCAGTCGGCCCTCGGCCCGATTCGCCTCGAACTGCGACGCCGGAGCGTGCGGTTGGACAAGGACCATCTGCCGGCGGATCTTGCCTTGCTCCAGGATTTCCAGCGGTACCGTTTCCTCCTGAATCGGCAAATCAACACAGAAATGTCCGCGGACGAAGCGATCGTCGGCCGCGTGGACACCGTCCCGTTCGTTCTCGAAATGGAACAGCGCGCGGGTGTGCTCGTCCACCGCAAATTCCTCGCGCGCGGGTGTGAACTCGGCGGCATAGCGCGGAATGTCCGAGATGCGGAACTCGTCCACCACGGACTCGGCCGAACGTTCCGCCAAGCCCCGCCGCTCCCCGCCGATGCAAGCCTGCATGGGCATGCTCCGGCCATCCCGTTCGGAAATGCCGATGCCCTTCGTGTTTCCGCCTGCCGCCGCCAGACTGCTGGGCCACGGGGCCGACTCGGGTCCGCGGGAGGCGATGGGCCGGCCATCGACGAACAGTGCCAGACGCGCCTTCGGGAAATCCCAGGTGGCCGCCACGTGGTGCCACTGGCCGGCCTTCAGCGGTGCCGGGCCGCGCACAGCATGGGCGGTGCCGTCTGCGTCGGCGATGGAGAACTCCAGTTCGTTCCGCCCGGCGCTGCCCAGTTTGCGCAGCACCGATTGCCGGCGGTGCATGTAGGCCACGCCATCGAAAAAGACGCGCTCGACGCCGTCGGCCGCGTCCCACGAGGGCCGGCACCAGAACTCCAGCGTACCGGCCTGCAGACCCCAATGGACCGACTGCGGGCCGGGGTCCGCCGCGCCGCGAGTCAACGTGCCCTCCGCAGCGCCGTTGAACATCAAGAATCGCGGGCCGCTCAGCGCCACGCCGCGGTTCAGCGGTGCGTTCGTCAAAGCGCCTTCCACAAAACCGGCGTGACTGGCGGCCGGCCAAGGCCACCGCTCGCCCGGCCGAACCACCAACCGGTCCAGCCACACGGTGAAAAACGACTCCGGACCCGTGACGGCCTTGCCCGTATCGGCGTCGGTCACACGGCAACGCACCCGCACGCGCACCTTGAGCGTCGCCGCGTCCGGGCTGAACCGCCCGCGCTCGCAGAACTGGACCAGCTGGCCCTGCGCCAACTCGATCGTTAACCAGCGCGGCTCGACCGCGCACTCAATGATGGCCGAGCCGTCGGCCCGGAATTGCTCGAGTTCGATCGCGACGGGCGCTCCGTAGGCGGCCCGTTCGGCCAGCAGATCGCACTGAAAGACCATCTCCTGGCCCGCGAACCGCCGCACGTCGAACTGCTGCGAAATGGTCACCTCGCGAGGGACGTCGGCCGGAGTCGTCTCGTCGACCACGACCGCCAGCGATTGGCGTCCGCTGGTGTACTTCATGCGGCCCAACCGCACCAGGGCTGCGGGTTGCACCTGCCAGGCGGCGGGCCGTCCGTCCGCGGCTTCCTCGAATCCCGGATTGGCCAGCAAGTTTTCCGGCGGCAGGCGGTCGCGCGCGTAGTTCGCCGCTGGAACCGAACGGTCCTTGGTGTTGAAATAAATGTCGACCTCGCCGCACTGTCCCACCCGCGCCGGGGCAACCCAGGCCAAATACGTCTCCGCCCGGTTCCGCGGCACATTGAACTCGGTCCGGCAGGCCGCAGGCACCTCGGCGCCGGTCTGGCGCTGCACTACGCGCACCGAGCCCGGATCCCACGCACCGGGGATACCGGCACGCTCCAGCAACCGCGGGAAATCCACAACCACCTCGACCGGCCGCTCGGCGCCGTCACGGTAAGGCGTGGGACGAGTGACAGTGGTGCGGAACTGCCAGTCCGAATTCCACCACCCCGGCTCGTCCGCCGCCGCGGCCGTCACGCAATTGATGACAATGCAGAACATGATCGTCTTCAACATGGCGAGTTCCTTACTGGGTCTGCAAGACGCCGAACCGAGTCTTCATTTTTCTGTCACGCCATATTTCTGTCAGCCCGCGCGTTTTCCTGTTCACGCACCGGGCCGAGTTCCATCGCTGGCGATGATGGCTTGCAGCCGGTCGTGCAACCGCTGCCGTTGTTCGGGATGCTGGGCGGCGACGTCGGTCTGTTCGCCGGGGTCCTGGGACAGATCGAACAGTTGCTCGTGGTAGGACGGCTTCCCGGCAGCGGCTTTCCCGGCGCCGGCTTTCGCCGCCTTCTTCGCCGCCGTTTTGCCGCCCGTCCTCTGGCGCACCAGCTTCCAATCTCCCACGCGCAGGCCGAAGTTGGCGCCGGTGTTGTCCTGCTGCAGCAGATGGTCGCGGCCTTTCGCGCCGGGCGCGCCGAGCAACGCATCCAGCACGTTGAAGCTGTCGCGGCAGGCCTCGCTGGGCAGGCTCTGGCCGGTCAAGGCAGCGAAACTGGCGGCCAGGTCGATGGTGCAGACGACCTGGTCGGACACGCCGGGTGGGATGCGGCCTTTCCACCGCGTCACCAGCGGCGTCCGGGTGCCGCCTTCGAACACGCTGTACTTGCCCCCGCGATACGGGCCGGCGGGCTTGTGGTCCCCCAGTTTTTCGACGGCGCCGTCCTGGTAGCCGTCGTCCAGCACCGGGCCGTTGTCGGAACAGAGCACGACGAGGGTTTTTTCGGCCAGGCCAAGACGGTCCAGCGTCGCCATCAACTGGCCGACGGACCAGTCAAACTCCAGGATCGCATCGCCGCGGAAACCCAGCGTCGTCTGGCCCTGAAACCGTTCGTGCGGCATGCGCGGAACATGGATGTCGTGCGAGGCAAAGAACAGGAAGAACGGCCGCTCCCGGTTTTCCTCGATCCAGCGGGCGGATTGCTTCAACCACTGGTCGGCCAGGTCTTCGTCGCGAAAACGGGCCTTGGTGCCTCCCGTGTAGAATCCGATCCGGCCGATGCCGTTGTGGATCGTGTTGTTGTGGCCGTGCGACCAGTCCATCCGCAGCAGGTGCCGATGCGTAATGCCGGTCGGATGATCCTCAGAGGGTTTCTGGTCGCCCACCCACAGCGGATCGGAAGGATCGAGGTCGCGGACGCGATGGTCTTCGACGTACACCTGCGGCACGCGGTCGTTGGTGGTCGGCAGCAGGAAGCAATGATCGAAACCGATTTCCAGCGGGCCCGGTCGCAGTTCGCCGTTCCAGTCCGGCGCTTCGTCGCCCAGGCCGAGGTGCCATTTGCCGATCACCGCCGTCGCATAGCCGGCGCGTTTCAGCAGCGAAGCGACGGTTTCCGTGCCCGGCCGGATGATCGCCGGGCCGTTGGGCGGAGCGATCCCGGTCCGCGGCGCGCGAAACGCGTACGTCCCCGTCAGGAACGAAAACCGCGTGGGCGTGCAAGTGGCGGCGGAACAGTAGCCGCTGGTGAACCGCAGTCCTTCGGCAGCCAGTTTGTCGATGTGCGGCGTCTTGACCCCGCTGGCCCCGTTGCAGGACACATCGCCGTAACCCAGATCGTCCGCCATGATCACGACGATATTGGGCTTTGCCGATGGCTCGGCGGCGACGACGCAGGCGGCGAGCAACCCCCCTGCCAGCACGCTGGCGATGATTCTGTTATTCATGAGTAACTCCTTGCGGTAACACGGATCACGTCTTCATCTTAGACCCCGAGCCCGACGCGGCGACAAACCGTTCGGCGCGGGTCTCTGACCCCGCCGAAACCGCCGACCGAAGGTCTCCGATTTCGGTTTTGTTAGCGGTTCTTAGACCCCGAGCCCGACGCGGCGAAAGACTTCAGCGGGCGGAGCCGTTGCCGCCGCTCAGCAACTCGTCGATCGAAATCTTCTCGAACACCAGGTGCGCCCCGCTACCCTCGTACACGATGCCGACGTGTCGGTCATCGACGCGGCTCAAGCTGGGATAGCCCGCGCCGCGGCCTTCGTCCAGCAGCAACCGGTGCTGTGCGGGCCACGTGCGTCCCTCGTCGAAACTCACCTGAATACTATGGTGCGTCCGCGCCTCCTGGGAATGCGGATTGGCGAACAGCAGCACGGATCGCATCCGGTCTCCTTCGCGGTAGTCGAACCGGTACAGGCTGCCGTTGCAGTTCGGCTCGATCAACCCGTTACGGTTGGTCGGATGCGGCGTCCAGGTCTGGCCGAGGTCGCGCGTCACGGCCACGGTACGGAACTTCGTCGGGCTCTCCGTGCGGCAGTTCAGCATCATCGAACCGTCGGCCAACTGCACGGCCTGGCACTCGGTATTGCCGAGCGACGCCGCCGGACTGACCGTCCACGTCTTCCCGTGGTCACGGCTGATGAGCAGGTTGGAGAAGAACCGGTCCTGCGCGTCGCGCCCCTGCGTGGGCATGACCAGCGTGCCGTCCTGCAGCGCGATGCCCTGCTGTGGCGACGGCGCGTACAGGATCCATTCCGGGGCCTTCCAGACGCGCGTCATATTCTGCGGTTTCGACCAGGTTTGCCCGTCGTCCGTCGAGCGGACCATCATGAATTGCGCGCTCTTGCCTATCTCGAAGCCCGGCTCCGAACCGCCCTTGTTCCATTGGTGCATTCCGGCCTTGCCGTTCATCCAGACGGCAAAACAGAAGACTTCTCCCGTCGCGGGGTCCACGAGAATGCCCGGATCGCTGCATCCGTTCACTTCTTGCGGCAGTCCGCCGAAAGTGCCCATGTCCATGATGACCTGTTGGGCGCCCCAGGTGCATCCGCCATCCGTGCTGCGGAGCAGGCCGATGTCGATATCCTCCTGCAAATCGCGCCCCATCCGCCGCCGCATGTCGTACACGCACAGCAGCGTGCCTGGGGGCGCCGTGGCCAGGGCCGGAATGCGGTAGGTATGCACGCCGTCATCCCCATGCCGGCGCAGCGCGATCCCGATGCGTTTGCGCACCTGAGGCGTCTGATCACGCGGCAGGATGCGACCGGCCGAGGTCTGGAGGCTCGTTATCGACGCATCGACCCGGTGCGACAAGTCCGCCTCCGCCCGGACCCGGCAGGACAGCCAGAAATGATTCGCCCCGGCCGCCAGCCGCGCGTGGCCCTGAAACACCACGGTCTCCGCCGGCCGCAGCCGGTCGCCGAAGGCCTGTTCGCTGGACGTACCGGTTTCGCTGCCCGTGAAAAAGAACTGGAGCGATTCGAGATCGCCGGCACCTGCCAGCGACACGCTGATGGACTCGAGTTGCACGAAAGGCTTGGCCGCCGTGACGGTCAATCGCAACAACGTGTTGTGTTCGTTGCGAATCAGCACCGGCCCCACCGCTTGCTGCGTGACGGCCTCAATTTCCGCCGCGCGCGCCAGCCCTGATGCCAAGACCAATCCGACCAGTAGAATTCTCTGCATCACGATGCTCCCAAGGGACAAGGGAGAACCAACAGCACGTAGTGACGGGTTCAAGTCTCCAACAGGTCACGTACGAAGTCAAGAATGCCTTAGGCCCCGTCATCGTCGGGCGCGGAATTCGAACGTCTGGCCGGGTTGCGTGTCCAACTGCACGATGCCTTTTTCGTTCGGCACCAAGGCGCTGGCCTGTCCGCCGGGGCCGGCGACTTCGAGGGCTGGCCAGGGGCTCAGCAAACGCAGGCGGCCACCGGCGGTTGACTCGACCGAAATCGGCCCCACCTTGCCGTTCTCGCACGCGGCCGAGACCAGGAATCCGCCTTGGGCCCGCAATTGGCGAAAACGGGCCGGCTGGTCCAGCGGCCAGGCGGGGAACACGCGTACGACGTCGGCGACGCTTTGCAGCAACAGTTCGTTGATGGCCAGCGACGCGGCGAACTGTTCGGTGTAATGGCCGAAGTTGTTGAAACCGTAACGGGGCTCGTTGCGGTTCAGCGTCAACGTGCCGTTGGGCCGCAAGCGGGCGGTCAACTCCTCGCGCACCCAGGGCAGCGTTTCCGGCATGCTCAAGCGGGCTCGCGAAACGGACAGCATGATGGCCGAGTTGTTCCCGTTCCACCGCAGGCCGCCGATCGTCCGCGCGAACAGTTCCTGCTGGGCTGCCGGCGACCAGATGCTCACTACGTCGCACGGGAAAACAGGAGTTGCCGGCACCGAAATGTTGTAGCCGATGGGCGGCGCACCCTGGACATCGACCACCAGCGGCAGCTCGTCGGCCGACAGCGGATAGTCGGGCAGCAAGGTCACGGCCTTCTGCCACCGGGCCACTTTGCCGGCGTCGCATCCGAGCGTCTGTGCCCCCTCGATCGCCGCGTCGAACACGTAGCGGAACATGCCCAGGCAGAAGGCGCAGTTGCGATTCCGCTCGAAGCGCTTCGTCCAGCCCCAGTGCTCCGGCGAAACGGTCGGCGCAAGCACGATCTTGCCGTCGGCCGTCTTTTCGCAAACGTCGACGAAGTTCGCCTGGAAGTCGGCGATCTCGCGGACCACGGGATAGGCCGTCTTCTCCAGGAACTCGCGCGAGGGCTCGTATTTGTAGTGCCACCAGACCGGCTGTGCCGAGAAACCGGCCACGCCGAGCGTCCAGCCCCAGACATGATGAATGTACTGGCGCCGCGTCGGCCCCTGACACGCTTCGGGCGGCGGCTCGAAGGCAAACAGCACGTGCGGGATGTAGGCACCCTCGAACCCGAACAATTCCTTGCACAACCATCGCGCCCGCGGCAGGTAGTCGGCGATCAACCGGTCGTACGGCTCGGACAACTCCGGATGGTTGCTGCTGTAGACCGGCCAGTAGGTCGACTGGATGTTGTAGTTGGTGTGGTAATCGCCGTGCCAGGCCGGACCGTCGCTGACCAGGCTCGCGAACAAGCCGGGCGAAACGGCGCCGGGCCGCACGACGCAGCGGAGGAAGTACAGGTTGCGGTACCACATGGCCCGCAGCACCGGGTCGTCCAACTCGAGGCCGCTCTTGGACCAGAATCGGTCCCACATCGCCTCGTGTGCTTTGACGACGGCCTCCGGCGCGGCCGCCAGCGCGTCGCCGGCCAGCTTGATCGCGGCGGCGTTCGGGTCCGTTGCCTCGCGACTGGTGACGATGGCCACGGCCTGCCGGCTGCCGCGCGTCACCAGGGCCACGGCGAAACTCATTCCCGCCCAGCCCGGATCGCCGGGGATCTGCTGCAGGATGGTCTGCACGTCAGGATCGGCCTGTGTTTGCTCCGGATCGGGTAAGTCACCCGAGCGGGCGGCCTCCAGCTTTCCAGCACCACCCTGATCGATCAGGATTGCGTTGCGATCGGCCAGCGCCCGAATCGTGGCTCGCGGAACACCGCGGTCGTTGCCTTCGACCGTGGCCACCGCTCGGCGGATGTCCAGCCGAGCGGGTGACGTCGGTTCGGGCTTGGATTCCAGATCCAGGCTCACCTTGCCTCCAGGACCGACGAGCGCCACTTCCTGGAAGCGGTTCTCCGCCCGCTTGCCGTCTTCGGTCCAGGTGTACAGGATCGCCTGACCGGCCGCCGCATCTTTGGGCAATTTGAAGCTGCGCACGGCCGTTTCGGTCGGCGTCTCCTGCCAGCCAGTACCGAAGAAACCCTTCCCATCAGCGTCCATCAAGTCGACGTAGAAGCGGGCATTCTCGGTGCCGGAGATCTTCACTTGCAGTTCCGGGTACTGGCCCGTGTTGATCTGGATCGGGCCGTAGGAGAAACCGTTGGAAGCTCCCTCTCTGCCTTCGATGCTCATCACGCCGGCGCCGTCGCGATATTCCCAGCCGTTCTGGGTGCCCTCGGCGCGAATGCGGATCCAGTTGGGTTCCGCCGACGCCGCGCCGAGGACCAGGCGGGCACAAATCCGAGGGCAAGGGTAGGGATGCGCGTGGTAGCTGTCCGGCCCTTCCCACTGCACTCCCTCATCGAGGATGACGGAGCCGTTCTGGGTCAGGGTCGCCCCGCGGTCGAACGCCCATTTCTTGACCAGATCGAGCGTCGGCAACGGCGGATCGCGCTGCGCGTCCAACCGCGCATCCCACACGTCGTTTTTGGTCAGGTTCAATTTCAACTGACCGCGGTCCGTGTAGACCAGCGCATTCAAATCCCCGTTGCCGATCAACAGTGCGTAGTCCAGAACGCTGTCCAACCGCTCGACAGCAACCGCCGCCGCGTCCAAGGCCGCCGGAAACGGAATCGCGTCGTCGCCTCTGGCGCTGAGCCCCATCAAGAGAACAGCCAGAGGCATCACACCCCGTTGCCACCGTGTTTCGCGCATCTTGTTCTCCCTGGAAAAACACTGAGTTCGGCCTCTCGATACCTCGTGACCTCGTGGAGGCTCCGGCAGGATCGGTCAAAGAGACAGGGCCGCGTTGGGGTGGGCGCGAGCAGAAAGAGGTAGCTGACAGAAAAATGAGGTGACAGAAAAATGATCGGAAACACATCATCCCCCCTCCGCCGCTCCTCCCTTCGTCTTTCTGTCACCCCATCTTTCTGTCAGCCTCCCCCATCCTTCTTTCCTTGTTTTCCCGTCGTTTTCTGCTGAAATCTGCAGGCAATTTCGGCCCGCGCAGCGACACGCCACACTATACCTTCAACCCTCGCAGATTCACTTCGCGGGTCTTGCCTTCCTTGATCAATTCGTCCATCGTCAGCCACTTTTTTCGCAACATGGCCTCGCGGCCGAGGATACCTGTCAGCGTGCAGTCGACCGAACGGTGAGCGGTCGCGTTATCGAATTCCCCCTGCGTGACACAGCGATAGAATTCGGCGATGTTGGCCCTGGCTCCGTCCTCATAGATGCCGCCGGCCGCGGCGCCCGAATAGTGCTTGGACCCGCCGCGGATGAACACCTGGCCCGTGTAAGCGATGTGCGCGGTGGCCTCCAGCCCCATCAGGTCGGCGGCCAGGTTGTACATCACCGCGTTGTTTTTCAGCAGCTGCGTGTGATGAGTCCAACAGGTTCCATCCGGCAGTTCGAACACGACTCCCCCGCAGTCCGTGCGGTCGCCGTGCGGATCGGGACGCACGATGCGCGCGGACCCGCTGGCGGCGGCGGCTCGTTGGCCGAGCACCCACGTGACGCCATCGATGATATGGATGTCGTACAGCAGCAGCAGATCGCCGCTGAGCGCGATGTGCGAGTACCA
>CAYPGE010000257.1:0-13398 GCA_964409865.1 uncultured Pirellulaceae bacterium
GATCACCGATCACCGATCACCGGTCACCGATCACCGGTCACCGATCACCGGTCACTAACTCCCACCCGTGAACTCGTTTCCGACCTTTCGGGCCCGTTCGGGCTTGTCCAGGTTCACTCCCGAACGCAGACCGACTTCGACCAGGATATTCCAGCCGGCCGCCATCTGGACGTAACCAGCCAGATCACCGGCGTCCGGAATCTGGATCGTCGGGAAACGCGTCGGACGGCTGGAAACCGCGATCACTTTCAGCCCGACGCCTTTGACCAAGACGTCCTCGATTTTCTCTTCCGAGCCTTCATAGGGTTCGATCCAGATCACGACCTGATCGCGGCTCATTACTTCCTCGATCCCGTGGACCGCGTAGGTGCCTTCCAGGAAGTCGGCCGTTTTCCGGGTGATCTCGTTGGTTTTCAACGTCAATTCTTCGGCCACGCCTTCGTTGCGCCCGGCCCAGAAAATGATGCTGGCGCCGGCGATGGCGTCGGCCAGTTCTGGGGCGATGGGCATGGTCAATGCCTGCTCGAACTGGCGGCTGAGTTCGCCCAGTCGCGGCGCGAGCTGTTTTTCTCCGGCGACGGCTTCCAGCAAAGCGCGATAGAACAGCGCCTGCTCGATTACGCTCTTGGTGGCTGCCACCGCTCCCTCCTCGCCACAGGCCAAAACGTAGCCCTTGTTGGCCAGCGATTCCAGCTTGCTGTTGGCAAACGCCGTCAAGCTGTACAGCTGCTCGTGCCCGCGCTGCTGCAGCTTGGAAAACAGTTCGATCACTTCCCGCGTTCGCCCCGAATTGGACAGAGCGAAGACGGCCCAGCCGTCCAAGTCGTATTCCTGCGACTGCCGCGCGGCTTCCGTGTGCAGCTCCAACTTCCAGCCACGACGGCGCGCGTGGGCGATCGCGTTCTTGGCGGGGAAGATGCGGCTGGAGCCTTCGCCGGTCATCAGCAGTCGCCCCACGCTGGCGATGGCTTCCGCCGTATCCAACGCTTGCTGGGCATCAAACCGCTCGACGATGGCCGTGGCGGCCAACATGTCGCGGACCAAACCAAACTGGGTGTACTTGTCGCTGTCGCGTCGCATGATTCGGACTCCTTGTCATTGGTCAGTTGTCATTGGTCATTCGTCATTCGTCAGTTGTCAGTTGTCAATTGCCGGTTGTCATCGTCTGGTAGAAACCGTGGTGATCGACCGGGATGGATCAGGGGTTGGTTGGCCATGCCGGGGCGCTTCACAGGTTGGCGGTCCAGGCCATGAGTTGACAGAAAAATCTCGCGTACAGGTCGCCGACTTCGATGGTGTCGGCGTCGGGGGCGTGTGCCGTCACACGCCCGGTGCCCCAGTCGATTAAGCCGCCGACCCAATGCGGAGCGGCGTCGGTGGCCAGCGCCGCCACGCGGCCACGGCCGCAACGCCCCACGACCAACAGCGGATCGCTGCCCACCAGCTCAAACCGCACGTCCTCGCCGTCGCGAACGACTTGAAATCGCTGTGTCTCCAAAACCAGCTGGGCTTCGGCCTTGGGCCGAACGCGGTTGTAGCCGCCGATGCAGGGCGGACGCGCGTCCCACGGCAGGCCGCGCACGGCGGGATGATCCAGGACGCAACGCACGAGCGCCGGCTGATCGCAATTGACGCGGTCATCGGCAGCGCTGATTTCCACCGGCAAGGCGGCGGCCACGGCGGTCTGGTCCCAGTCGCCGCCGCAGCCATGATAGGATTCCCACCCGCCCAGCATCAGCAACCCGGTGCCCGCTTCGACCTGTTCCACCAGTCGCTGCTGCAACGGAGGCGACAGGCGGGGGGCCGGATAGTCGCTCAACACGTACAACGACCGCGATGTATCGAACAACGCCGCTTCGGCCGGCACATGGCTGGGCAGATAGTCGAACGCCCAGCCCGCCTGGTGGATCAAGCCGGCCAGATAGGCCGCCGCCCCCTGCAGACTCGTGTCGCCCAAGTAAAGCACGGAAACGGTCATACTGCGGGTTCCCTCAGTATCGTCGGCAAGGACTGATCGAAGAGCCTGACTCCTGGTAAAAACGGGGCTTCCGGGCCGAGAAACCACGCCAGAACGCTCAACCGGGCGTCTGCTGCTCCAAACGTCCTTTCAAGGCGGCGATGACCAGCGCCATCTGCGGCTCCAGTTGGCCCAGGAGCTTCTGAGCCCCGCCAAAGGCGGCCGAGAGGCGAGGGGGAGTGATCCCGTGGGCCTCCATCAGTCTCTGCTTTTCGATCGCGCGACGATCCTCCGGAAGCACCTTCGTCTGAGCCTCGATCTCCTTGAGGGTGTCCGCAATTTCCCTGAGCGACGATTCCAGTTCCTGCGCGAGGGAGGAAGCCACTTTCGTTGGAAAAAGCCGTAGCGACCCTTTCAGCGTGTGAGCTGCACGGTGCAGCGACTCGATATCACGCTGGTCGATCGAACGGCGGATGGTTGCCATCTGATTCGTCGCCTCCTCCAGGAAGACTCCGATCAGTTCCAGCATTAGTGCTGTGTCGCCACCCGCGGACTCCAAAGCCGCAGGCCAGTCGATCAGACCTTCGTGGCATCTAGCGTCTTCCGTCATTGATCCACTCCCTCGTCAGGCAAGAAGGGGAACAGTTGGGCGCGAAGTTCCGGCGCCAAGGACGCCCCGTATTCGCACGTTTCAAAGGCTTCAATGTAGCGGATTTGCCGTCCGCGGTCCTCCCCATAGGCGGAAATAATCTGCTCCCGATAGCGATCCGCCAAGGGCGCCAGGAGGCCCACAAACCAAGCCCGCAGCCATTGCCGCTGCTGGTCCGGGCTGCTCGGCACCTGGTCCAGTTCGCCGCGATTATAGGGCAGCCAGTCAAAAAACTGCGAACGGTGGCAAGCCAACATGTCCACAAGCGGCTCCAATACCGGCTCGACGTCCACCACCACCGACGGCGAAAACGGATAAGGCCGCAGGAAGTCGTCGGACAGGTACATGATGACCGGCATCCGAGCCAAGGCCGGCGTGTCGGGGGCGATCGCGGGCACCGTCAGCAGGTACGAAGCGTCCGCGACCAGCAGCGACGTGATGCGGTGATCCGGGTGATAATCGTTCGGACGATGCGTCAGCACCAGATCCGGATCGTACTGCCGGATCAGCCGAATGATCTCGTCACGGGCCTCGAGCGTCGGCTGCAAGGCCCCGTCGGGATAGGACAGCACGCGGTACTCCAGACCGAGGACTCGCCCCGACGCGGCCGCTTCCTCCCGCCGTTCGGCAACCAACTGCGGCCCGTACCGTGTCTGATGTCCCGATTGGCCGTTGGTGACGCTGACATAACAGACGTCGTGCCCGCCCTGACGGTACAGCGCGGCCAGTCCGCCGGCCTTGTACTCGCAATCATCGGGATGAGCCCCAATCACCATCATTCGCAACGGTCGTGCGACATCGTGCGTCACTTTGCTTGCCCTCTCTTGGAATCCAAAATCCACACGCGGTCTGTGGCCGCAGCCCAAATCACTCGACCACGGATGACACGAATGACACGAATAAAGGCCTACAATCCTAGTTCCTCCCGGACCTCGGCAAAAGCCCGCATCGCGAACTCCAAGTCTTCGCGCGAATGCGCGGCGGAGATCTGCGTGCGGATGCGCGCCTTGCCTTGAGGCACGACCGGATACGAAAACCCGATCACGTAGACCCCTTGGGCCAGCATCGCGTCGGCCATCCGCGTCGCCAACGCGGCATCGCCCAGCATGATCGGCACGATCGGGTGCTCGCCCGGCAGAACGGTGAACCCGGAGCGGGCCATGCCCTCGCGGAAGAACCGCGTGTTTTGCTCCAAGCGATCCCGCAACTCGGTCGACTCCGACAGCAGTTCCAGGGCCTTGATCGAACCGGCCGCGATCGGCGGCGCGAGCGTGTTGGAGAACAGGTAAGGCCGTGAACGCTGCCGCAGGTACTCGATGATTTCGCGCCGTCCGCTGGTGTATCCGCCGCTGGCTCCGCCCAACGCCTTGCCCAGCGTGCCCGTCAGGATGTCGATGCGGCCGAGCACGCCGTGGTGCTCGTGCGTCCCGCGGCCGTGCTTGCCCATGAAGCCGACCGCGTGCGAATCGTCGACCATCACCAGCGCGTTGTACTTGTCGGCCAACTCGCAAATGTCGGGCAAGCGGGCGATGTATCCGTCCATCGAAAAGACGCCGTCCGTGGCGATCAAGCGAAACCGCGTTCCGGAGGCTTCGCGGAGTTTCGCTTCCAGGTCCGCCATGTCGCTGTTCTTGTAGCGATAGCGGGCGGCCTTGCACAGGCGGACACCGTCGATAATGCTGGCGTGGTTCAACTCGTCGGAGATGACCGCATCCTCCGGGCCGAGCAGTGTTTCGAACAATCCCCCATTGGCGTCGAAACAGGAGCCGTACAGGATCGTGTCTTCGGTGCCCAGAAATCCGGTGAGCTTCTGCTCCAGTTGCTTGTGCAGGACCTGGGTGCCGCAGATAAAGCGGACGGATGCCATGCCGTAGCCCCACTGATCCAGAGCGATCCGAGCCGCCTCGATGACGGCCGGATGCTGCGCGAGCCCCAAATAGTTGTTGGCGCATAGGTTCAAGACCGCAGCGCCGCCAGCCACGCCGATGCGGGCGTTCTGCGGCGTGGTGATGAAACGCTCGGCCTTGTACAGGCCGTCGGCTCGAATTCGAGCCAGTTGCTCCGTCAAGTGCTGTTTCAACGGTCCAAACATGTGGACAAACACCTTTCCCACGGGGGGGGAAATGAAGCGAGCAGGAGGACAATTTCCCCACAATCGGGACGGCCGTTTCGCTATCCGCAAACCAGCCAACAAGTTACAGATTGGCTGGCATCTGGGCTTAGGACTCGACAACGGCCCATCGCTCGACTACAATCTCACCTTCTTGCGTTTTTGGGACGCGTGTCAGGATAGCATCTACAGACGTTTCGTAGGACTGGGCATGTACGCGATTTTTGCAGACGACGGACGGCAATACAAAGTGGAAGAAGGCCAGGAACTGGAACTCGACTACCGGGATGTTCCTCCGGGCGAGCAGTTGACGTTCGACAAGGTGCTGGCGGTGTCGGCCGAGGACGGCCTCAAGTTGGGCCAGCCGACCGTCGCGGGAGCCTCGGTCACAGCCGAGGTCGTAGGCCCCGCCCTGGGCGATAAGATCTACGTGCAGAAGTTCATTCGCCGCAAGAACTTCCGTCGCCGAACCGGCCATCGCCAGATCTACACCACCGTGCGAATCAAGCAGATCTTGCAGGGCCGAGGAATGGAAACCCCAAGCACCAGCGAGAGTGAATCGCCTCCCGCGCCGGCCGACGCTTGAACTTCCGTTCTGATTTCCTGAACTTCGCTTCCGTTCTGGTTCCCAAGCTCCGCTTGGGAACCGGTTTCCGCGAGGCTCTGCCTCGCGCTTCGTTCCGAGATGCCATCCTCAGCCGCGTGCCAAATACCCGCTGGCCAGTTGTTTCTCGACGTACTTGGCCAGCACGTCGGTCTCTAAATTGACCGGGTCGCCGGGCTGCAGCTTCCCCAGGGTGGTGATCGCCAGCGTGTGAGGAATCAGCGCCACGCTGAACCGCTCGTCTTCAACATCGACCAGCGTCAGGCTGATGCCGTCCACCGCGATCGAGCCCTTGCTGGCCATCTGCCGAGTCAAGCGTGCGGGCATGCGGAACCAGAACGTCGACCAGTCCTTTTCGTCCAGACGCTGGTCCAGCCACCCCACGGCATCGATGTGCCCGGTGACGAAGTGACCGCCCAACTCGCCGCCGACCTTCAACGACCGCTCCAGATTCACTTGGCTGCCTTCCTGCAGTCGGCCGAGATTGGTGCGGCTGAGCGTCTCGGCGCCGGCGTCAAACCCGAAGGTCGACTGGCCCACCTCGACCACCGTCAAGCAGCAACCGTTCACCGAGATGCTGTCCCCGATTTTCGTATCGCGGGCGATTTCCGGCGACTCGATCACCAACCGCACGCCGGGCGGATCCGAAATCAGCCGACGTACGGTCCCCATACGTTCCACAATGCCGCTGAACATTTGATGCTTTCCCCTTTCTGGTCAGATTCTCGTATAATGAGGACGAACCGGGCCGTGTCAAGTCCGGGATCCAAGAGATCGCGCAGCTTCGTCGGCCCCCCGCCAGCCGATTACCGATTACCGATTACCGATTACCGATTACCGATTACCGATTACCGACCACCGACCACCGACCACCGACCACCGACCACCGATCACCGATTACCGATTACCGATTACCGATTACCGATTACCGATCACCGATTACCGATCACCGATCACCGATTACCGATTACCGATCACCGATCACCGATCACCGATCACCGACCCCGCCATGAAACTGATCAAAGTCGCTGCCGCCGTACTGAACCAGACCGCCTTGGCGTGGGACGAGAACAAGTGCCACATCTTGAGCGCGATTCGCGCCGCACGGGAACAGCGCGTGAGCATCCTGTGTCTGCCCGAACTGTGCATCACGGGCTACGGCTGTGAAGATGCCTTTCATTCGCCGGGCGTCCAGCGGTTGGCGCAGGAGGTGTTGCTGGAGATCCTGCCTGAGACCCGCGGCATGATTGTGTCGCTGGGGCTGCCGCTGCGGTACGGCGGCGCCCTGTTCAACACCGCGTGCCTGGTGGCCGACGGCCAGATCCTTGGCTTTGTCGCCAAGCAGAACCTGGCCAACGAAGGCATCCACTACGAACCGCGCTGGTTTCGCCCGTGGCCGGGCGGCGTGTGCCTGGAAACCGAGTTTGCCGGCCGCCGTTACCCGCTGGGCGACCTGATCTTCAAGTGCGGGGACGTCGCGCTGGGCTTCGAGATCTGCGAGGATGCCTGGGTCAGCGACCGGCCCGGCGCCGATCTGGCTCGCCGCAACGTCGACGTGATCTTGAATCCCAGCGCCAGTCACTTCGCTTTCAACAAGCACCAGACTCGCCGGCGGTTCGTGCTCGAAGGTTCCCGCGCCTTTGCCGTCAGCTACGTGTACGCGAACCTGCTGGGGAACGAGGCCGGCCGCGCGATCTATGACGGCGACGCGATGATTGCCAGCGGCGGCCAGATGATGGCCGTCGGTCCGCGATTCTCCTACGCCGACTTCTGTCTCACGACCGGCATTGTGGACGTCGACGTGACGCGGATGAACCGTGCCCGCGCCGGGACGTTTCGAGTTGACATCCTAGCGGAGCGAACGGCCTGCGCCAGTGCCGACTTCCATTTCCCTGTCATCCAGCCGGAAACGTTGGAATTGACTTCGGCCGCCTGGGAAAACGGCCCCTACGTCAAGGAGGAAGAATTTGCCCGAGCGGTGGCGCTGGGTCTGTTCGATTACCTGCGCAAGAGCCGGTCGCGGGGCTTCGTGGTGTCCATCAGCGGCGGGGTGGACTCGGCCACGGTGACGATTCTGTCCGCTTTGCTGATCCGGTTCGGCAGCGGCGAACTGGGGTTGCCGGGATTCTTGGAGAAGCTGTCCTACATCCCGGGCTTGAAAGACGTCACGGGACCGCAAGAAGTCGTGCGGCGGTTGCTGACCTGTGCCTACCAGGCGACGCGAAACAGTTCGGCCACGACGTGGGAAGCGGCTCGCGGTGTGGCCGAAGCCGTGGGCGCCCAGTGCTACCGGTTTGACGTCGACGAATTGGTGCAGAATTACGTCGGCGTCGTCTCGCAAGCCGTCGGGCGGCCGTTGACGTGGGAGCAGGATGACGTGGCCCTGCAGAACATCCAGGCTCGTGTGCGGGCGCCCAGCGTGTGGCTGTTGGCCAATTTGCAGGGGGCCCTGCTGCTGTCTACCAGCAACCGCAGCGAGGCGGCGGTGGGCTACGCGACCATGGACGGTGACACCTGCGGCGGCTTGTCGCCCATTGCCGGGATCGACAAGGCATTCTTGCGGCGCTGGCTGGTGTGGATGGAACGTCACGGGCCGGAGGGCATCGGTCCGCTGCCGGCGCTGGCCAAGGTAAACCAGCAGCCGCCGACCGCCGAACTGCGTCCCCCTGCGGCCAGACAGACCGACGAGGAAGACCTGATGCCTTACGACGTGCTGGACGAAATCGAGCGGGCGGCGATCCGCGACAAGCTGACGCCACTGGAGGTGCTGCAACGCATCGAATCGCGCCGCGGACCCTACACGCGCCGGCAACTGGCTCTGTGGGTCGAACGCTTCTTTCGCCTGTGGTGCCGCAACCAGTGGAAGCGGGAGCGCTATGCGCCGTCGTTTCACTTGGACGACGAAAACCTCGACCCCAAAACCTGGTGCCGATTCCCCATCCTGTCCGGCGGCTTCGAACGCGAACTGCAGGAATTGCGGACGCACGTGGAACAGACGGACAGCGGCGGCTGAGCCATGCCAAGGCGAATGCCCCACCGGCCCCGTGCCGGTGGAATCGGGTTTGGGAACTAACGGAGCCCCGCGAAACCCCGCTGGTCGCCAAACCTGGATCCACCGGCACCGGGCCGGTGGGGACCGTCAAAACGCGCAACTTCGAAGACCCGCGGCGGCGGCGAAACCTTGCCTTCACGGCGTCGGCGTGATACAACAATTCCGTGTTGTAAATGGCCGCCTGACTCTGCCCGCTGCGATTCTCCCATGTCCGAGTTTCTGGATGCCGCCGAAGCCGCGTATTGGCGTTCCCAATGGGACCTGGCCCCCGGCGTGACGTATTTGAATCATGGTTCGTTCGGTCCGCCGCCGCGGCCAGTGCAGGCTGCCCGCCGCGCCTGGCAGGAACAAATGGACGCTCAGCCGATGGATTTCTTCTTCCGCCGGCTCGAGCCGGCCTGGTTCCAAGCCCGGCGACGGTTGGCCGGTCTGATCGGCGCGGACGAACGGAACCTGGTCTTTGCGGAGAACGCCACAGCGGCGATGAACGTGCTGGCGCACAGCCTGCCGCTGGGGCCGGGTGAAGACGTCCTGCTGACCGACCACGAGTACGGAGCGGTGCAGAGGATCTGGAGGCGCGCGGCGGAATCGGCCGAGGGCGCGGCCATGCGCATCGCCAAACTGCCGCTGCCGATCGAAACGGCCGAGCAGGTTGTAGACGCCATTTTCGCTGCCGCGAGCGAACGTACGCGGTTGCTGGTCGTCAGCCACATCACGTCGCCGACGGCCGTGACCTTGCCGGTCGAGGCGATTGTCGCCGAAGCGAAGCGGCGCGGGATCCTGGTATGCATCGACGGCCCGCACGCCGTGGCGCAGTTGCCGCTGGATTTGGAGCGGCTGGGCTGCGACTTCTATTGCGCCAGCTGCCACAAATGGCTCAGCGCGCCGTTCGGCAGCGGTTTTCTGTACGTGGCGCCGCAGCATCACGCACGGATTCGCCCCCCGCTGTTGAGCTGGGGGCGGCTGCCGCCAACGCGACTGGAGACCTGGAGCGACGAGTTCATCTGGAGCGGCACGCGGGACCCGTCGCCGTATTTGGCACTTCCCGCCGCGATCGACTTCCTGGAGCAAGTCGGCTTGGATCGGTTCCGGCGGCACACGCACGCGCTGGCCCAGTACGCTCGCCAGCGGCTCGTCGAACTGACCGGCCAGACGCCGATCGTGCCCGACTCGCCTGACTGGTACGGCTGCATGGCCCAGGTCCCGCTGCCGCCGGGCGATGCGGCGACGCTGCAGCGCCGGTTGTGGACCGCCGACGGCATCGAGGTGCCGATCGTCTCCTGGAACGACCGCCGTTGGATTCGCGTCTCGTGCCACCTGTATAACAGCTGCCAGGAGATTGACCGGCTGGTGGAGGCGGTGCGGAGAGGGATGAAGGATGAAGGGAAAGGGACGGAATGCAGAATCTGAAATCTCAAATCCAGAATCTCAAATGTCAAATCACAAATGTCAAATCTAAGATCTGAAATCCAAGATCTGAGATTCGAGTACCAAGAACGATTAGCGAAAGGAACGAACATGCAAACTTGTGACACGCCATCCCGACGCGGGTTTTTCAAATTGGCCGGAGTGGCCGGTTCGGCGCTGGCCTTTGGCTCCGTTTTCGGGCGACCCGGAATCGCGGCAGATGAGGGTCCGCAAGCCTCGAAGAAGAAGGCACGGTTTCCGCTGGGGTTGGCCTCGTACACGCTGCGGAAATTCGACTTGGACCAGACATTGGCGATGACCAAGCGGGTAGGGCTGACGCACATCTGCTTGAAGAGCTTCCATCTGCCGCTGGACGCCACGGCCGAGCAAATCGCGGCGGCGGCGGCCAAGGTCAAGGAGGCGGGGCTCGACTTGTACGGGTGCGGCGTCGTTTCGATGAAGACCGGCCAGGACGTGAATCAGGCGTTCGATTATGCCAAGGCGGCGGGCATGCGGACGATCGTCGCCGCACCCATCCCGGACGTTCTGCCGCTGGTCAACGAAAAGGTCAAGCAGTTCGATATCGAGGTGGCGATCCACAACCACGGGCCGGGCGACAAGATCTATCCCACGCCGGAGAGTATCTACGAAAAAGTCGAGAAACTCGACAATCGCATCGGCCTGTGCATCGACATCGGCCACACGGCGAGAATTGGTGCGGATCCGATCGCGGATGCGGAACGATTCGCCGACCGGCTGCTGGACGTACACGTCAAAGACGTCTCGGCGGCCGCGCCGGAAGGCAAGACGGTGGAGATCGGCCGCGGCGTGATCGACATCCCGGCCTTCCTGCGGACGCTGATCAAAATCAACTACGCGCGCGTCGCTTCGTTCGAGCACGAGAAGGACGAGAACGATCCGTTGGCGGGCCTGGCGGAGTCGGTGGGCTACATCCGCGGCGTGCTGGCCGCAATTGGTTGACAGCCCGCGTGCGGGGATCCACCTCCAGCGTTTCCAACAGATGCGCGACCGTCGTGCCGGCATCGACGTCGCGCGGCTGGCCGTTGACGAGGATCTTCACAACTTGCTTCGCGGCTTCGTGCGCCGGCGGCCATTACTCACGGATTTCCAGCGTCCGCGCCTTGCCCGTTGACAACAGTTTGAGCATGCCCTCTTGTGGCCGTCCGCCCGCAGCCATGGTGCGGTCCCACAGCATGCCGTAAGCCGCAAAATTGCCCGTGTTGGCGTCTGCCACGTAGACCACGCACATGGCGGGCGTCTGCACTCCCGCGCCGCGCCGGAACTGAACTTGGCCGGTGACCATCACGTAGTTCGGCTCCTTGCCCTGCTGGACGCCAAGGTCGCTGATCACGTTGTACTTGAACATACCTCCCCATTGAATGGTGCGGGGATTGAGCACAAAGCACTGCAGGTCGCCCGTCAGGTAGTCCAGGATAAAGACACCTTCGGCCTCGTCATCGACGTAACCTGTGGCCATGGCCATCGACTTGCCGCTGTGCGACGCGGTGGCGTGCAGCAACGTTTCCGGAAACTGCAGACCGGTGGTGGGAGCTTGTTTGGCGGCGACCAGAGTGCCGATCATCATGCCCACGCCGACCAGCAGGCCCATCGCCAACCCGGCCAACAACATCAACAGGGACCACTTGGGGAACCGCCGAAACATGGTGAAGATCCTTTTCTCTGTGCAGGAGGTAACTTGGGACGAAGGCAGAGCACACACCTGTCCGCCATTTTAAGTTTCCCGCCGGAGTGCGGCAACAGGAAGACACTCGAACTAAAAGAACCGCTGGATATCCAGTCCGAACACCAGCACCATCAGGCTGAGCAAGCAACCGACGCCGATCAGCGTCAAGGCGACCTGGAGGCGTTCGTTCACGGGCTTGCCGCGAATGCCCTCGGCGGCCAGGAACAGCATGTGACCGCCGTCCAGGGCCGGGATGGGCAGGAAGTTGAGCACGGCCAGGTTGGCGCTCAGGAAGGTAAGAAAGACGAGCAGCCGTGCCAGTCCTTCCGACGCCTCCGACCCCGCCGCTCGGACAATCATGATCGGCCCGCCCAAGCTGCGGTACGAGATTTTTCCCGTGAACAACCGCTGCAGGACGGCCAAGACCTTCTTGACGCTGACCTGGGTTTCGACGTAACCCAAGACCCACGCCTCCGACCACGAGTCGGCGGTCCGGACCAGCGAGAGCGGCATGGTGGCAAATCGTCTCGCCGGATAGAAGTCGTCCGACTCGACCGGGTGCAGGGCCACCGTCCTCTCCGCCTCCTGGCCTCGTCGATACGTCAACTTCAGATCCAGGCTGGGATCCATGTTCAGCGTGGTATGGACAAGATACCAGTTGGGCAAGATGATCTCGGCGAGGGCTTCTTCCGACGGCTTGCCCCACAATCGCGTCAGTTTAGACCAAAGCCCCGACGACCACGACTCCGCCTTGATCAGTTCGATCGGATCGGGAAGCTCCTTGCCGTCCTTGAGGAACGTGACGGAGGCGATTCGATCCTCGGCGCGGAGCCCCATCTTGTGTGCCGGGCTGTCTGGGATGACTTCCTGGACGACGTTCGTCAGCTGGAACGCCAAGCCCAAACTCTCCAATCCGACGGGCGCGCAATAGCTAAAACCGTCCCGGAACGCGTCGGGGGCGACCGGCGTCGCACGCAATGTCTGCGTTGCTCCGTCTCGCCGCACCCCGAATGCCACTTCCTGACCGGTCAAGGGAAGCAAGCGTTGGGCCAGCGTCACCGCGTCGCCGATCTTCTGGCCATCCATCGACTCCAGCACATCGCCCGTGCGAAAGCCCGCTCTTTCCGCAGGCGATCCCTGCCGCACGCCGAGGACCGGGCCGATCTGCATCACTAACCCGGTGGTCCGCAGCCGGGTCGGTGGCAGGGTGACTTGCCGTGTCTGCGGTGGGCCGGCGGAGGTTACGGCTGCCCCCGCTTCCGGCGTCGAAGCCGTGCGACGGATCGTCAACTTCAGCGGCTTCGTCATCTGGCGGGCCAGCTGACGCTCCAGTTCATGCTCCAGGATGCTCCCGGTTTGAGAGTCGCGGGGCAAATCTACGCCGTCGACGGCGACAATTTCGTCGCCGGGAAGCAATTCGCCGTAGCCGGCGCCCTGGCTGAATTCCGGCGCGTCGCGCTGGACTCCCGCCACAACCGTGGTGCCGGCGTTCCGCACACCCAGGGTGGCCGGCCGATCGAGATCTGCCAAGCGGTTCGTGGGTGTCAGGGAAAGCCATTCCGTCTCCTGTTGGCCCGCACGACGTACGAGCAGATCCAGCGGATGCTTGGCGCCGTTGAGCGTCACGTCGATCATCAGGTCCTTGTCGAATCGCAGTTGTTCGTCGGGGCGGCCGGTGCGGCCGATCTGAAGGATCTTGTCGCCGGCGCTGATGCCGGCGACCCAAGCTGGGTCGCCGGGCGCGGTGCCACCCACCAGGCAAGGCATGTAACTGACGCCCCGGCTGTACGCGATGGCCGCGAAAATCACGGCGAAGACCAGATTCATGATCACGCCGGCCGAGATGATGATCATTCGCTGCCAAACCGGTTTGGCCGGATAACTGCGAGGATCCCATTCGAATTCGCCGACCTT
>CAYPGE010000258.1:0-13388 GCA_964409865.1 uncultured Pirellulaceae bacterium
TCGCGTACATTCTGGCCTGCCATCTGATCGATATCGTCGTCTCGCTCATGGGGGAACCGGCAAAAATCACCCCCTATCTGCGCCAGACCCGTGCGGACGGCGTACTCGACAACTGCCTGGCCGTCTTCGAATTCTCCCGCGATCGGCTGGCCACGATCCGGACATCCATCACCGAGGCGAAGGGCTTCCAGCGCCGACGCTTCAAGGTCATGGGCGACAAGGGAAGCATCATCATTCAGCCGATCGAATCCCAGGGGAACATGTCCGGCGGAGTCCTCACGCTGGCCCTGGAGGAAGATCGCGGCGGCTTCAAGAAAGGAATCCAAACCGTGGATATGCCGCCCCTGAAAGACCGCTACGAAGACCAGTGGCGGGAGTTTGCCGCTGTTTTGAACAGGGAGATGGTCAATCCGTACACCTACGAGCATGATTACCTTGTACACAGATGCCATCTGGAGGCCTGCGGCTTGCCGATCGACGTGTGAGACGCGGAAGCACGAAGTGGAGCCACTTGATCGAGCACGACCAGAGGAAGCGCGAAGGAGGTGACTAGTGCTTGGTCACGGCCTAAGTTCCCGCATATCCCCTGGACTTCGAGGTTGACCACGTAAGTATGGAGAAGAAATAGCGGTCATGAAACGATGCTTGCCTACACGATACGTCCTTGGCCTCTGCGTCGTATGGGTTTGCTTTTCCTCGCCTGCCGCGGAAAAAACCGGGGATTCCTCAACGGTGATCTATGTTTCTCCCGCAGGAGATGACGCGGGCGATGGGTCCAAGCGTGCGCCGCTGGCGACGATCGCCGCAGCGCAGCAGAAGGTCCGCGCCCTGAAGATTTCGGGAGGGTTGCCCAAAGGCGGCTTTGCCGTGGAGATGCTTGGCGGGCGTTATGAATTGGCGAAGCCGGTCGAATTGACTGCGGAGGATTCGGGCACGGCCGTCGCGCGAATCGTCTATCGCGCCGGTCCGGGCGAGGAGGTGACGATCTGCGGCAGCCGGACTGTCAAAGCGTGGCAGGCGGTCACCAATCCTGCGGTGCTTGAGCGTCTCGATCCAGCGGCCCGGGGCAAGGTCTATCAGGCCGACCTGAAAGCGCTCGGAGTGACCGAGTATGGCGACCTGCTGCACGACGCCGAGTGGGAGGTCCAGTGGCGCCACCACCAGGATGACAACCAAGGCGAAGCGACGCAAGGAGACGCGTTGGCTGCAAAACGCGTTGTCGATCGGACCGGCGAGAAGATCGAACCGCGACTTGAGTTGTTCTGTGACGGCAAGCCGATGCCGATCGCACGCTGGCCCAACGAAGGCTTTACGCACATCGACAAGGCGCTGGGCGAGACGAAGTTCGAAGTCCGCGGCTTGCCCGGCCGTCGAGAGGGGATTTTCAGCTGCGTCGACGACCGCCCGAGCCGCTGGATGAATGAAAAGGATGCAATGGTCCGAGGCTACTGGTTCCGCGACTGGGTCATCCAGACACAAAGGATCGAGTCGATCGATCCCGAAAAACGAATCATCAAGCTTGCCGAGCCGTATCACACCTACGGCGGCTACCGGGACGGCATGTGGTTCTTCGGGTTCAACATGCTTTGCGAGATCGACATGCCGGGCGAATGGTACCTGGATCGCGAGACAGGAGTTCTCTACTTCTGGCCTCCGGGGCCGCTGGAGGAAGCTTGCGTGGAGGTTTCTGTCAGCGACGGACTGTTTCAGATGACCGATACCGCTTACGTGACACTGCGCGGGTTAAGGCTCGAAGCGGCTCGCGGCACAGCGGTGCGGATCAAGAACTGCGAGGATTGCCAGGTGGTTGGCTGTTCGATCCGAAACGTGTCGAACTACGCCGTCACGATCGTCGACGGCGAGTCCTGTCCTGTCTACGGCTGCGACATCACCGGCACTGGCGGCGGTGGGGTCTTCTTGGCGGGGGGTGACAGGCAGACACTCACCCCCGCCAGTCACGCGGTCGTCAATTGCCACATCCATCACTTCGCACGCTGGGACCGGACGTATCGCCCCGGCATCCTGATGACGGGCGTGGGTCTCAAGATTTCGAACAATCTGATTCATCACGCGCCGCATTCGGCGATCGTCTATGGCGGGCCGCTACACTGGTTCGACCACAACGAAATTCACAATGTTTGCCAGGAATCCCATGATTGTGGGGCAATCTACGGTGGGCGAAGCTGGTGCATGCGGGGTGAGGTATTCGAGCACAACTACCTGCACCATCTCTGCGGCAAGGACGGAGGTGCTTGCAACGGGATCTATCTGGACGATGCGAACTCGGGGGCAACCATCCAAGGGAACGTTTTCTATCAGGTCCTGCGGCCCGTCTTCATTGGCGGAGGACGCGACAACGTGGTCGAAAACAACCTGTTTATCGACTGCCCACAAGCGTTCCACATGGATGCCCGCTACGCTCCCGGAAACTGGGCCGCTCAATATGGCGACCCAAGACTCGACAAGGCGCGAAAGACCGGTGTGTTGAACGGCGTCCGATTCCAGGAGCGGCCGTACAGTACACTCTTTCCCAAGCTGGCGACGATGCTCGACGACGAGCCATCCCGGCCGAAAGGGAACATCCTGCGAGGCAACATCTTTTGGCGCGGCGATGGCGAAAATCTCCGGCGCATGAGCTGGGAGCATCCACCTGAGAGCAAATCGTGGCGGCAGGACGAGTGGTGGTACCATATTCAGAGAAGTGCCTATGATTTGGTGACCATCGAGAACAACCTGGTCGACGTCGACCCGAAGTTGGTGGACGAAAAGACCGGAGACTTCCGGCTCCGCGACGACTCGCCTGCCTGGAAAATGGGTTTCAAGACAATTCCGTTTGAGAGGATCGGCCTCTACCAAGACGGTGTCCGAGCAACTTGGCCGGTAAAGCACCCTGTCACTCCTTTGCCTGAGAGGCACTGAGATGAAACCATGTGAACGGGCAATGCTGAGCGACGTGTTTCCCGCCATGGCGTTAGAATGCGGATTGCGATGGTCGCCTTCTTTATTTCAAAGGGAGCTGAACATGCTCATGAAGTTACAGACAATACTCACCATCGCTCTGGCCCTGCTGCTGTCCGCGGCGGCGCGGGCTCAGGTCGCGACCTCAGAGACGAGCGAAAAGACGCCCCTCTTGTGGCCGGCATCGCTGGAGCAATACCACAAGCGGTTTGCAGACTTCGACAGGCAGGATGCCGAGAACATGCCGGCCCCCGGATGCACGGTTTTCGCGGGCAGTTCCAGCATCACCGGCTGGAATCTGATTCCAGAGGATTTCAAGGACGTCAACGCCATCAATCGCGGATTCGGCGGCGCTATCATCCCCCACTGGCTTCTGATGGTGGACCGGTACATCATCCGCTACAAGCCGGCCAAGGTGGTGTTTTACTGCGGCGAAAACGATATCGCAGGAAAGTATTCTCCCGAGCAGGTGCGCGACAACCTCGAAAAGTTCCTCGATCGAATCCACACCGCTTTGCCTGAAGCGGAAATCTACTTCATCAGCCTCAAACCGAGCCGGTCCCGCTGGAAGCTCTGGCCGGCCATGACCGAAGCCAACAAGCTCTGCAAGGAACTCTGCGACCGCTTGCCTCACGCTACGTACATCGATGTTTCAGAGGACATGCTTGACGGAAATGGCGAGCCGCGTAAGGACATCTTCCGCGACGACAATCTGCACATGAACCGCACCGGCTATACGGAAATCTGGATTCCGCAAATCCGCAAAGCGTTTGCGGAAAAGGTCGTGCTGAAGAATTCGGCGGGAGAGTTCAGGATCGCTCCCAGCGGCGCGATGCGTTTCACGACCCAAAACGCGGACTGCCCGATCTGGAGTGTTCAGCCCGAACAAATGTGGGTCATCACGCTTGCCAAAGGCGAAAGCCCATTCAAACTGAGCGACGCCATCAGCTTCACGCCCGGCAATCAGAACGTACCGAAGTTCTCGGCCATCGAGAAGGGAGCCGAGTTTCGCTACGACTCACTTCGGCATGGTGAGCAGAGATGGGACGTCGGCTTGACGCTTCAAGTTCGCCAGGCGGGTGATGAGTTCGAGTTTCTGGCGCAGGTCGAAAACCGCGCCTCGGGCTGGTGCGTGCAGCATTTCAAGTTTCCGATCCTGTTGGATATCCGCAAAACCGGGGCCGACCACCAGGGGCTGGCCGTGCTGCTGCCGAGCTGTCTTGGGGAGCGAGTGGCGACGCCCAAGGAATTTGGCAAGCTGCGTCGCTTCACCTATCCTTCGGGCCAGGCTGCGGCGATGCAGTATTCGGTGATCGACGGCGGCGAAGCGGGACTTTACCTCGCGTGCCACGATCAGCACAGTTCGCGCAAAACCTTCGCCATCGCCAATCGGGGCGGCAGCTACGATTTTTCGCTTGAGAATGAGTCCTACTGCATGAATGGGCAGAGCTGGTCGTCCGCGCCGGCGGTCGCGATGCCGTATGCGGGTACGTGGCACACGGCGGCCAGGCGCTATCGCGCCTGGGCGGACACGTGGCTGAAATGGGCGCCGATGCCCGACTGGGTCCGCCACGAAAACGCCGGCTGGTTCCTGTGCATTCTGAAACAGCAGAACGGTGATCTGATGTTCCGTTACCACGAGCTGGATCGCGTGGCGGATCTCGCCGACAAGTGGGGGCTCGACGTGCTGGGGCTCTTCGGTTGGGCGCAGGGCGGACACGACCGCGATTATCCGGACTATATCCCCGACCCGAAGATGGGCGGGTCCGAGGAACTCAAGGCGGCGATCAAGCGGGTGCAGAAACGCGGCAAGAAGGTGATGCTTTACGCCAACGGGCAATTGCTCGACACGGCGAGCGATTTCTACCAGAAACACGGCATCGAGTGTACTTCGCTGCAACCCGACGGGGAGCCGTATGCGGACCGCTACAACAAATTCAAATCGACACCCGATCCGACCTTCGCCCGGGCGTGTTTTGGTTCCGAGAAATGGTATCAGCAGCTGGTTGAACTTGGCGTCCAGGCCCAGGAGCTTGGCGCCGATGGCTTGATTTTCGATCAGTTCGGCATCGGTGGGCCGGGGTTTTGTTACAACGAGTCGCACGGACATGCCAAACCGAACGAGGCGTGGGCCGAGTGTCGGTTTCAGCTCACCAAGAGACTCACGGAGGCACTGCGAGCGCGCCGGCCTGATTTCGTCGTCATGACCGAATGGGTCATCGACGGTCTGATGGCCGATTTTCCCTACTTCCACGGTTGCGGCAGCGGGTTTTATCCCTTCCTCCCGGCGCCCCAAGAGAAGAACTTCCCCGATCTGTTCTTCTACACGTTCCCGGAGATCATCGCGACGCAGCGCAACCCGAATCCGATGTCCACTCGAAACGTGACCAACCAGGCGTGCCTGTACGGGATGCGGCACGAGATCGAGTCGCGCTATGTGGCCGATGTGAAATACCTCGGCGGCACGCTGCCGGCGCCGGAGGAGTATGCCGACTGCAACTCGCCCCCGAATGTTGCCGCGGTCTGCTCGACCCCGCTGGAGCCGGCGGCGAAGTACCTGCGTGAGGTGATCGCGATGAGGGATCGTTTTGCCGACTTTTTCAAACGTGGCCGCTTCATCGACACCGAAGGCTTCTGCTGCGAGGGCCAGGATACCGTCGCGCGCGGGTTCCTTGCCCAGGATGGCCGGCTGGGCGTTGTGGTGTGGAACTACGGCGGCACGCCGCAAGCGGTGACTGTTTCCGCCAAGGGACGACAGCTCCTTGGTGTGTTTGCGCCAGGCGAAACCGAACCGGTGGACGCAGCGGAAGCGGTGCCTGCGGAAAGCGTCCGCTTTCTCGTGTGGAAATAAGGAGAGGAATAGGATGAATCCGAAACGATGGATGCTGTTGTTCGTCCTTGTGGTGGGGCAGGTTTTTCCGGCTGCTGCCCAGGCACAAGTCCCTCGGCTGAATACCTGCTGGCCCGCGTTTGACTACGACGGGAAGCCGGCGCAGGCGGACGGCTCGTGGGCGAGGGCAATGGTGGCGGGTTCGCAGACCGAGGCGGCGCGCTGTGCCGCCGAGTCGCGAACGATGACCGCCGCAGATGGGAGACTGCAGATTCGCCTCGACTGTAGGAACTACAAGGGCTTTCCCGCCGAGGAATACCGCGTCCTGGTAACCAACCTCTCGAAGACGGAGCCGACGGGAATTGCCGCCAACTTCCGGTCGCTGAAGCTCTCCGTGGACAATCCGGGATCGAACAAGCCGGTTGTGCTCAACATCCTGCGCGGTTCCACCTGCAAGCCCACGGACTTCGTCCCGGAGACGTTCACGATCGAGGCCGGAAAAGAACAGGTTCTGGCGACGACCTGTGGGCGGTCGTCGAACGACTATATTCCATTCCTCGAACTGAATCTCGACGACCAGCACGGTTATCTGTTCGCGATCGGCTGGACGGGGTCGTGGAAGGCGCGGTTTGCAAATACCGGCACAGCGGTCGACGTCGAAATCGGCATGGAGCGGACCAACTTCCGGCTGATGCCCGGAGAGACGATTCGCCAGCCGTCCGTCCTCGTGCTGGCCCGCAGAAACCAGACGCGGCGGGAATTCAAGACGCTGGTGCATCGGTTCATGCTGGAGAACAAGGTCCCGCGTGATTCGAAGGGGCAAGTCATCCCGCCGATTCTGGCCGTGGCGTCGGGCGGCGGGAACAAGACGCCGCAGATGATGGCCGACATTTTGCGATACTGCCTCGACAACCAGCTGCCGTTCGACACGTATTGGGTCGATGCGGGCTGGTACGGCGCGCCGCACGAGGACGAACTGTATTCCAACTGCGGGCCGAACTGGTGGAAGTACGTCGGCGACTGGCGGGTCAACACGACCACGCATCCGACCGGCGACCTGCTGCCGATTGCCAACGCAGTCCACAAAGCGGGCTTGAAATTCCTGCTCTGGTTCGAGCCGGAACGGATGACCGATTCCGCGCCGATTTTGCAGGCGCATCCGGAGTACCGGCACGGGCAGTTGGTCGATTATGGCAATCCCGAAGCGCTCCGCTGGATCCAGGATACGGTTTACGGAATCATCGCCAAGCACCAGATCGATGTCTACCGCCAGGATTTCAACATGGACCCCGGCCCCGTCTGGCGCGGCATGGATGCGGCGGATCGCGTCGGCATCGCCGAGGCCAAGCACATCGCCGGGATGTACCGATTCCTGGACGACATGCGATCGCGATTCCCGGACATCCTGCAGGAGAACTGCTCGTCCGGCGGCCGGCGCATCGACATCGAGATGATTTCGCGAGCCCACACCTACTGCCGCAGCGACTACTACATCGGGCGCAAGCCGGGCGATACGGCGTTTATCCTGGGGCAGAACGCAACGCTCAACCTCCTGCCCTATTTGCCGTTCCAGGGCTGCGAGTTCAACTGCGTGCCGGTGGGCGACGATTACGCGGCGTTCAGCATCATCTCTTCGGGAACCGTCATTACGCCGTCCGACTTCGACGGCGGGATCCTCCGCCGCAAGATCACCGACACCGAGACGGCCTGGTTCAAGAAGGTCTTCGACGTCGCGATCCGCATGCGACCGTTCTACCTGGGCGACTTCTACCAACTGACCGACGAAACCGCCGCCGGCGACGACGTGTGGTGTGCGTGGCAATGCGACCGGCCGGATTTGAAAGCCGGCTTCGCGATTGTCTTCCGGCGGGGCGCGGCGGCGGAGGAGTCCCGCACGTTCAAGCTTGGCGGAATCGAGCCCAACGCCCAGTACCAAACGGAACGCTACGACGGCCCGACAAAGACCGTCAAAGGCTCCGAACTGGAGAATTGGACCGTCAAGCTTGCGCCGCGCTCGTTCCAATTGGTTTTTTACCAGAAGCAGTAAGCATCGTTCGAGAAGTAACTGTCGGCTCGTCAGAGTAGCCATCACACTCCGTGGGATGATCAACAATAAACACTGAACAGTTATTGCTCGAACGATGCCAAGCGTGCGTTCATGATGTGCCCCCTTGCTGCACGCCCGCAAAAGGAGAACTGCGGCGGAATGAAAACAACGAAGCACCGAACGAGCGTCCTGGGGGTCTTGCTGGCGGCATCCCTGGCGATTCAATACGGCAAGGCCGCCGAGGAATCGTCACCGGCGACCGGGCGAGTGACGCAAGGCGAACTCGACCGGGCGGTCGAATCGGCGCACGCGGCCTTGTGGAGCAAGTTCATCGGCCCGGAGGGACTCATTCACGATTACGTCGGCGAGTTGCCCACGCCGGAAGAGTGCGCGCTGGGCAAGCCCAACGCGATCGGCTGGTGGAGTCCGATCGAGAACGGGCCGATGTTCACCGGCACGTATCTGGCCGCGATCTGCCAGCGGGCCCGCCGCAACGGGGCGGCGGCCGACCGTGACAAGGCGCGGCGACTGGCCCAAGGGCTGCTGGCCTGCGCGGCCGTCTCGGACGTGCCGGGCTTCATCGCCCGCGGCATGGGGACGGACGGAAAATGCCACTATCCGATGGGCTCGCAGGACCAGACGCAGCCGTGGTTCTACGGACTTCACGCCTATGCGACCAGCGGCATACCCGATGCAGAGGAGCGGAGGATCGTCGTTGACAAGATGAAGGAAGTGGCCCAGGCGCTGGAAGCCGCCGACTGGAAATGCCCCTGTGACGGCCCGTTCCAGGGGCAATCCCGCGGCGATTTCAAGATGTTCCGGCACCACGGGGCCGCGATGTACCTGTTCATCCTTCGGGCCATGCACGACGTGACCGGCGACCGCGTCTGGCTCGAACGTTACCAGAGGGCCAAGCACGAGCGTTCCGACAAGACCGGCAAGACGCGGCTGGAGATCTGCGCGGAGGGTTACCCCCACGATCACCAACAGATCAAGAACATCGACGACGCCCTGCTGTGGATCTACGTCAGTTCGCAGGGCGGCCTGGCACGGCTGGCCGATTGGGAGACGGACGAAGACGTCGGCGAACAATACCGCACGGGGCTGGCCGTCAATGCGCGCGGGGCCTTGGCGGTCATCGACGCTTACAAAACCTTCGACAACAGCGACACGAAGGTCTTCGGACACGCCCGCTGGCGCGAGGCGTATCCGGCCTGGTTTCCTCAGAAAACGCAGGCCGACGCCGAGAGGCTGGCGGCGACCGGCGACCGGAGCATCCTGGGAGAGCGCAAGCGCTACGAAGCGAGCCGGATGCGGAACCCGCTGGCCGCCGCCGCGCTCGTCGCGCTGGCCGGGTACCAGGACGGCTTCGAACCGGTGCGGCGGGCGATCTGTCACTACGACTACGCCCAACTGAACATGGCCGAGTTCTTCTTTGCCGAGTGCGCGTACTACGCCCTGCCTGGCGAGCAAACCGAAGCCGAGCCAACCGAAGCAAAGTGAAGACGGCCGTCGCATACCAAAGACAACGAGGGACGTTATGAATCGTCGTCCTCATCCAGGATCGGGCCGTCCTGGGCGGGAAGAACAGCTCGGAAATCCGCGTCCCAACGAGAAACTGAACGATCCGAAGGTCCAGGAGCGAAGCCAGACGTTGGACGTCCAGCACAAAAAGTGATGGGGCGTCAGGTAGAAGGAGTCTCGCGATGAAGAGTCTTGATCGCTGTGAATGGTGCCTTGCGCTGTTATGTCTGTGGATCGCGGAGCGGTCAACAGCGGCGGAGTACTGGGTCTCGCCCACCGGAAATGACGCCAACGCCGGGACGCAGGCGGCGCCGTGGCAAACGCTGGGAAAGGCCGCGGCGGTGGCGGCGCCCGGAGACACTGTATTTCTCCGCGCGGGGACATACGGGGAGACACTCCGCCCGGCAAAATCCGGCGAAGCGGACAAGCCGATCCGCTTCGTGGTTGCGCCCGGCGAGCGGCCGATCCTCAGCGGCGCGGACGCGCTGAGCGGTACTTGGCAGCCGCACCGGGGCCACATCTACAAGTTGCCAACGGATCTCAAATTCATCCAGCTCTTTGTGGACGGCAAGATGATGCCGGAGGCACGCTGGCCGAACACGCCCCCCGGCGAGTTGATGACCTACAACCGCGCCGCCGCCGGGGAGGGCACCGGCTACGAGGTGCTCGCGGACCAAAACCTCCCGGCAGGCGACTGGAATGGCGGGATCGTCTTGTTCTGGCCCGGCTCGCGGTGGGTGAGCATGACCCGGCGGATCGCCGACTACCAGCCCGGCCAGTCCCTGCGCTTCGATCCCACCACGCAGCAGAAGGTCAAGGACAAATACCACGCCGCCGACCCGTACAAGCCGCGGGCCGGCAACCCCTACGTCCTGATGGGCTCCCTGGTCGGTCTCGACAGCCCCGGCGAGTGGTTCCTCGACGAGAAGACCGGCACGGTCTACCTCTGGACACTCGACGGCCAATCGCCGGCGACTCATTCGGTGGCCGTCAAGCAGCGGGACTACGCCGCCGATTTCAACAAACACTCGTTCATCGAACTCAAGGGCGTGGATATCCTCGGCGCGGGCGTCAACATGGCCGATGCGCAGGGCTGCGTGCTCGAGGACTGCCACCTGCGTTACGTCGAGCACGTGCGTCATTGGGACGGCGGAAAGCTCCCACCGGTCCGCAATGTCATCACCGGCCGGGGCAACCAATGGCGGCGGTGCCTGATCTACGGCGCGGCGACCACGGGCCTGCAAATGGCCGGAGAAGACAACCGCCTGACCAACTCGATCATCCACGACGTGAACTACGCGGGCACCGGGCGCGGGGGACTGGACCTGGCGCGGTCGGTCGGCGCGGTCGTCTCGCACTGCACGATTTCCCGCACCGGCCGCGACGGCATCCAGCACCACGGCAGCAAGCGGATCCGCATCGAGTATTGCGACCTCTTCCACGCCAACCTGATCAACAACGACTCCGGCGCGATCTATGCCTGGGGCACGGACGGCGAGGGCGGGATCATCGCTTACAACTGGGTTCACGACAACGTCGGCGACAGCACGGTCGGCATCTACCTCGACAACTTTGACAAGAACTTCATCGTCCATCACAACCTGGTGTGGAACTGCAGCGGCAGTGGCATCCGCATGAACAGCGACGCGCTGAATCACATGGTCGCCAACAACACGATCCAGCAGGTGCGCGAGCCGTTCGGCACGTACTGCTATTCCGGGTACACGCCCACGATGAAGGGCACGCGGGTCCTCAACAACCTCGTCAACGAAGCGATGAACCCCAGAAACCCGTGGGAGTTCGTGCAGGGCGAACTCGGACCGGAGTTGTCGCACTGTGCGCCGGCCGCGGTGGACCAGGACGGCTACCCGACGGAGGGCTCCGCGGCGATTGATGCGGGGCTCGAAATCGCTGGCATCACGGACGGCTTTCGGGGGCAGGCCCCCGACCTGGGCGCGTACGAGTTCGGCGGCCCGCGCTGGACCGCCGGGGCGGACTGGAAGGACCCCGAGGCCCCGCCGGCCCCGGCGCGCAACCTCGCCTATACGCCCCACGGGCCGATTACCGAGCAGACGATGATTACCCAGGGGCTGGCGGTCTGGCTGGACGCCGCCGACCGTGCCACGCTCGACGTCACCGCCGAAGGAACGGTCACCGCGTGGCGGGACAAGTCGGCGGCCCGGCGCGTGGCCCTGCCCGCGTTGCCGAACGGCTCGGTGAAGTGGGTGGCGGACGGGATGAACGGCAAGCCGACGGTTCGTGGTACGGGGACCGGCAGCCTGCGACTGGAGGACCTCCAGGGCGAGCCGAAGCCGATCACGGTCTTCGTGGTCTCGCAGTCGCTGGAGCCCCGCGGGCCGGACTGGCAGCGGATCATCGCCAGCTTCACGGGCGTCGGGCAGGAGTGGGTGCTGCCGAACTGGATGATCGGCGCGCCCGGCGGCCAGAAACCGACCACCTGGTCCCCGCGGCTGTTCACATTCCAGCAGCGGGGAGGCGCCGCCCTCGGCAGGATCACGGTTCTCGGCGCCTCGGCCACCCAGGGCCAGACGCTTGGCGGCGACATCTCCGAGGTCCTGATCTTCGACCGTTCCCTGCGTTTCGACGAGACGGAGGCGGTCACGAAGTACCTGCGCGCCAAGTGGGGACTCAAGTAGCCGGACATCGCCAGTTTCTTGTCTGGGCTGAAGCAAACCATTTTCGTCTGCCAGGAACGAGCCATGTCCAAGGGATCAGCTCGACCCAGATTCATGCTCCGCGAGTTGCTTGTCGTAATCGCGGGCATCTGCGTGTTGCTGGCGTTCGCGATAGACGTCGAGCCCTTCGCCTTCACCGCTCGGTTGGGTGCCGCAGAGCCAAGCCGCGACGCGGCTCAGACGCCGGTCGCTGGCGGCGGCAATGTCGTCGTGGATCGGAAACGCATCATGCGTGGCAGGTTCGACGAACTCGCAGCGAAGCTGGAAAGTGACAATGCGCTCGAGCGGCAAGGGGCGGCCCATTGGCTTGGTGTTACAGAATGGCCGGACGCGCAGGCGGAAAGAGCCGTCCAACTGCTCTGCCAACTCCTCGAGTTTCCAGACCGGTACCCGCGTGAGACTGTAGCCAGGGCCATTCAGCGTTTCGCGTGCGTCAATCCGTCGCATGGCGCTCCGACATCGCTCAGCCACTCGCCTCCGGCAGCTTGGCCACCGTTCTCATCGGCAGGAACATCCGCCGCGAGTCGGGCGCAACCGCCTGGAATCCGCACTTCGCGTAGAACTGACGGGCGTTCTATCGGTCGTGGTGTTTCGCCAGCGGCTGGCAAACGAAGTCGCTTCTGCGCGGCGTACCCGACGATGGTATTCCTCGCCCGCCTACTCACGATCCCAGGCGGCCCAACGCTTCCAACGACCTTCGCGCCCGGTCGAGACCACCCACGGCGTCGCTGAAACGCCTTGCTTCGAGCAAGGACTGGCCTACCTTCTGTTCCTCCGACTCCGCCGGACCGAGTTCGTGTTCGATCGCAGCCAGGAGGTCGCGAAGCTCTTCGGCGATCTCGGCCGGCGGCTCACCGGCCAGGGCGATCTGAATCAGACGCAGCGACTCTCCGCACTGGCCTGCGTCCCGCGCCAATGAAGCGGCGCTCCGCAGCAGCACGGAACGACTCGGTTCGGGCTGGTCGGCCAACGTCAGGAGCAGCTCGGCAGCCGCCCGCTCAAGCTGGAAAGCTTGGCGAAACGCCGCTTGTGCCGCCGGCTCGTCTCCCCGCCGTTCAGCGTCCAGCGCCTCATCCATCCGACGCATCGCTTCATCATGGAGTTGGTTGATCTGCTGATGCATGAATTTCTCCTAGCAGGGCTCGCGGCCCGCCGAACTCTACGACCACCACATAGGCCGGAATGTTACCGACAATCGCCGGTCGCAACCAGAGGATTACTGTGGAGGGGCTCGCTAAGCCGGTGCGCAGCCCCGACTATCGCGACCGGTACGGTCCCCAGACCTTGATCACGTTGTGGCTCTCCGACGTGTCGTCGACGATCGTCACGCGAT